>MHBL01000385.1:114987-119137 GCA_001803235.1 Lentisphaerae bacterium RIFOXYA12_64_32
CGCTCCCGCCACTCTGGAAGGCCTGCTGCCGCACCAAATCGACACGCCCTTCAGGCGGTCCCCGTGTGCCGATGCCAGGCGTACCCCGGACCGCGTGAATGCGGCACTACCAGCCTCCGGCCGAGCCACAACCGAGCGGGAGTGGCCTGCAAGAGACCGCCTGTCAATCCTGCAGGACCACAGGACGTGTCGGTCCACAGAGCCAGCTTCGACGGTTGCAGTGCGCGTGCTGTTCATGCTGGACCGGACGGCATGGCCTTCCTGCTCTCGACGTACAGCATACTGCTCACGACCAGGCGGTTACCCAGAACGCGCGCCAGGTTCTCGTAGACTTGGGCTGCGGTCCACGGGTACAGCAGGCGCATCCGGGTCAGATCATCGTAGTTGAACTCCACGTACCGGACGTCGGTCACCGCTTGTGCGCTCTCCGCACTCGTCCCCGGCGCCACCAGATAGGCTTCGCCGAAGACGTCACTGGGGCCGAAATGAGCCAAAGCCACCTTGCCACCGGAGGAATCATCGTGTCCGTGCAACCGGACTTCCCCTTCCAGGATGAAGTACATGCAGTCGACCGGGTCCATCTCCTTGTAGACGAACTCGCCGGCCTTGCAGGTAAGGACGCGCCCGAGCAGGATGACTTTGCGAACCTCCCAGGTGCGCATCTTGTGGAACAGTTCGGCTCGGCCGATCACATCCGCTTGCAGGCGCAGACTCAGCATGTCCCACAGGGTCAGCAGCTTGGTCGAGGACAGCAGGACCGGGGTGATCATCATTTCGCCGACCAGTCCCAGCAGCATGACCATGGCGGCGAGCAGGCCGAAGTGCACGATCGGCATGAAGTCGGACAACGCCAGCACGGCAAAGCCCATCGCCAGGGCCAGGGACGTGGCCACCACCGGCTTGAACTCGGACCGATAGGCGCGGATGATCGCCATCTCCTCGGATTTCAGCGTGTGCATTTCCTTGTTGTAGCGGGTCATCATGTGGATGGTGTCATCCATGGCCAGGCCGATGGCAATATCGGCGACCATGCAAGTCCCGATGTCCAGCGGAATCCTGAAGATGGCGATCACGCCGAAGAAAATGGCGATCGGGAACAGGTTCGGGATCAGAGATATGACGCTGGCCTTGAAATTCATGAACATGATGGCCATGATGACAAAGATCAGGCCCAGCATCAGGCCGAAACTCGTCGCCTGCCCGACGGCAATCGAGTCGGCGGCGCGGTTGATCAGCACCGTCTCACCCGTGAAGTTGAGCCGGAAGTACGGGTTTAGTTCCTTCCGGATCGCCCGTTCGCACGCATCCAAGGCTTTGAGCAGCGCATGCGAGGAGTTGAGGTTGTGCCGCACCACGATGTTGACTTCGCTGAAGTCCGCGTTCACATAGCGCTCGATTTCGTCCCGGCGCAACAACAGCAGGTATTGGGAGACCCGTTCAACCTTGTCCGGAACGACATGAAATGAGTCCTGGCCGCCGTTCAGTTCACGGTGGATGATCTTGAGGTGGTCGGCCAGAGAGATGGTCTTGTCAAAGCCCCCCGTCTGACTCAAGATGCGTTGCACCCTGTCGATCTGAACCAGGTTCTCCGGCAACCTGAACGTTCCTGGCGTTCCACTGCTGATCGTCACGAAGAAGAACTGCGCGCCGGCCAGGTCCCGGTGCAGGGCGGCCACGCGCCGGGTGACGGGTGAATCGGCCCGGAAGAACCCCATCACATCGTTGTCGACCTTCACGCCGACGCTGAACAGGCCAACCACCGCGGCGCTGCCGAGCAGGACCACGAGCACATGCTTCTTGTGGTGCAGGACGAACCCCATCAACCGCTCCGCCGAGGCCCGCATGAGCCGGTCGACGGTCGTCGGCCCCTTGTGCGGCGCGTGATGTGCGCCCAGGTAACGGAGGTACACCGGAGCCACCAGGAACGTGATGAGCGGGTTGACGAACAGGCCAAACGCACCCACCAGGGCGAACTGCTGGAGCATGGTGATCTGGTTGACCATCACGGAGAGGAAGCCCAGAATCGTGGTCAGCGAGGTCAGGAGCACGGCCGTGCCCATTCTGGCCGACATCATATGGATGGCCGTATTGCGGTCGCCGTGACTCTCTGCCGATTCGAGCGACTCCTCGTACTCGCTGAGCATGTGAACATCCTCAGTGGACCCGATCACGATGATCAGCGACGGAATGATGAACGTCAGGACGTTCAGCGGAATACCGGCCCAGCCCATGAACCCGAGCGTCCACAGGACACTCAGCCCCGTGGTGAGCGCCGGCATGGCCGCACCGCTGAGCGAACCCGTCGTGAGGATCAGCATGAGCAGGAGCGCGGCGGCAGACAGCGGAATCAGCGTCTTCTGGTTGCTCTTCAGACTCTCGATGATGACGCGCCAAATGTACGCGGTCCCGATCTGGAATATCTCGCCGAAGGAATCCTTGTAGCCGGCCAGCACCTGGTCGATGCGACGGGAGATGTCCACGGAGAAATTGCGGTCCCTATTGGATGGATCAAGATACAAGTTGATGGCGGTCGTCGTGCCGTCGCTGGAGACCAGGCTGCGGACCAGCAACTGGTTCCGCAAGGCGTCGCGGAGGACCGCCTTGGCCTCGTCTTCCGTTTCGGGAACGAATTCCAGCAGCGGGCCCGTCTCCAGGATGCCGTCCTGGCCTTTGAGCTTAGAGACGGAGAACAGGCTCTCGCATGCCTGCACGCCGGGGAGGTCCGAGAGGGCATCGGTCAGTTTCTGCAACGCGCCCAACTTCTTTGGGCTGAACAGGTCCCGGTCCTTCACGTAGACCACCATGACCCGATCAGTCCCAAAGGTATCAATCGCCTTCCTGTAAGACTCCAGCCCCGGGTCGTTCTTGATCATCAACCCTTCGGGGGATGCGTCGAAGTAGATGCGGGGCAGTTGAGTGACGGAGAGAAAGGACCCGACGAACAGGATAAGCAGGACAATCAGCGGATGCCTGAAACTCCAATTTAGGAGAGGCCGCATATCCTGTTGCTCCATGCGTCAGCCAAGAAGGCCTGTCAACCTTGCGAACGTCGACGTTCCCCCGCTTACAGCGGCAGCGGTTCGGCGCGCCCCGCACCGAAGTGAAGTCGCCTCAGCCGGTCGTCGGTTGCGGCCCCGCGCGTCCCGCGCCACTGCCGGGCGCAAACCCCGGGACCTCGCTTCCGGGAACCGATGACGACCATGCTCACGGCTGTTCCACGTGTTTGCCCGAGAGAATGTGTCGTTCCGTGAATACATCATCCTGAACAGGAACATTCACCTGCGTGGACCGGGTCCCAATCAGTGTCTTGTGGTTCTGCGCGTGGTTGACCATGACCGCTTTCTGCGGCCGCCAGGCCGTGCCTTTCACATTGACGAAGTCATGGTTCGTCTGGGTCTTGGCCAACGTCCCGCGGCGATCGTAGAACTCGATCTTCACCGTTGCAAGGATGTCCTTTCGCACCCACAGAACGCGCTTGGAATAGGGGGATTTGGTCTTCTCCTTCGGCGCGTCTGCCTTCGTGACGGCTTCGACAACATAGCAGTCCTGGCCGTCCACCGTTTCCTCTCGGGCCACCGTGTAGTCGTAGCTGTCGATGTCTTCGGGTTCCATGTCGCCGTAGGTGAAGTCGGTCCCCATGAAGTAGCTGTTGCGGCTGGATCTGGCGACACGCTGCAGCTTGTTCTGCGAGGGCAGGAAGAGCCACTGGTCCGCTTCGCCTTTGGCGTGGTTCCAAATCATCAGGGCCGTGCCACGAATGTCAGCCGGGGCAACGAACACCACCAGGGCTCGCTTTTCGTCACCCGCCAGCGCCTTGTAGTAGCGGCGGACCTCACGTTGCTCGTTGTTGCCTTTGCTGTCCACCAAGACCATGGTGTCGGTCGCGACTTCGGTGTCGACGGAATGCCGGTCCTTCTGTTCCTGCAAGATCTCGCGGCCGGTCATGGCCGCCGTCGTCTCTGCAAGGAGCAGGAGAGACACACCGCAAACAAGACGTCCGATCTTCATGTTACTCCCTCTCGGTCTGGGGCCGCCGTTCACTCTGCTTAGGCGGCGTACAAGAATAACCTGTGCATTTGCGGCCAGCTATCTTGAGCCGGTTTCAAGGCACGAGGGCGGCGCATAGCCTGAGCTATGTAACGACCGAGTA
>MHBL01000386.1 GCA_001803235.1 Lentisphaerae bacterium RIFOXYA12_64_32
AGGCCGTCTACCCCTTCCTGTTTCGCCTCCTCTCCTCACAAGTCGTCTTAGTAGGGCATGGCCTCGATGCCGACCTACGTGCGCTTGGAGTGCACATGCCCGCGTCGCGAGTCATCGATACGTCCATGTACGCGAGCGTGAAGACGCTCGCCAATCGCATCAGCGCCGCTGCTGGCCGCATGATCCCGCCGACGCTACAACCAGACAACACGGGCGCCGCGGGCCTCGCCACACTTGTCGAAGCAATCACCGGCCGCCAGATGCGCCGCACCGAGTCGCACGATCCAGTTGCCGATTGCCTGCTCACGCTCGCGCTGTTCAAGAAGTGCGAGCGCGAGATTCTCGAAGTCCGCACCGCCAACGCAGAAGAGCTCACCAGCCGAGTGGTCGGTGTGGGCTACGCTATCGACGCCGTGCGCGCCTGCTATCTGCCAGCCGATTGCCTACTCAGCGCGCCCAATCTCATTCTCGACCGCGATCGCAACCCGCATACTCCGCTCCCAGATCATTACGACGAGAACGAGATCCGCAACCCCAGCAAGCTACGCCAACCCGCTTCGTGGAGGCTCCCACCAATACACCCTGATACCGCGCACGCCTTCACGCTCGCGCGTCTCATCCGCGATGCGCCGTTTCAGTTCTCCCCGCAAGCGCCGGAAGACTACGATGGGCTCGTCGCCAACTTCGCGCGCGCAGTCGACGAAGAGGGCCAGCCACGCGTTGGGCGCGGAGCTATGGCCGAGGCCAGCGCGCCGCAGCGCACGCCGACCGCCTTTCCTGCAGGAGTATCGCCACCACACCGCACTTCGCCGCTGCCGATTTCGCTATCTCCCGACGACGACCTCTCGGGCGTGCTTCTGATGCGCGCCTCCGCGGGAGCCGACCAGATGCGCGCCGGCTTCACTGCACAACCAGAGATGCGCGTCGCGCTCCCGGTGCCGAACGACGAGTGGTGCGCCATTTGGGCGCCCACGTTCTGACCCCACATGCACTCCCCACCCCGACA
>MHBL01000387.1 GCA_001803235.1 Lentisphaerae bacterium RIFOXYA12_64_32
TCCACAATGAACTTGCGGCTGAATGCGTCAACCAGTTCCGTCAGCACATCCGATGCCCTGCTGGCGACTGTCAGCATCCCCGCCATTGCGGCAGGGAGTACGTATAGCGTCAACCAGGCCGTAACCATTCCATCCAATGCCACTTCCGGGCAGAAGTATGTCTGGTCGATTCTTGATACGACAAGCAGCGCCGGCCAGGGAACTGCCAATGAGGCCAACGACAAGAGCTATACCGGGTTCAATGTGACGGTTGCCGTGACGCTGCCGGACTTGATTGCCCAAAACCTGGCCGTCAACCCCACGAGCGGAAATGCCGGATCGGCCGCAACCGTGACCCTGACGGTGCGCAATCAGGGCGGTAGCGCAGCCAGTGCCTCCACAATGAACTTGCGGCTGAATGCGTCAACCAGTTCCGTCAGCACATCCGATGCCCTGCTGGCGACTGTCAGCATCCCCGCCATTGCGGCAGGGAGTACGTATAGCGTCAACCAGGCCGTAACCATTCCATCCAATGCCACTTCCGGGCAGAAGTATGTCTGGTCGATTCTTGATACGACAAGCAGCGCCGGGCAGGGAAGTGCCAATGAGGCCAACGACAAGAACTATACCGGGTTCAATGTGACGGGGGCGACCGTAGTGACAGGCTTTCTCGCATTCCCGATCCAAGGGTTGACGCCGTCCACCGCCAACATATCTTCTGTTTTTGATCACCTAGCGACAGCCAACAACTATCCGGGGACGGGTGTAATGGCCTACACCGGTGAGAATGGTACGGTGAAGGACACCACTTGGTCGACCGACAATGGACATGGCCTTTTGTACGGCTACAAATTGGCAAGTGGTGCAGCTTTTACTGTCAATGGCCATTACACCGGCGGGGGAACTCCGGGAACCCTTTACTATGAAGGGCATACGGGCTATGATTTTCCTTACTCTCATAGCTACGAGGTGGTTGCGGCTGCCGCTGGAACCGTACACAAACTGAATGATGCTTACAATACAATTTACATTGATCATGCGAACGGATATTCAACATTCTACTTGCACATGGCACCCGCCGATACTGTTGACTTGGTGGATGGCGCTACCGTTTCGCAAGGACAGCATCTTGGCTACTGCGGCACCTATGGCGCTGGCGGCAATCATCTCCACTTTACGGTCAAGAAGGATGCAGTCCAAGTCGATCCCTATGGATGGAGCGGTTCTGGGCAAGATCCTTATTACACGCGCTTTGGCGTGGAAAACGAAAGCTTGTGGGATTCCAATACCTCGCCAGGAACGACCGTTGAGTTGTCGGGGGTTCCATACATTCATCAAGTTTATGATACGGCGGATAACTTTGGGGCAAATGCCGATAGCTGCAATGTTACTGCGGCATTGATGGCAATTCAGTATTACGGCAAATTAGCCGCCAGTCCTATCACTTGTACACGTGGAGGAACCCATACTTCAAATTACGGATTCTACATTTCAAACACCTATAACTATAATGGGCATACTTACAACATTCCCTCGTCATCTGTACCCTTTGGTGCGTCAGACGCTGGTTACTATGGCGGTTTTGGCTACTTCCTGCAGGATGCGGCCGGAGATTCTTCCCAACGGAGTAGCCGCCTGAGCGAATACATTTCGTATCACGGACTGACTTCTTCAGTGGAGGAGGTCGCTGCAAATGCGGAAACAAGTTATTCCAAAATTTGTGCGGAGATTGATGCCGGTTATCCTGTTGTCATCTTGACGGCTCTTTCATCATCTGGTCATTACGTCACATGTATTGGCTATGTCGAAGGACAGCATGCGCTCATTTTCAACGATCCTTACGGCAACGGCAACGCCACGCCATATCTCAATAATAATGGTGCTCGCGTACTATACGATTGGCCAGGGCACAGTAATGGATATAGAAACTTGGGGACGGTTTTTCGTATAATTTATGCACGAGGAAGTGGTGTCAACACGGTTGCCCCGTCTTTCACGGCACATCCATCGGCCATCAGCGTGACGGTTGGCCAGACCGCCGCGTTCACGGCGACGGCGACCGGCACGCCGACGCCGACCTACCAATGGCAGGTGAGCACGAACAGTGGTGGGACCTGGGCCAATGTCACGACAGGCACTGGTGGGACGAGCACAACCTACACGACGCCAGTCAGCGTGATCGGCGACAACGGCAAGCAATATCGTTGCGTGGCGACAAACTCTGTGAACTTCGCAAACTCCAATGCGGCGACGCTGACGGTTACCGAAACCGGGAGTGGCCCGGCCAACGATAATTTTTCCAACCGTATCAGCATAGTCGCGCCAGTCCTTACGGTTACCGGCAGTAACATCAGTGCCACCAAAGAGACCGGTGAGCCAAACCACGTCAGCACAGGCGGCGCCTCGGTTTGGTGGACGTGGACTGCGCCGGCCAGTGGCAGTACAACGATCAGCACGGCTGGCAGTAGTTTTGACACGCTCCTTGCCGTTTACACCGGCACTGCGGTGACGACATTGTCGTCAGTTGCATCCAATGACGACGAGATTCCCGGGAGCATCTTCACAAGCCTTGTGACTTTCAATGCCACGTCTGGGACGCAGTATCAGATAGCCGTGGATGGCTATAATGGTGAGACCGGCTCCATTCAGCTTTGTATCACGTCCCCAACCCCAGCGGCCGTTGCCCCGACCGTGACGACGGCGGCGGCGAGTGCGCTCGGCACGACGACGGCGACCTCGGGCGGGAATGTGACGGCCGACGGCGGCGCCACAGTGACGGCGCGCGGTGTCTGCTGGGGCACGTCGCTGAACCCGACAACGGCCAACTCCAAGACGACGGACGGCACCGGCACCGGGGTCTTCGCCAGTGCGCTCACCGGCCTGACGCCCGGCACACTGTACCACATACGCGCCTACGCGACCAACTCGGCGGGCACGGCGTACGGCAGCGACCTGACCTTCACCACGACGGCTGTGGTCACAACCCCGACCGTGACCACGACGGCGGCAAGTGCACCCGGCACGACCACGGCAACCTCGGGCGGCAATGTGACCGCAGACGGCGGCGCCACAGTGACGGCACGCGGTGTCTGCTGGAGCACGTCACTGAATCCGACGACGGCCAACTCCAAGACGACGGACGGCACCGGTACCGGGATCTTCTCCAGCGCGCTCACTGGCCTGACGCCCGGCACGTTGTACCACATACGTGCCTACGCGACGAACTCGGCGGGCACGGCCTACGGCAGCGACCTGACCTTCACCACGGCGGTTGCAGTAACAACCCCGACCGTGACGACCACGGCGGCAAGTGCGCTCGGTACGACGACGGCAACTTCGGGCGGGAATGTGACGGCCGACGGCGGCGCCACGGTGACGGCGCGCGGTGTCTGCTGGGGCACGTCGCTGAACCCGACCACGGCCAACTCCAAGACGACGGACGGCACCGGCACCGGGGCCTTCTCGAGCGCGCTCACCGGCCTGACACCCGGCACGCTTTACCATACTCGCGCCTACGCGACGAACTCGGCTGGCACGGCGTACGGCAACGACTTGACCTTCACCGCGGCGGTTACGGTAACGATCCCGACCGTGACGACCACGGCGGCGAGTGCGCTCGGCACGACAACGGCAACTTCGGGCGGGAATGTGACGGCCGACGGCGGCGCCACAGTGACGGCGCGCGGTGTCTGCTGGGGCACGTCGCTGAACCCGACGACGGCCAACTCCAAGACGACGGACGGCACCGGCACCGGGGCCTTTGCCAGCGCCCTCACCAGCCTCATCCCTGGCACGCTGTACCATATCCGCGCCTACGCGACCAACTCCGCGGGCACGGCGTACGGCAGCGATCTGACCTTCACCACGGCCACAACCCCGACCGTGACCATCACTGCCACGGACGCCAACGCGGCCGAACCAAGCAACAACGGCGAGTTCACGTTGACGCGGACAGGATCGACAGCATCAGCCCTGACGGTCAACCTCTCGATCACCGGCGCCGCTACCAACGGCACGGACTACCAGACCATCGCCGCCACCAAGACGATTCCCGCTGGACAAAGCGCGGTGACCATCCCTGTTACGGTGATTGCCAACACGCCCACGACCGAGCCAGCGGAGACAGTCGTTGCCACTGTCACCGCGGGTACGGGCTACTCGGTTGGCAGCCCGAGTAGTGCGACCGTGACTATCGCACCAGACGGAGGCGGCAGCGTTGATCCAGCGGTACGGACGATATCGGGCGATACGGTTACGGTGACAGCGACTCCGGACGTTGGGGTCACCGCGGTAGCGATCGAGGAGCAAATCCCAGCCGGGCTTACGCCCGCTGAGATTAGTTCCCCTGGCGTGTGGAATTCTTCCCAGAGGAAGATCTCTTGGATCTACACTGACGGTGGGGTGAAGACTGTTAGCTATCGCCTGGACGGGGCCGAAGGAACTTACTCCGTTAGCGGGATCGCCGTTCTAGGTATCACAGAGGTGACCATTGGAGGGGACACTGTATTCACCATCAGCAGCAAGCATCCGGCTGACAACAGTCCGGCGGACTGGGAATTCGGCCTTGTAAATGAGGTGATGGCTTACATCTGGGCGTATCAGCACGGTGAGAACTGGAACAGTGGTCCTGTGTCGATCCCGCTCCTTTATGTCATGAATGCCATCTACTGTTACCAACGAGGTCCTGGCTACACGCGAGGAGTGGGGACCGAGCCCAATTGCTGGCAACCAGTGACTGGGGCCCGCGAGATGAGTGCGTCCCGGGCTGGCACCGGAATCACCGTGCGTGCGGTCGCTGGCGATACCGTGACGGTGACGGCTACCCCGGACCCGGATGTCACGGCCGTAGCGATCGAAGAGAACATCCCTGTTGGTGTGACGCCGGAAGGCATCAGTGCCCCCGGTGTGTGGAACGCCTCACAGCGGAAGATCTCGTGGATTTACACAGATGGCGGAGAGAAGGTAGTGACGTACCGTCTCGCCGGCGATGACGGGAACTACACGCTCAGTGGCATCGCCGTGTTCGGCATTCAGCAAGTGGATACCGGAGGCGACCATACCGTCGTGATCGGCACTCCCCATGTCCAATCGCTAACGTCACCGACTGGGAACGGCTCCTACAAAGCCGGTGCACAGATCAACGTCTCGGTCAACTTTTCCGAAAACGTGACGCTTGCGGGCGGGAACCTGATTCTCACGCTCGACAGTGGCGGCACGGTGCAGATCACGCCGTTCACGAACTTGACCTCCGCCAGCGGCGCGTACACCGTGGCCGGCGGCCAGAACAGTGCAGACCTGAATGTCACGAACATCGCGCTTGGCACTGGGGCGACACTGAAGAACGGGGCCGGCACGGATGTGAGCTGGGCCCTGCCCGTGGGCCATAACCTCGCCGACAACAGCGCCATTGTGGTTGACACCAACCTGCCCGCCGCCCCAACAGGGCTGGACCTGGCCGCCGCAGACGACACCGGAACCTTGAACTCGGACAACATCACGAAGAACACGTCGGGCCTGACGATCAGTGGTGCGGCGGAAGCGGGTTCGACGGTCAAACTCAGTGACGGAACGCGGGTCGTCCTGGCGACCGGCACGGCTGCGAACTTTGCGAACCCGGGGCTCGATATCGCCCTGCCTGCGGGCGTAAACAACATCACGGCCACGGCAACGGACGTGGCGGGCAACGAGTCTCCCGCCTCGACCGCGCTGACGATCACGGTGGATACGACCGCGCCGACGTCAACCATTGCTCTGGCGAACGGGCAGGGTGACCCGACGGCGACGAAGCCGGTGCATTTCGCGGTGACCTTCAACGAGAACGTCACGGGGTTTGCCCCCGCGGATATTGTGTTCACTGGCAGCACGGCGCCAGGTACGCTCGCGGTGACGGTGACGGGCGGGCCGGCCGGCTACGACGTGGCTGTGGACGGGATGACCGGGGCGGGCAATGTGGTGATCGGTTTCGCGGCGGGCGCGGCCCAGGACACGGCCGGGAACGCGAGCGCGGCGCCGGTGTTGACGGACAACACAATCGTGTACGATCCGACCGGGCTGAGCGTGGCGGTCAACCAGGCGACCGGCCAGGCGGACCCGGCAACGGGCGCGGCGGATATCCTGTTTACGGCGGTGTTCAACAAACCGGTTGCGGACTTCGCAACCGGCGACGTGACTCTGAGCGGGACGGCAGGAGGCTTGGGCGCAGTCGTGCCGACGGTTGCGGAGATCGCACCGAACAACGGCACCACGTACCAAGTCAGCGTGCCGGTCGCGGGGATTACGGCGAACGGCACGGTGATCGCCACGGTCCCGGCCGGGGTCGCGCAGGACGCGGCGGCCAACCCGAACCTGGCTTCCACCAGCACGGACAACGTGGTCACCTTTGACCGGACCCGGCCGACGGCCGCCAACAAGACGGTCGCGACCAACGAAGACACGGACTTCGTGTTCGTCGCCGGGGACTTCAACTTCGCGGATGCGGACACGGGCGATACGCTGCAAGCGGTCGAACTCGCGACACTGCCAGTGGCAGGCACGCTCAAGGTGAACGGTGCGAACGCCACTGCCGGGCAGCAGGTGCCGGTGGCCACGATCAATGCCGGGCAGGTCACGTTCCACCCGGCCCTTTACGCGAACGGCTCACCCTACGCCATGTTCACGTTCAAGGTCTCGGACGGCACGTTGTGGAGCACGGCGGCGTACACCATGACCGTCAACGTCACCCCGGGCAACAACGCGCCGGTGATCACGGCCAGTTCGATCACGGCGGCCGGCCTGCTGGTCAATGGCGGCAACATCACGGTGAGCGTCACGGCCAACGACAATATCGACGACCCGGACGGCAGCGACAATGCGCTGATCCAGTACAGTTACGAGTGGGTCAGTGGCGAGACCGTGCTGCAGTCGACGGCCCCGAAACTGGGCAACACGGACATCTACAACGCGCCGAAACCGCACCCGACACTTGGCGCGAACTACCCGGTCACCGTCACGGTCACGGTCCATGACCCGCAGGAGCCAACGAATGTCACGGTGCAGGCGGTCGTCGTGAAGCAGACCTATGTCGGCAACGAGCCGCCGGTCGTCTCCGCGTCGAGCCCGGCCTCGCCGCAGAACATCAATGAAGGTGCCAGCCTCAACTTCTCGGCCACGTTCACGGACTTCGGGCACAGCCCGCAGGACGACGGCATCAAATCCATCGTCTGGACCGTGACCGGCCTGACCAAGACGGGCAGGACGACCAACTACACTCTCGCCTACACCAGCCCGCAAACTGACACGTTCACGCTGGTCACAAACAATAACGACGTGACGCACGCGGGGAGCCCACTGGTGGCCACGGTGACCGCGACCGCCACGGACGGCATGAGTGTCACCGGCCAACAGACGTGGACCATCAACGTCGCGGACCTGAACACGCTGCCGTTGATCGGCACGACCACGGTGGCGATTACGAAGACGGGCGGGACCGGGCTGGCGGGTGCGCCGGGCAAGGAAGACACGCTCACCGCGACGGTGACGCCGGGCGCGACCGACGCCGACACCGAGGATGTGGCCACCCTGCGCTACCGCGTCGTCTGGACGGACAATACCGCTCGGGCCATCCTGAAGACCACGGACCTCGGCGTCGGGGTGTACACGACCACGCTGAGCAAGGCCGAGCACCACGCCGTGCGCGGCCGCGTCATCACCGCCACCGTCTACGCCCTCGACTCGCAGAGTGCCACATCGCCCACATCCGCGGCCGACACCCCCCCCATCACGATTGCGGACACCGCACCGGTCGGGGTCGCCGACACCGGTACCGGGACTGAAGACGAGACACTGGTGTTCGACCAGGCCCGGGCCCAGGCCACGAACGTGCTGAACAACGATACCGATGTGGACAAGGTTGACGTTGACGTGCTCTCGGTCAGTGCGGTCAACGCCAGCAGCGCCAAGGGTGCGGCGGTGAGCAAGTCGGGCAACGTCATCACGTACGATCCGCGCAATGCCGCGCAACTGCAGAGTCTGCAGGTTGGCGACCTCCCGCCTTTGACCACCGACACGTTCGACTACACGGTCGCGGACAGTTTCGGCGGCAGCGCCACGGCGACCGTGACGGTCACCGTCAATGGCGTCAACGACGCGCCGTTCTGGCCCGATACCGCCAGCCTCGACGGCACGGACGCCGACGGCACTGTGGGTGACACCAAGAAGTACACCGCTACGGTCACCGGCGGCGACCCGGACGACGTCGATCACGACGACGAGTTCGTGGGCGGCGGCCGCAACGGTGGCACCACCCTGAAGATCTTCTACGCGTGGACAAACGTGGTGAACCATGACGTGGTCTACATGGACGGGAGCACGGTCCTGAGCGGATTCGACCCGTTCGCCCGCGGCCGTACGACGCTCTTCGACCAGATTCCGGTCGGTACCCACAAGAGCACCGCCAAGGACAATGTGCCGCGGTCCGAGACTTGGCGTGTCGAGGCGTTTGTCATCGACCAGCGCGACGCCATCAGCGAGGTGCCGCTGACCGTCTACTTCGGATCGCCGCAGTGGTACCCGCGCTTCGCGTGGACCGCCAAGCCGCTGCCGGGGCGCGAGGCTGCCGACGCGACCTGGTACAACGTCCAGATCTGGAACGGGGTGCCGGACGCGCCAGGCGCCGAACTGGTTCTCGATACGAACGTGCAAGGCACGGAGATGACGCCCGCGGCGTACTTCAGCGCGGGTTCGGAAGGCCTGTTGCCGGACACCTACTACTGGCGGTACCGCGCCTGGGACCCGGTCGCCGACGTGTATGGCGCCACCTGGTCCCCGGACAGCGTGCGCGGTTCGGAACAGCGGATCGTGGATGACTACGGCTATGCCGCGAAGCCGCACGACCTGGCGCACACGGACAACGACAACGGCAACTACACGCTGGGATTCACCGCCGACAATGCGCGCGGGTATGAGTTGACCATTACCGGGCCGAACGGCTATGCGCGGACGTTCCTGCACATTTTCGCGCCGGACGCGACCGGGGTCATACCCCTGAACCAGCCGGACGAGCTCGACATCAACCTGGTCACTGCTGGCACGTACACCTGGCAGGTGCGCGGGTTCAACCCGATCGATGACAGCGACGGGACCGAGACCTGGTCCGACACCGCCCAGATCGTCACGCCGGGTGGACCCCCGCCCGAGATGCCACAGCCTGGCGGGCTCCAGCCACCCAATGGTTCGTTGTTCCGTGCGCCGGGCGAGATCCTCTTGCAGTGGGACTCCGTTCCGGGCGCGGCCGGGTACCTGCTCTACCTCGGGTCGAGCGATGGGCATCTGCCGTACAATTACGCGGATATCGGCGACGTTACGTCGCTGCGGGTGAATGTCCTGGTCGGAAGTTACTTCTGGACCGTGATTGCGTACGACGACGCCTATGCGGGCAGCCGGCCCAGTGCGATGGCCCGGTTCGATGTCATCCAGAATGCGGGGGCGCCGGTCATCCAGCACGTGCGGGTTGACGCTGACCCGACGGTCCTGACGATCGGGGTCGCCGATGGAACGGACCTGCCGCAGACGGTTGACATCCGCCACTTCGATGCGGACTCTGGACAGTGGCGCACGTACCTGGCGCAGGTGGTGGTTGGCGTGACCGCGACTGAGGGCACGGTCACGATTGACGGGGCTGACTTCGATGACGGCGAGTATGTCATGATCAGCGGCACGTCGGCGGCGGGCGATGTCAGTCCGAATAAGGTTTTGGTGATCGAGTAGGCGGACGGGCGGCGAACCGGCGGGTTGCGGAGCGGCGGGCAGTGGCGCGAGATCTCCGGGACCGCAGCAGGGTGCTCGGGTTCGTCCCGAACCGAGGCCCTCGGCCGGGGATCCGTCTTCGCCCAGGCAGCTTCCGCCGTCGCTCTGGCTCTGCCGTACTTCCGACTTCACGGACGGTGAGTATGTCATGATCAGCGGCACGTCGGCGGGGGGCGATGTCAGTCCGAATAAGGTCTTGGGGATCGAGTAGGCGGACGGGCGGCGAACCGACGGGTTGCGGAGCGGCTGGCAGTGGCGCGGGACCTCCGGGACCGCAGCAGGGTGCTCGGGTTCGTCCCGAACCGAGGCCCTCGGCCGGGGATCCGTCTTCGCCCAGGCAGCTTCCGCCGTCGCTCTGGCTCTGGCGGACATGTCGCCGGACAGAGCCGGCCGGCGCACCCCGCTTCGGCGCGGGACGCGCCGAGCCACCGCGGCCGTACTTCCGCGATGCTGGGTTTGCCCGCACAGGTCGAGAAACGGAAAGGAGTGACCTACATGGGTTTCAGAATGGCGGCGAAGTTGAGGTTGGGTCTGCTTGCGGTGGGTGTTCTGTCGTTGCCCGCGATGGCGGCGGAGGATGGCGGCTGGCGGCTCGCGCTCGGCGCGAGCTACCGCTGCTTCGATGACGTGGAGTTCCACAACTTCGCGTTCCGGAACTACGGCAACACGGACCCGGCGCGCGGGCCGTTGGGCGTGCAAGGCTACACGAACGCGTCGTTCAGCGGTCCGGACCCGGTCGTGTTCAATGCGGATCACATTCGCTATACCGGCACGAGCGCGGACTTGGACGATACGGCCGATGCCATGGCGCCGGTGCTCGGCATCGAGAAGGCGCTCTGGGTTCGCGATGCGCTGACCCTGAGCGTCGCGTCCAATCTCCAGTACTACCAGCTCGATGGCGGCGGGGCGGACAGCGAGTCCTTTTCGGCAGGCTGGTACCAGCACACGTGGCTGCCGGGCGGTGCCGGGATCATCCCAACCCCCGTGTCGGGTCCGTTCACTGAACTCTCCTCCGGTACGTCCGCCAGCGTGAGAAACGACATGGAGCTGGACCTGTTCGTGCTGGACCTTGGCGTCAAGGCCGCGTTTGCGGTCTGCAGGTGGTTCGGGGGCTACGGCGCGTTCGGCCCGAGCCTGAACTTCTCTGACCTTGAAACGTCACAGCGCGAGAGCGCGCAGTGGAACAAGGTCGGGGCGCCCGGAACCGATTCCTATACCCTGAAGCACACGGACGATGACCAGAGTCTCACTGTGGGCGGGTATGCGGCGTTCGGGTTGCAGTTCGCGGTGACGGACCGAATCGGCATCGCGGCGGAGTACCGTTACGACATCGCCACCGACGACGTGTCCACCTCGCAGGCGTCGGTCGATCTCGATGGCAGCAGCGCGCAAGTGAAACTGACGGTCAAGTTCTGAGCGGCAGCCGTGGCAGGCGTAATCGAGCCGTGCCCGGCCTGGAGTCCCGGTTCTCCGCAACCGGGGGGGATTGAGGCATGCCTATCAAGCTAACGCGGGCTTTGCCCAAGAAGTCAGAAGTCAGAAGTCAGAAGTCAGAAGTCAGGAGTCAGAAGTCAGGAGTCAGGAGTCAGAGGTCAGAGGTCAGAGGTCAGAGGTCAGAGGTCAGCCAAGACGACGGCCCTGTTTCCATCGAGTACGACGCCTCACACATGTTGTTTTTCGACCTGTGCAAGCACGTCCCCATGGAGAAATGGGCCTCCGCGTGGAGGCCGGGATAT
>MHBL01000388.1 GCA_001803235.1 Lentisphaerae bacterium RIFOXYA12_64_32
CCACTACGAACGGTGCCACGATGCCTGGCGACGCGAGGCCGAATGTGCTTGCACAGGTCGTTGTTTTTCGTAGCAGTTCCCGTTGATTAAGGCGCTATGCTTTTCCCGAGACTGGCGCTCGGGAAAAGTGGCGTGGCGCGCCACGGGTGCGGGGGCTCGGTGACTCAGTGACTCAGTGACTCAGTGACCACCGGCGCCCATTACGACAAACATGTTGTTGCAGAGATAGCCGCTAAGCGGCTAACGACAGTGATATCTGTGGACGTCGCGACGCGACGCTCTGAGGAAGTGGAGCAAGGCTCCAGCCTTGCAGTCCCCGCGCCGGGTGAGAGCCCTGGCGCGGAGCGGGGGTGGGACAGCAAGGCTGGAGCCATGCTGCTACTTTGCGGAACGTTACTCGTGGTACAGGCGCAAGCCCCGCCGTTAGCTTGAGAGGCGTCCGCGTGGCGCAGAATCCATTTCCCGGGTGACGTGAATGCCGTGCTGGTACGCGACGGTGCCCAGGCCTCCCCGCATCGCGCAACCTGAACGCCCGCACCTGCAGCCGTTAGACACCCGCAGACGACGCTGGGGTGATGCCGCGGCCCGATGGCGTGCGGTGGCAAGTCCGCCACGGGCGGCGCGACACCGCTTTGGCTGAGACGTGTTGCCCGCGCGACGCACCACAGCCAAAGCGGCGTCGCCGTCCCGCCTGCCGGACGGGACTCTGCCGCCGCACTCCACATGGCCTGGCACGGATGCCGAGCGAGGGAGTTCAAGTTGTCAGGGCTGCGAGCTTGGCTCGGTGAGGCCTGGTGCCATGCCCGACCCACACCTTGGCGATAACGCGCGGCGCTGCTATTGGGTGACGGCTCGGGAGTGGTGGCTGCGGCGGGAGTTCCTTTGTGACCCGGCACCGGCCGGTGCGTGTGCCGACCTCTGTCTGGACGTGGTTGACGGCCAGTGCACGGTTTTGTTGCCTGCTGATTCCGCAGGAGGCCGGCACATGCTGGCTCGATGACAACTTCTTTGACCTTCCGGCCGGCCGGGCACGCGTGGTCACGGTGTGCTCCGAGCGGGCTGTGGCGGCTGAGAACGTCCGCACAGGCCACTGGCTCACGCCGTGGCCGTAAGCGGCGGGCGCAGGGGTTCGGACCGTCCTCGGGCCGAAGTGGAGTGCGCCGGCCGTGCTTGTCCGGCGAAGCTGCCTGGGCGAAGACGGATCCCCGGCCGCGGGCCTCGGGCCGGGACGGCCCCGAGCACTCTGCTGCGGTCCCGGAGGTCCCGCGCCACTGGCCCGCGCCACTGGCACTACTTCAACCCTGCCTTGGCGTCCGCGTCGGTTGGCTCGTAGCCTGCGTCGTCAGAGATGCAGAGGCAGTCCAGTCGCGGGTTGAGCGCGGCGGTGCCGGCGCCTTCCCGGGCGTAGATACGGAATGTGAACGGGCCCTGCGGCAGGATCAGGGTGAGCGGGATGCCTGGCGGCTTGGCGGTCGAGCCGGCACCGGTGCCGGTCCAGTGCCAGGCCTTGCCATTGTCGCCGCAATTGCCGAGGACGCGGCAGGACTCGTCGCCCACATCCTTGCCGTTGGGAACGAACCAGAACGAGTCGTCGTTGCCGCTCGGGTAGCGGACCCGGGCCCAGACGGTCCACGGTCCGCCGTGCGGCAGGTTGACGGTGTACTCGCAGAACCACGCCTGCGGCGCCTCGCGGTCGAGCTTCCCGGTGCAGACGATGACATCGCCGAGCGCGTCGGGCTCCACAACGCCGGCCTCGGCGCCTGTCGCCATCTGGCCCTCTCGTCGTGTGTGGGCTTCGGCCTGGCGCCACAGTTTCGTGACGGGTTTCTCCTCGAACGTGCCGGACTCGAAGAGCTTGCGCACTTGGTCGGGCGACATGCCGGTGAAGAACAGCGTGGTGCGGCGCTGATCGACCGGGACGGTGACCTGTCCGGCGCCCGGCGCCAGTTCGATGGGCTCGCCGAGGAACGTGGCGGCGCGGACTTTCTGCGGGTCAACGGCCAGGGTGAGCTTGCCGCTGCGCTGGAAGTGCCACACGGTCGCGACGCTGCCGTCGCCGCGGGCGCCGACAAACGCGCGCACCCGGTCGTTCGTGAGAGCCACATCCGGCACTTCCCAGACTTGGACAAACTCGGGCGGGCCGCCCGCCTGGACCAGGACGAAGTCCTTCTGGAGTTGGCGGAGCTGCTCGCGGGTAACGTCGGCGACCGGCGGGCCGTTCAGGCGCATGTCCTCGTAGGCCTTGGCGATCTGCAGGATCTGGGGTGTGAGTGGGTGCGCCTCCATCTGGCCAATCGAGGTTTCGAATGAGAGGGGCAGGTTGTAGGCGAGCGACTTGGCCATGAGGTACTCGGCCTCGTCGAGCTGCAGGCCGTCGCTGTACTTGCCTTTGCCCCAGATACCGAACCAACCGAGCTCGCCGGGGATGAAGGACTTGTCCAACTCGAGCGCCCACTTGACGCTGCGGTCGATGTGCTCCTTGACGGTCGGCCACTTCTTCGGTTTGCCGAGCGCGTCGTAGGTTACGGCACGCTTGACCACGCCGTCCACAATCTCGCGTGTGCGCTGGAACTCGCCGGTGAACCCGGTAAGGTCGGTCATACCCGACGCGTAGGTGGCGGTGTACACATCGGCGGTGCCGGAGCGCGAGAACGAGTGCCAGAGCGCGTGGGTCAGGCAGGTGCCCATGTGGATGAGCGGGCGCTTGGTGAACTTGCTCATGGCCATGGCCTGGTTCTTCGTGATGTAGTAGTCGAACCGGCGTCGGTCCACGTCCTCGCCACCGTCGAAGTAGACCATGTCGAACCCGCACGTGTTGAACACCTTAGCCAGGTTGTCGGTCACCTCGTCGAGCAGCGTGGTGTCCTCGTCGATGATGTAACCGTTGATGCAGCCGTCGACCCCGACGTGGTAGCCGGGTGTGGCGGCAGCGTGCGCGGCGGCCGTTGTGCCCCAAGCGCCGCGCGTGCAGCCGAGGAACGTGTCGTACTTGCCCTCCGGGCCGATCGAAGCGAACTGCACGATCTCGTCGTCGATGATCACTTCCTGGTGCTTGTCGACGCCGCCTTCCCAGCTTTTCTGCTTGCATACGGGACTGCCTGGCCATTCGGCGAGGCTCTCGTTGGCGCGGATCTCGGTTTGTTCGGCCGTCACCGCCGCGGCCAGGCTGACCTGCATATCGCGCCAGAACCGCTTATCCGGGACTGGGGTGACATACGCGTCGGTCTTCTTCACCTTGGACGCGAAGGTGTGCATGCCGACCAGGATGCCCGCCGCGTGGAACCGGTCCACCATGGCCTTGACACTGTCAATGCCGTTCGGGAAGTTCCGCGTGTTGATTTCGTAGTGCCCCGGGCCGACGCTCAAAGACCCGAATGAGACCATGACCTGGCGGAACCCGGACTGCTTGCAGTAGTCCAGGACCGCGTCCACGTCCTTTTCGCCGAACGTCAGAAACCAGTAGGACTGGCGGGCGATGGGCAGGTCCTTGGACGCGGCTCCGTCGCGGGCGTTGGTGGGCAGGCCGAAGGCGGCGGCCGCGCGGCCCAGCACGGCGCGGACATCGGCCTTTGGGCACACGATCAGTGCGGCGGCTGCGCCCTCGATCTTCGGGCCAGGCGCATCTTGCGTCGCGATGCGCAGGTCGGTCCATTTGCCCTTGGCTTGTGCGCCGCCCGTGGACTGGATATTTGCCGTCAGCAGGCACACGGCGACATCCGCGTTGTGCGCGATGTTGAGGACGCGGCCGACCTGTTCGGTGATCGAGGTCGGGACGCGCAGCAGGGTCAGACTTCGCGGTCGTGCGCCCGATACGGACTCGAGCGTGAACAGGAGCCACTCTGGTTCCGGCTTCACGCGGTACGTCAGCACGGTGTCGTGGTTGGCGAACTTCACGGTCAGAAGAGCGCCGTCGAAGGCGAGTCCCGCGGCGGCGTCACTCTTGCCGTCGATCGTGGCCTCGACAAGACGCGGTTCGCCCTCGGACCAGCACCAATCCTTGCCCGTGCGTTTGTCCACGAGCGCGCGCCAGGCGCCGTTGGCGCCAAGCACGAGTTTGACGGAGGGGCTCTCGATGATCACGTCCGGTTGCTGGGCGAGGGCGACGGCGCCCAGTGCGAAGACCGCAAAGGTTCCCAGAAGACTTTTCGCGAGGTCTGCTCTCATGCGTGTGCCTCCTTGGACGATGAGACAGTGGCTCGGCGCGTCCCGCGCCGAAGCGGAGTGCTCGGGCCGGTCCCCGGCCGAGGGCCTCGGTCCGGGACGGACCCGAGCACTCTGCCGCGGTCCTGGAGGTCCCGCACCTCTGTCACTTCTTGGGTTTCTCCGGCGCCAGGACTTGGTACAACTCCGGTCGGCGCTGGCGCAGGACCGTCTCCTTCATGTCGTTGCATTCCTCGGGAAACTCGGTGGGCTGGTACTCGGGCAGGTACCCGGCGGGCGTGTGCGGCTTGAAGTTGCGCACGTACCGGCGCGGCCGGTCCTTGTCCAGGTCGATGACCGCCGTCACCAGGCCGTTGCTCATGTACTGACTGGAGGCGGCGATCACGCCCGTGGGCTCGATGACCATACTGCGGTGCAGCACTTCCGTGCCCGAGTGCGTGGCCTGCAACTGGAACACCTGTGCGTCCATGTCGCCGTCGCGTTCGCGGAGGTTGCCGATGACATACATGCGACATCTCCTTTGTGACGCAGGCCCGTCGGCCGGCGCTCGCACCCGACATTCCCGGCGCAACCGTGCATCTTGGTGCACACGTGTGCATATTACACCCGTGCAGCGACGTTGTCAAGCGGCACGAATGCTGGTCGTGTGGTGCGTCAGCGCCCCTCCGGGCGGAATACCGCCCGGTCATATCAAAGGTGGAACTGGCCAGGACGTTTCCAGAGTCCGCGAGGACGCTGGCGCTCCAAGAGTCGTGCGGTATCCGAACTGGAGCGCCCGCGACCTCGCGGGCTGCGGTAGAGTGGCGGGAGCGGCTCGCTCCGGCATCCGCGGGAGCGAGCCGCTCCCGCC
>MHBL01000389.1 GCA_001803235.1 Lentisphaerae bacterium RIFOXYA12_64_32
AACTGGCTGGCCAGCTTCCCGTCGTTGACATAGAGGAAGCGCGCCGTCGCACCGCACCGCAGGCCTCCGTGCTCCGTGCTTCCCACCCATCCCCCTGAAGTTGCGATTGCCCCTGTAAACCGGGCGGGTGCGAGGCTATAATACCTTATAATAAAGAACGGCGAAGCGTGCGCGTCCCGGCCAATGACCGGCTGCGACGGTCACAGGCGCACGGCAGGGAAGTGCACATGTTCCCCGCCCCGCGCCCGGTGTTGCGGCCCATGCGCCCGTGCCACCGGCCCGGTTCTTGGCTACATATGACCGTCTTGCCTGGCTAATAATAGCCATGAAAGACTCGAAGAGGTGGGGCATAGGTGCTCGCCGGACACGTGCCCGCAGCGGAATCCACGTCACGTAACATCTCGATTTGGCTGGGGTTAGCTTGCTTTTCTCTGGACATAGTTGGGCCGTCACCAAGCATTGGCATGGACTGTGCATCAAGCCCCATGAAGGATCAGCTCTCGAGAGAGCTGATTAAGCCTCGGAAGTGCTACAGATCCCGTTGCACCATAACGGACAATGGCCCACGGACGCCGGGAGACACGGAGAACAGAGCCCGCTGCAATTCTGAGAATTGAGAGCGCCGACAGGTATCGCGAGGCCGGAATCGACGCGGTTGGCGCACATTCGCGTGGCAATGGGTTCGCATTTCCGAGCTGTGCTGGATGAATCGATACGCCCTGGACGGCAGGTCAGCGGGGTCTGACTGATCGGCCTCAGCCCTGCCCCAGGGACTTGGGTAACCAATAGGGTTGGTCCGAACATCACGTAGCACGAACTGAACTGACGTCCGGCGCGGTGAACGCCGTCACGACGGCGCCCGAGCCTGGGCAGGCAGTGTATTTATGCCACTCGGCACTGGCGCAGGAGGATTGCGAACTATGCAGACCCACACCCGCTCGACGATCCGGAGCCCCATACTCCGCCGCCATCTCCCCGGCCTGGCCGTGGCCGCCATCGTACTGCTGGCGACTGCGCTGCCGGCTTGGGCCGACTCGGCTGTGCGCGTCGCGTCGATCGGCACAGGCGCCGGTTCGCCGTTCTGGACCAACGACGTCCCAACCCCGACTCTGGCAGTCGCGGCAAGCACTGCCGACAGCAAGTACTGCCGGTACGCCGGGAACTCGCTGACCCCACTGGTGTTGACCGGCTTCGGCTTCACCATTCCTGACGACGCCACGATCACGGGCATCGTGGTCACCCGTAAGGGAAGTGGCGCCGGAGGTGCGGCCGCAAACAGGCAGTACCGTATGGCTTTGACAAAGGACGGTGTTCTACCCGCAAACAACTACTGGCGCTCGGGGCTCGATCTGCCCCAGGACATCGACGACACACTCGACGTTCCGGTGGCAACGAATGATCTCTGGACCACCAGTTGGAGTCCTGCAGAGGTCAGAAGCACCAACTTCGGCCTCATTATCACCGACAACGACGTCCTCAACGCCGAACTGCGTTTCGACCAGGTCCTGGTCACGGTCCACTTTACCCCGCCCGCGCCGGCCATCGTCAGCGCCGTGTGCGACGACCCGGATAACCTCGACGCGGTGCTGAGCGCCGGCGACACGCTGACCCTCATGTTCGACATGTTCACGAACAAGCCGCCGGTGGCGGACACGACCGCGATCAACGACCTTCTCGATTTTGGCGCCAAGTCACTGGGCACCAACTACTACGGGTCATGGAACACCCCCGGCGATGAGCTCACGGTCACGGTCGGCGACGCCACGGGCGGCAACCTTGTCCCGGCCGGCGACAGTGTCACGATACGGGTGGACGGCACCAATGACTTGAAGAACGTCGGCAACACCAGTCCGGCCTCCAACTCCAGCATGGTGCTCTCCGGCGACTGGGGCACGGGCGGCGGCGGTGGGCCGATGGTCACCAACGTCACCTCGCCGGCACAGAACGGCACGTACGGGGTCGGCGCGGTCATTGATGTCAGGATCGTGTTCAGTGCGGTGGTGAACGTGACTGGCGGCACGCCGCAACTGACGCTCGACGTCGGCGGCACCGACGTGATCGTCAACTACTTCAGCGGCACCGGCACGAACACGCTCACGTTCCGCTACACGGTCGCTCAGGGGCAGGCGGACCTCGACCTGGACTACAAGGCGACCAACTCCCTGAATGCGAACGGCGCCACAATCGAGGATGCGGGGCTCAATGCTGCCGACCTGGACCTGCCCATACCGGGCAGTGCCGGCTCGCTCGGGGGCAACAAGAGCATTCGCGTCCTGAATCCGATCTATGTCGACATCTCGGCCGGCGGCGCCAACAATGGCACAACCTGGGCCGATGCCTACACCAGCCTGACGGCCGCGCTCGGGGCGGCCGGGGTCGGGGATGAAGTCTGGGTCGCGAACGGCGTCTACATCCCGCAGCCCGGCACGGTGCGCACGGAGACCTTCCAGCTCGCGAACGGCGTCGCGGTCTACGGCGGGTTCGCGGGCTCGGAGACGGCGCAGCACCAGCGCGACTGGCGCCGGAACCTCTCCCTGCTCAGCGGCGATATCGGTACCCCGGGCGACCCGAGCGACAACTGCTACCACGTGGTCACGGGCGCGACCTGTACCATGGACGGGTTCACCATCACCGGCGGCAACGCCAATGGCACCGGCGACCAGATGAACGGCGGCGGCGCGTTCGCCCAGAACTGCACGCCCGAGTTCACCAACTGCACGTTCGAGGGGAACCAGGCGTCCGGGTCCGGCGGCGGTGTGTTCGTCCAGGCCTCCGCATCGAGTGCGCCGCTGTTCAACCGGTGCGTCTTCGACAACAATCAGGCGGCCGTCAGTGGCGGCGCTCTAGCCCACTCGACCCAGGTCACACTGACCGCGACGGCCTGCGTGTTCCGCAACAACTCGACCGCTGGCAACGGTGGCGCGGTATTTAACACGTGGATGGATTACTTCACCAACTGCGTGTTCTGCGGCAATCATGCGGATGGCTCGGGCGGCGTATTCGCCAGCGACGATGCCTCGACCTGGCTGATCAACTGCACGGTCGCCTCAAACAGTGCCGATACGGCGGCCGGCGTCGCCTTTGGCATTGCTCCGTACTCGGCCATGGACGTGTTGAACTCGATTCTGTACTACAACGGCGCCACCCCGATCGCCGGGTTCGACACCACCGAGGTGACCTACTCGTGCGTCGAGTACGGCCACGCCGGCACGGGCAACCTCGACGTCGATCCGCTGTTCCAGGCCGCCGCGGACCCGGACGGACCCGACAACGTTTTCGGCACTTTGGACGACGGGCTGCGCCTGGCGCAGAACAGTTCGCTCATCGACGCGGGCGACGACAACGCCGCGCCGGCGGACGACATCGCCGGGGTCTTGCGCCCCAGCGACGGCAACTCCGACTCGTTCCCCGTCGTGGACATCGGCGCCTACGAGATGCCGCGCGTCATTTACGTCGATGCGGGCATGCCACACGACGACACGAATGGGACCTCGTGGAACGATGCCAAGAAGTACCTCCAGAGCGCCTTGAACATGGCCAGCGCGGGCGACGAGATCTGGGTCGCGGAAGGCGTCTACTACCCCTCCGTCGACCAATTCGGCGGCGGTGACCCGAGTCCGAACCAACTCGTGACCTTCAAGCTCAAGTCCGGCGTCAGCATCTACGGCGGCTTTGCCGGCACCGAGACGGCGCGGGTCACACGGCACTGGGACCGGCACGAGACGATTCTCAGCGGTGACTTCGACCAGGATGGGACCCCGAACAGCAACTGCTACCACGTCGTCACGGGCACGAACGGCGCGCGGCTCGAACGCGTGACGGTGGCGTACGGGAATGCCAGCGGCAGCCCCAATCTTGATTGGAAAAAGGGTGCCGGCATGTTCAACGACGGCACTTCGCCGACCGTCTTCGGCTGTACCTTCCGCGACAACATTGCCGACGACCTGGGCGGCGGCATGTACAACATCAACGGCAGCGCGCCGACCGTCGACAGTTGCGCGTTCTGGAACAACCGAGCCGACAACGGCGGCGGCGGAATGTACTGCGAAGCCTCCAACCCGGTGGTGCGAAACTGCGTGTTTGCCGACAACACGGGCAGTGCCGCCACGTTCGGCGGCGGCATGGGCATTCTCGATGCCGCGCCAACCGTTGTGAACTGCACATTCGCCAACAACCAGGCTTGGGGGAGCGGTGGCGCCGGTGGCGGCGTGTACTGCGCCGGCACATCGTCACCGGAACTGATCAACTGCGTCCTGTGGGGTAACGCGGCCACCCTCGGCGGCCAACAGATCGACAACGCCGGCAGCGGCACGATCCGGATCGAGTTCTCGGACTATGCCAACGGCGCCAATGACGTCGTGGGCGCCGTGACCGGCGGCGACAATATCTACACAGACCCGCAGTTCGTCTCGGCCCTGGATGCGCCCGGACCGGACCGCGCCTTCGGCACGCCCGATGACGGCCTGCGCCTGTCCACGACCAGCGCGGCGGTGAACAGCGGCACAGACCGCGCTGCCCCCGCCTACGACATCGTCGGCACCCCGCGGCCGCGGCCGGTCGGCGGCAGCCACGACAGGGGCGCGTACGAAATGCCGCGAATCATCTATGTGGACCCGAACGTCACCGGAACCCACGACGGCACATCCTGGGCCACCGCGTTCCTGCATCCGCAGGATGCTTTCGATGTCGCCCAGGCCGGCGACGAGATCTGGATCGCAGCCGGAACGTTCGCACCCACAAAGGACGTCTCAGGAAACGCCACACCCGGCGATTCCCGCACCAAGACGTTCGCCCTGCAATACGCCGTCAACTGGTACGGCGGCTTCGCCGGCACCGAGCGGATCCGCGAAGACCGCAATCCCAAGGCGAACCTGACTGTGTTCACCGGCGATTTCGCCGGCACGCCCACCAATCCGACCGACAACGCCTACCACGTGTTTATCGCCTTGGCCCCTGCCACGGTGGACGGCATCACCGTAACAGGCGGCTATGCCGACGGCACGACTCCGGACGACCGGGGCGCCGGCATGGCCCTGAACGACAACGCCGATGTCACGATCCGCAAGTGCGTATTCACCGACAACGTCGCCACCAGCGTCTCCGGGATGGCGATGGGCGGCGCCATCGCCATGACCTCCGCCAGCCCGCTTGTCGAGAACACCGTGTTCTGCGCCAACCGCTCCGGCGAGTCGGACGGCATGTTCGGGTACGGTGGCGCGGTGTATGCCCAGTACGGAGCGCCAACGTTCAACAACTGCCTGTTCTTCGGGAACCTCGCCATGGCCGCCGTGGGCAGCGGCATTAGCCAGGGCGGCGCCGTGTACCTCGACAACTCCGCCTTCTTCGCCGCCAACTGCGTCTTCCGCAAGAACGTCGCGTCTGGAAATTTCGCCAACGGCGGGGCCATTTACGATCCGTCCACCACCCCGGCTGCCATCGTCAACTCCATCCTGTGGGAGAACGTCGCCACGAGCGGCGAGCAGATGGATTGCACCATCGACTTCACCGTCGACTACTCGGACGTCGACGGCGGCTGGTTCGGCGTCGGCAGCGGCAACATCGGTGAGTTCCCGGCCGACGACCCGCTTTTCGTCTACGGCGCCAGCGGACTGACGGGGACATGGACAGCGGATTCCGAAATCGCCCCGACCCAAGGCTGCACCCTGCTGCACGACGACGGTGCGAACTTCGCGCCCGGAGCGTTGACCGGCAAGTTCCTGCATCCACTGGTGGACCCCGGCGTTCCCTTGTTCTACATCGTCGGCAACACCGCGACGACAATCACGGTCCTGGGAACCGCCATGGTTCCGGGTGGCTCCGCCTACGCCATCTACGACTACCACATCCAGGCCGGCTCGCCCTGCATCGACGCCGGCGATGGCGCCAGGGCCCCGGCCACCGACTTCGACGGCGACATCCGCGTCGACAATCTGGGCGTCACGGACACGGGTGGCGGCACTCCGGGCTACACCGACATCGGCGCCGACGAATACAACCCCCCGGAGGTCCAGTTCGAGTTCCTGGCCGTCGAACCCTCCGCATTGGAGCGCAGGAGCCCGGCGGCACTGCGTGTCGTCCTCAGCAAGCCCTCGACGGGGCCGGTCTCGGTAGACTATGTTACCGCCGATGGGTCGGCGACGCAGGGAGATGATTACCAAGGCGTTCTGACCCCCACGCCCCTGAACTTTGTCGCCGGCGAAACGGAGAAAACCATCGCGATCGTGATCCTCGACGATTTCGTTACCGAGTCAGGTGAGACGTTCACGGTGACGCTCTCGAATGCCGTCAACGCCGCGCTCGGCAGCCGGAGCGTTCGCACGTACACCATTCTGGATGACGACGTGGTCTGGACCGGCGCCGATGCAGGCGGTCTCGGCCTATGGACCATGGGCACGAACTGGAGCACCACCACCCCGCCCGGCCCGGACCAGGTCGCCATCTTCCGCGGCGCACCGACGTACAACCCGGTAGCCAACGCCGACGTCAACGTGGCGGGGATCCGGATCGAGTCTGACTTCTCCGGTCCCGTGACCGTGGACACCGGCAGGACCATTCGGGTGGGCGACGCCGGATTCTCCCAGGCCGGCGGCGTATTCAACGCGCCCGACACGCTGATAACCGTGGCCGGCGATTTCGTACGCACCGGCGGCACGTTCAACGCCAATGGCGGTACGGTGCTGTTCAACAACCGCGGCAACGTCCGGCTCACGTCCGGCGGCGCGGCCTTCCATGACCTGGTGATCAACGATGGCCTGGTCGGGTACTGGACGTTCGACGACAACGGCGTACCGCCGCTGACCGCACGGGACGGTTCTGGGTACGGCCAGCACGGCACCCTGACCAACATGGCCGACACGCAGTGGACCGCCGACACCGCCCCGACACAGTTCGCCAACCCGGGCGCACTCGAGTTTGATGGCTCGACCGACTACGTCGATGTCTCCGACTTGGACCAGCGCCTGGCAATGGATGCCGAATTCACGATCTCGCTGTGGTTCCGGACGTCCTTGTCCGCCGCCGGCACCCTCTTGGCGAAGAAGGGAGTCTCCGGCAATGAGAATTACTTCCTGCGCATGAACGCGGGCGGCAGTCTCACCGGCGGCTTCTACTACGATAACGACGGCGGAGACACCGGCACGGTTCAGGTTGCCAGTACCGAAACGTTTGCCGACGACCACTGGCACTGCGTTGCGCTCGTCAAGTCCGCGGGACGGCTCACCATGACCGTGTCCGACTACGACGCGAACAACGAACCGGTCAACGACCACGAGTATGTGCTGCCGACCACAGACACCATCGCACCGCAGATTGAGCCCGTGACCATCGGATCAGCCGGCGGCAGCGATGTGTTTGTCGGCATCATCGACGAGGTGCGCATCTACAACCGTGCCATCGAAGACTGGCAGGTCGACGCGCTCATCTTCGGCCGTGCCCCTGCCACGGCCACCGGCAGCGTCGACCTCTACGACGCGCTCGTGGTCACGGGACAACTGGTCATCAACTCCGGCGCTCTGGACGCGTCGCGCACACCCAGCGTCAACGTGGCTGAGTCGTGGCTGAACCACGGCGGCGTCTTTGAGCCCGGGACCGCCATGGTCACACTTGACGGCAGCCTGCCGGGGTGCGGCCTGCAGAGCGGCGGCATGCCGTTCAGCAGCCTGGACCTTGCCGGTACCGGTCAGTGGACACTCCGCGACGACCTGTTCGTGACGCGGACGCTCGCCCTGGACACCGGTTCCGGAAACCTGGACGTCAGCCCGCGCAACTTCCTCATCCAGGCCAGCAGCATTGAACAGGCCAGCGGCGGGTTCGTTGCCGGCGCCGGCAGGATCATCCTGCACCCCGGCGAGTCCTCCACCTTGAGCGTTACCGACTCCCTGTACGACCTCGACGTCGAAGCGTTCACCGAGAACGACTTGGCCGCGTACTGGAAATTCGACGAACCGGCAGGCAAGGACATTCGCGATTGGACCGGCAACCTCTACAACCTGCAGTTCCCGGCCGCAGCGGACGGCGAGCGCCCGGTGTTCGACCCCTTCGGCCCCGGCTTCCTGCCGCCGACCCAGTTCCACAACCCGTTCTGCCTCCACCTCGACCCGAGCGGCGGAAAGGGTGAGTACGCGTTCTGCGCCAATACCCTGATCGATCCGGCGGGCGGCGCGTTCAGCATCTCGGTGTGGTTCCGGTTCATGTCAGGCATCTCCGGGGACAAGACGATCATTGCCCAAGACGATGCGCTCGCCGCGCCGGGTTCTGGTCTTCGTTGGCTCTACCTGTGGGACAGCGGTGCCGGCTACAGACTTGCCAGTGACCTGGCCGGCAGCCAGTTGGTGGGCGGGACGAACATGGGATACAACACATGGCACCACGCGGTGCTGGTGAAATCCGACGCCAGTACACTAAGGATCTACCTGAATGGCGTCGAGTATGCCACCCAGGCGGGCGTAGCGTTCACCTCCTGCTCCGCAAGGTTCCTCGTCGGCACGGACAAGACCATGGCGTCGTCGCAGATGTTCAACGGCCAACTCGACGACCTGCGCATCTACACCACGGCCATGGACAACCCGGACACCGAACGGATCGAGAGGCTGGCTGAGGGACTCTACGCCACCGGGAACGGAACGGACACGGTCACGCTCGGGGTTGACGTAAATGTTGCGCACGACCTGACCCTGTTCAACGGCGTTCTGGACGCCAGTGCGAGCGACCACGACATCGGCCTGGACGGCGACTGGAACAACCTTGCCGCGCCCGCCAGCTTCAACCCGCAACGCGGCGGGGTCAACCTCAACGGGTCCGATCAGGCCATTCACGGCAGTACAACTTTCTGGGACATCAGCAAGACCACGGGCAACGCCGTCCTGACGTTCGATGCCGGCACCACCACGACCGTCGGAGGGATCCTGATCCTGAAGGGCAACAACAACACGGAACGCCTCAGCCTGGTCAGCAACGTACCCGGCACGCCCTGGCTCCTCGCGTGCAACGGCGGCCGTGACATCCGGTATGTCGACGTGTATGACTCCGACGCGACCGCCAGCAGTCCGGCCATGCCGGGCGCAGCTCCGAACACCTGCGACGGCTACAGCGCAGCCAACGGCTGGGACGCCGCCGCACCCGCTGTCGTGATCATCGCGCCAAGTGCAAACGCCAAGGTCAACGGCGACGAAACGATCAGTTTCACCGATGACGACCCGAACCTGCCCATGGCCTCCATCGATGGCACGAATTACGGCTTGGTGATGGATGGTGTGACGACCCTCGACCTGCTGCCCAACTTTGGCGGCCTCACTGACGGCGCCTTCACTCTGTACCTCATGGATACCGATACGGCCGGCAACACCGGCCTGACCCAGATCACCCTGAACTTGGATCTGACCCCGCCCACCGTCGCCACGGTCGCGGTCCAGGACGGAACCACGGTCGACGTCACCTTCTCCGAACCCATGGGCACGGGCGCGACCACGGTCGCCAACTACACCCTGGCCGGAACGGGAAAAGGCACGCTGAACCCGACCCCGGACACGGCCGCACTGCTGACCGGCAACACCTACCGCCTGACCTGGGCCGCGGGTGAGATGTTCAACGCCGGCGACATCACCGTGACGGTTGCCGGCGCTCAGGACCTGGCAGGCAACCCGATCGGCACGCCGAACAGCGGCACCGACCTGGGCGGCGCCATCGGCACACCGCCCACCGTCGCCACGGTCGCGGTCCAGGACGGAACCACGGTCGACGTCACCTTCTCCGAACCCATGGGCGCCGGCGTGACCACGGTCGCCAACTACA
>MHBL01000390.1 GCA_001803235.1 Lentisphaerae bacterium RIFOXYA12_64_32
GCGGGCCACAAGGCCACGTTCAGGCCACTGACGATTTTTTCACGGGTTCTGACGCATTACAGATGCCCCGGAAACGCGAGTTTGAAGTCGTGGGGCGCCGTGTATAGTATCCGTTTGCATATCGTGTGACCAGCTCTTGGCGGCGGACGCCATGAACGGACAGCCGGCGCGAAGTGGAGTCTGACAAGGGTGCACAACCTGCCGTGGAGATTGAAGGCTCATGAAAAACACGACACCGACTGAGAGTCCCGCCGGACGCTGGATCTCGTACCGCAAAGAGATCAAAATTCTGGACTGCACGGTCCGGGACGGCGGCCTGATGAACGACCACAAGTTCGACGACCGCGTGGTCAAGGCTGTGTACCAGGCCTGCGTGGAAGGCGGCATCGACTACATGGAAGTCGGGTACAAGGCCTCAAAGCGTATTTTCGCCAAGGACAAGTTCGGCATCTGGAAGTTCTCCGACGAGGAAGACCTTCGCCGCGTCCTCGGCGACAACGACACGCCGCTGAAGATCTCCGTCATGGCCGACGCTGAACGTACCGACTACCACGTGGATGTCCTGCCCAAGGACCAGAGCCTCATCGATATGTATCGCATTGCCTGCTACATCCACGAGATTCCCACCGCCCTGGACATGGTGAAGGACGCGCACGACAAGGGCTACGAGACGACCCTGAACCTCATGGCGATCTCCACCGTGCAGGAGCGCGAACTGGACGAGGCGCTGCACCTGGCGTCGGAATCGGAAGTGGATGCGCTGTACCTGGTTGACAGCTTCGGGGCGCTCTACAGCGAGCAGGTCCGCTACCTGACATGGAAATACCTTCAGTATGCCAGCCCCAGCGGCAAGACGGTGGGCATGCACGCCCACAACAACCAGCAACTCGCCTACGCCAACACCGTCGAAGCCATTATCGTCGGGGCGAACCTGCTCGACGCCAGCATGGCGGGCCTGGGACGCGGCGCCGGCAACTGCCCCCTGGAACTGCTCATGGGCTTCCTGCACAACCCGAAATTCCTGTTGCGGCCGGTCCTGAAGTGCATTCAGGAGACGATCGAGCCGATGCGCGAGGAACTCAAGTGGGGCTTCGACATTCCCTACATGATTACCGGCCAACTCAACCAGCACCCGCGTTCCGCCATCCGCTTCAACGAGTCCCCGGACCGCGGCAACATCCTGAAATTCTTCGACCAGATCATGGAAGAGGAATAGAGGGAAGGGATGAGGGGTGAAAGCTGAAAGCTGAGGGAAAAGGGGACAAGATGGCAGACTACGAAAAGAGAAAAGAGGCGTTCAGAAAGAGAACGAAGGCCTACGCGTCGGCCACCATTCGCCTTTACTGCTCGTTGCCCAATAACAGGGCTGAGGTCCAAGTGCTCGGGAAGCAATTGTTGCGATCCGGCACTTCCGTCGCTGCCAATTACCGGGAAGCGTCCCGTGCGCGAACTGATGCGGAATTCACGTCGAAGGTGGACCAGTGTACACAGGAAGCCGATGAATCCATGCTTTGGCTGGAGCTGCTGCGTGACGACTGCGGGATTCGATCCGATGTTCTGGACCAACTTGTCGCTGAGTCAGACGAACTCATTGCGATTTTCGTGAGCATGTCAAGAAAGGTGAAGGCCCGGAACAAGGGCTGAGGGCCGTCTTCCCTCATCTTTCAGCTTTCAGCTTTCATCCCTCAGCCCTGCCTGCCCACCCCGTCACCCACGCGATTCCACGCGCCGCCAGTTCCTCTGCGCCACCGCCCTTTCGCAGCGCCTCGAAGAGCGCCGCACCACGGTAGCACTGTGTCCCGAACTTCGGCATATCTTCCTTAAGTAAAAACATCGCCCCGTAGCGCAAGACTCCGCCGCGCTCCAAGTGTTCAGCCATGGCGCGCCGGATGCTCGTGTCACGCGGCGCCGTCTTGGGGTCGATCGTCGGCGCGTCGAAAATGAACGATACCCCACCGTAATTCCCCCACGGGTGCGGATACAGGTACACCTCTTTCTGGTACAACACGAAGTTGGCTGTCGGCGAATAGAACGTCGCAAACTCGGGGTTCATGATCCAGGACTGGCAGGCAAAACCTTTGAAGGGCTTATCCGGCAGGTACCGGGGCCAAAATTCGAGGGCCTGCCGCATCGATTCACCGCATCGCTCCAGCGTCATCCCGCCGCCTTCGGGGATGTGCATTTCCAGCACCGGGTCACCTTTCAGCAACGCTTCGCCCCACTGCGCCCGGTCCAGACGGATTGCCGCCCGGCAGGCCACCCCCTCGGGCAGCAGCGCATGGCCGGTCCACCCCTGCGGGTCCGCGCGAAACGCCGCTTCCCAGCACGCGACACCGTCCGGCTGTGCATCCGGAGGGGCGCGAAACCCCCGGGCATCAAACCGGAGTCCGCCGTCCGAAAGGGCCAGCACGTCGCCGGTCGCGCGGTGGCGATACACCGAAACCTGGCCCGTGAACGGTCGACAGATGAACTGCAGCCGGCCCATGCGGTACAACCCCGCCCCCGCATGGTTGCGGAACCATGCAAGGACAGACGACAGTCCGCCCAGCTTGCCACCGTGCCACCGGGCATACCGGTTGATGTTGATCACCAGGTCATGCCAGGTATCCTTCGTGATCTCCTCCGGGATACCACGGTGTTTGTCGTGCTCCCGGCCCATTCGCGCCGCGCTGAGTGCCACCAGCAATGGGAAGACACCCGCCCGCTCGCCCAGAATCCGCACCGGGATCGGCCATTTCCCGAACTCACCGTACGAGTACTCGCGGTGCACGAAGACCATTCGGTGCCAGTGCCAGATCAGATGCGTCAACTCGGGGTTGCCGCGAATCTGCGCCGCCACCTCCAGCACAGCTCTACGCACCGGTTCCGCCACGCCGCAGAACTGCAGATTTCCCTCGACGTATTCGGGGTTGAGGAAGTACAGACCCGAGGCCGGGAACAGCGACTCCGATTCCTCCCAGTGCAGGGCAAAGAGCTGTTCTGCCTCAGGGATAAAACCCAGTTTGCGGATCACGTCGCGCAGCAGCATGCGGTTCTCCAGTGTCTTACGCGATCGAGCACGCAGTGGCTCGGTGCGTCCCGCGCCGAAACGGGGTGCGCCGGCCGAGAACCTCGGTCCGGGACGGACCCGAGCACCCTGCTGCGGTCCCGGAGGTCCCGCGCCACTGTCGCCGGATCGCACCAACAGCCCTTAACATGGCGTATCCCGCGTCTGCTTCAACGCGGCACCCGCGCCTGACGCAAGAGCCACCGGCGCAACCTCAGAACGGCCAGGTCCTTGGCCTTGGCTTCAACCTCCACCGTCACGTTCAGCCCGCACCAGCAGGCCGGTACATCGCCCGGAGCGATGTAGTCCGCGTGCGGTCGCGGATCGCCCCCGCACCTGCCACTCCGCGGACTGGAAACATGGAACAGCGGCTCCCGGTCCCAGGTCCGCATGGCGCGCGCCGTCACGTCGTCGACAGACAGGCCATCGGGAAGACACCGGTGGTGGTGCACGTCGTAAACGAACGGAATCCCTTCTCCCTCGCAGAACGGCAGCAATGCCCGCGGCGTATACGACCGGTCGTCGTTCTCAAGCGTCAACCGGCGTCGGATCAGGCTCGGCAGAGAACGCCAAGTGCGCCGCAGACGCACCAAGGCTGCACGGCTGTCACCGTAGACGCCACCCGCGTGCAGGTTGATGACATCGGCCCCGATCCACGCTGCAACTTCGGCCTGATACTCGAGCTCAGCCACCGATCGGACCACGACATCGGGGTCAGGGGAATTCAGAACCACAAACGGGTCCGGATGAAACGTCAGGCGCAGGTCACGGTTGCGCGCAAACGCCCCGGCTTCTCGAAAACGCTCGATGATTTCGTCGGCAGCGGACAAATCCCCGATCGCGTAGCCCGCGGACGGATGTGTTTTCAGCGGCAGAATCCGGCTGTTGACGCGAAAATCGCCGATACCGTTGTCGGCACAGAACTGGAGCGCCTCGTGCAGGGCGTTGGCGTTGTGCAGGCAGAGCCCGGAGAGCTTTTGCAGTGCCTCCGACCGCCCGAGCTTGAGAACAGCCGTGGCGGTGGCATCACGGAAGGCCACCGGATAGCGCAGGAACTTACAGCACAGACCGAGTCGGATCATGGAGCCTTAAGGTCGCACGCGTGCCCGAGAACGCAAATCGCGCGCAAGCGCGTCCGCAAAAGTAGCGCCTAACCGGTCGCCAGCCGCCGACACCCGGTCTGCGGCGGGAAGAACCGGGTTCCAGACCGCGCCAAGAAGAGCGCCCTGTGCGGGTAAGTCCGGCCACGCCCCCGCTCGTAGTGGTGTCGCAGTCCCGGCGGCTGCCCGCCGGGCAAGACACCATCCCCGCGCAGACCGACGCAACGCCCCGGATGGGCTCTTGGCGCTCCACTTCGTTCCGCGCACTGCGAGCCCACTACGAACGGCTGCATCCCGGCGCCTACCGCACCGAGCGTTCGCTCTGTGGATTTACCTCGCACAGGCCGGAAAAGGAACGCGCCGGTCGCGGGATCGCGACCGGCGCGTTAAAAAGCATCACAAACCCAACAGGGAACTAGTACGTCCAGACGGCCTGGAGGCGCAGCCATTCGGCCTGCTGCCCGCCAGCATAGTAGTCGCCCGGAATGAACGTCGCGCCCTCAAACGAGAGGACGAGGCTTTCCATGGCTTTCCAGTCAACGAACAAACTGATCAGTTCGCCCATCGTGTTGCCGCCACCGTTGTAAGCAGAGGTCGGGCTGTTTTCCCCGTACTCGGCAACCAAGTACGCGTAGGCAACCGTCGCTTTTACCTTCTCCATGACCTGGAGGCAGGTGTCGGCGCGATACTGGGTGAGGTTGGTCCAGCCCAGCGCACCGAAGCGCGCCGGCAGAAATTCCTCGCGGTAGATCGGGTAGGTGTCAAACAGGCCGACCCAACCCTCGTTCTCGCCGCCAGATTTCGGGTCGTCGCCACTGAACTGGGTCACCTGGAGGCCGAAGGTCGGCTTCATCGCCGTGTCGTCCGGCGTCTTGAACTTCAGGCGTGCATCCAGCATGCTGCCGGTCGGGTCAGGGTCGGAGTCTGTATCGAGAGGATATCTTGCGGACTGCTTGCAGAACTCCACTCCATAGTCAATCAGGTCGGTGGGAGACCCGAACACCCGACCGCCGAAGAACTGGATTCTCGAGTCCAAACTGCCGTCATTGGCGAAGGCAACGCCATCGTTGTCGTCATCTTCGATGTCGCTCCACATATAATAGAGTTCGGTGTTGAACATCTTGGTGAAGCGGTGCGTCCAGTCAATACCCGCCACTGTTGTATTGCCGTAACGCAGGGAGCGTTTCTGATCATGGATCAAAGCCGTACGATCACGATAGTCATCATAGAACCCGAACATCTTCACAGTATCGCACTCGGTCTGGTACGTGGTCGAGGCACCGGTGAAGTAGATGCTGCGGCCCTGGTCGAACGGGGTACCCTCAAGCAGCACCATGCCGTTGCCAAGCATGAAGTCCTGGCGGCCGAGAGTGACCGACCATGGCGAATCCATAATGCTGGTCCATTCCACATACAGGTTGTCGATATAGACTTCATCCGGGGCTTCCCACGTGGGGCTGCCGCCGCCGGCCACGGCCGAACTGTCATGCTGGTTGTTGGGGTCCAGGAAATGGCTGGTGTAGTACTGCCAGCGGTTGCCCAGGCGCAACACCAACTTGGCGCCTTCCCACAGGTCCAATTTGCCCCAGACGCGCTCGCGAATGCGGAAATACTGGAAATCAGGCCCGACTTCCCTTCCAGCCGGCGACCAGGTGGGGTTCACATCGCGATCGTACAGGTCATACCGCACCCGGACGTCCAACCCGAACTCGGCCTTCTTCCCGTCCGTATACTCCCATGTGTAACCGGCCCACGCGATTGCCCCAGCCGTCAAGAACACGCCCATTGCCAGACCCAATGTCAAACGTTTCACTTTGCCCTCCTTTGCCTTCCCTTTGGTTTCTGTTGCCTTACCCTGTTGCCCTGACTGACCTCAATCCTAAGAGCCACGAATGAACACACGTTCCGTCTCTCTGCCACAGGTCCGCGCCAAAACCACGGAACTGTCCTTGCCGAATAAGAATCCTCTTCCTGTAGGCCCGCTGGCTGTGCAGTGGAACGACGATATGCCTTTGCCCTGATTCCGCTTCGCCCCCGGACACCGGCAACCGATTCGCTGACGTAAAACTATTTACGCACTATGGTAAATTTAGCCGAACCGTCCTGAATGTCCAGCTCTTTCACTGTTTTTTGGAGACGTTCCAAGTCCGGATTCCCGGATACCAGCGCCGCGAAACGGCCCAAGACCACCTGGTGCAGCGCACCTGGCAACGGCAACTTCCCGTGCTTCACGCTGATCGGGCGGAAGATCAGCGCCCCCGCACTTGCATCGACGGTGCCGATGACGGAACTGTACAAGGTCATCTTCCCTCCCAGGGTAGTTTTCAGAATGAACCTGACCCGATTTCCGCCCAAGAAACAGACGCTGAGATACTCCGGCGACATCGCCAATCCGCCCGGCATAGGGCGCGTGACGTCCATGGTGACGACCTTCCCCTCGGGGTCCAGGTTCTCCAGTCCCAGCGCGTGATTGGCCGCCAGCGTTGCCTCCAAGTTGCTGAGTTCGAAGGAAGCGTTCGCCTTCTTGGTGCCGCGGAACTTCTTGTACAGGCTCTTGACGCGATCCAGGTCCTTCCCCTCCAGGCTTCCGGATACCACGCCGGACTCCGGCAGGCACAGCCCCACCAATATGCTGACCAAGGTAACGATGATGACGGCGTGAAGCAGTCGGTAGGCGATCTTCCCGAATCGCTCGCCCGCGTTGCCTTGCTGCGCTTCCCGAATATCATCCGGAGTCAGCTCGTTGAGTTCCAGCTTCCCCGAACAGGTCCGGCAGAAAATCGCACCGATCATGTTGTCCGCACCACATTTCGGGCACTTGATCATAGAACCTCACTCCTTGCTCGCAGTCGTCGACTTGCTGCCCCCGCCGGTTTCCGTTTTCGTCCCGCCACCGACGGCAGGGGTCGGTTCTTTCTCCTTTGTCGCCGCCGTCCGGTACGAGTCACTGCGATAGTCGGTGCAGTAGAACCCGCTACCCTTGAAAATGAACCCAGCGCCTCGGCCAATGAGCCGCTTCACCGGACCCTTGCACTCTTCGCACTTCTTGAGCGGAGCGTCATTGATGCTCTGGATAACTTCGAACCGCCGCTCGCACTTGAGGCACTTGTACTCGTACGTGGGCATAGCCTTGACAACTCCATCCCCCCCTGCAAGAAAAAAAATCAACCTTCGTGTTCACTCCCTGCGCCGACACCGGTTCCAGACCGCGCCGTACCGCGACTGCGGCTGTCCATGCACCTGACGACAACGTCCGCCGGCCAAGGTCTCGAACAAATAGCGCCTCTCAATGTAGGAGCGCCGCGACGTTTTTCAATCGTAATGCGTCAGCAAAGGGCGGAGCATAGACCCCTGCCACCTCGTGTGGCAGGTGAACGGGTTCCTTGGGTTACGACGCCGCACCGTCTCCCTTACTCTCCCCTTTCCCCCCGTCCGCCGCCGGCGGACGGGGGGAAAGGGGAGAGAAGAGAGGCGCCTGCGTTTGGCGGGCGAACCCGGTTCACCCGTGGCACAAGGCCACGGGGGTCTCACGCATGGACCAGCACGCCGCCGTTCCACCCGCCACTCCCACACATGACCGGGCCGTCTGCCGCCCGGGGGACGCTGACGCATCACTTTCAATCCGCCGGAACGTCGTGGACTTTTGCCCCCTGGCAATTATAGTAGGTTCCCTTTCAAGGATCGTCGAGTCGTCAGTAAGTTGGCGCGGAGCACGACAGAACACCGGGGTTAACTGTGGATAATCAGACAGAATCAAAACTGACCATTCTTCGCACCGAGATCGAACCGTGTCGCATCAAACTGGACGTCGAGGTGCCTGCCGACAGGGTCAATCGCGTTCTCAAGGAAGCGGTGGGACTGTTCCGTAAGTCAGCCCGCATCCCGGGCTTCCGAAGCGGCAAGACGCCGCCCGAACTACTCGCCAAACGCTACGGCAAGGAGATCCAGGAGGAAGCGCGGGAACGGCTCTTGGAGCAGGCGACCAAGGAGGCGTGCGAGCAGTTGCAGATTGTCCCGGAGACGAACCCGCGGGTCGATAATCATGACGCCCTGCACGTCGCCGAAGGCCAGTCGTTCTGCTTTGCCGTCACGCTCGACGTGGCCCCCACCTTCGATATGCCTGAGTACAAGGGCCTGACACTGTCCAGAGAGCAGATCTCGGTGGACGACCAGTCGGTCCAAAACGTTATCGACTCCTGGTTACGCCAAAAGGCCACGTATGAGAAGGTGGACCGTGCGGCCCAGGCCAACGACCTGCTGAAGGTTTCGTATCACGCACAAGTGCGGGGGGTGGAGCAGAACCCCACCGACGCGGCTGCGTTTCTCCTCAATGCCGAGGAGACCTGGGTCGCCATGCGCCCGCCGGAGATCATCCCGGGCACCATGCAGGCCCTGATGGGATCCGCGGCCGGCGAGACACGCAACGCCGCCATCGAATTCCCGGCAGACTACGCTGAACGTTCCCTGGCGGGGAGAACCGCCGACTACGTCTTCAAGGTCCTGGAAGTCCAGACCGCGATCATCCCGGCTTTCACGGATCAGATGGCAAAGGAAGTTGGCGCCGAGAACACGGATCAGGTCCGCCAACGGGTCCGTCAGGGAATCGAGGCCGACCGAAGACGCCAGCAGGACGACCACGTCCGCAACCAGCTTGTGGCCGCGCTCATGGACAAACTCACGTTCCCCTTGCCGCCCGGTGTCCTGGCCCGCGAAAGCTACCAGATGCTCGCCAGACTGTTCGAGCATGAGCTTCAGACCGGCAAGACAGAGGCAGACCTGCAGAACCGGCAGAAGGAACTGGGGGAGCAGGCGCAGAAGCTGGCACGGCAACGCCTCAAGCGGTACTACGTGCTGCGCCGCATTGCCGATGCCGAGAACATCCAGGTCGATGCCCCGGAGATTGACGAGGCCCTAGTGGCCATGAGCCGCGCCAACCGGACCGCCCCCAAGGTGCTCCAACGTCAATTGACCGAGTCCGGCCGCATTACGGACGTCGTCATCGGCATCCGCGAAAACAAGACCGTCAACCATCTGATGTCTCTGGCGCACGTCACGGAAGCCGCCGCCAAGCAGGAGTAACCCAATGCCTGAAGGCCAGATTTACGTCCCCATGGTCGTCGAACCCACGGCTCACGGAGAGCGGGGGTATGACATCTACTCCCGACTCCTCAAGGACCGCATCGTCCTTTTGGGCACGACGGTCAACGACCACGTCGCCTGCCTGCTGATCGCGCAATTCCTTTATCTGCAGTCGGAAGACCCCAAGAAAGACGTGGATTTCTACATCAACAGCCCCGGCGGCACCGTCACCGCCGGCCTGGCAATCTATGACACCATGCAGATGATGAGTTGCGATGTCCGCACCTACTGCGTGGGCCAAGCCGCGAGCATGGGGGCCATCCTGCTGGCGGCCGGAACTCCGGGGAAACGCTTCGCCCTGCCCAACGCGCGCATCATGCTGCATCAGCCGCTGGGCGGCGCGGAAGGTTCCGCCGCTGACATCGACATCCAGGCCCAGGAAATCCTCCGAATCCGAACCATCCTGTACCGGATCATTGCGAAGCACACCCGGAAACCGATCGAGCAGATCGGAAAAGACAGCGATCGGGACTTCTTCATGTCGGCCGACGAGGCCAAAGCCTACGGACTCGTGGACGAGATCCTTGCACCCAAACCGAAGCAACCCCCATCCAGCGCCGACACTCCCACGACGGAGAACCCGGCACCGGACAAGAAGTAGGGCGTGCCCACGAGCGGTCCCGTCAGGCTCGGAATGCAGGAAGATCGGGTCAGGTTGGGTCGTCTGCAATTGCACCTACGCTCGCCGCCGACCGGCCCGGTCACGGGACTGAAACGCGATTGAGATTGTGATTGAATGGGAGCCGGATATGCCTCCTTCACGACGAAAAAACGGCGAGTCTTTCTGTTCGTTCTGCGGCCGCAGCCAGGTTCAGGTCTCGCAACTCATTTCCAGCCCCAGCGGGGTCTTCATCTGCTCAGACTGCGTGGACGTCTGCAACCGCATGCTCGGCAAAGCACCTCCTGCGACCGCCGACCCCCACCAGAAACCGCCGACAACGCCGCCACCCACCGCCAAACGCCGCAGCAAGACGGTCCCGCAGATCCGCGTCCCGCGTCCGGCTGAAATCAAGGCGCACCTGGACCAGTACGTTGTCGGCCAGGAACGGGTCAAGAAGATTCTCTCTGTGGCCGTCCACAACCACTACAAGCGCCTCCTGCACACGCGCAGCGGCAACGCCCAACTCACCGGGGTCGAAATTGAGAAAAGCAACATTCTCATGGTCGGCCCAACGGGCTGCGGCAAGACGCTCCTGGCGCGGACTTTGGCCAAGAAACTCGATGTCCCGTTTGCCATGTCCGATGCCACCACGCTGACCGAAGCCGGCTATGTCGGCGAGGACGTCGAGAACATCATTCTACGCCTGGTCCAGGCTGCGGACTACGATATCGAACGCGCCCAGATCGGCATCATCTACGTGGACGAAATCGACAAGATCGCGCGCCGCACGGAAAACGTGTCCATTACCCGGGATGTCTCCGGCGAGGGCGTCCAGCAGGCGTTACTGAAGATCCTTGAGGGCACGATCGCCAACGTGCCGCCCACCGGCGGTCGCAAACACCCGCACCAGGAGTACCTCCAAGTCGACACGTCGAACATCCTCTTCATCTGTGGTGGCGCCTTCGTCGGCCTCGACAAAATCGTGCACCGCCGGATCGGCAAACGCGTCCTGGGCTTCGGCGCCGCGGCCCAGGTCGATGGAAACGCGGCTCCCGCCCTCGCGCCGGACGACCCAGGAGTCCTGGAACGCGTCGAACCCGAGGACCTTCTGAAGTATGGCATGATCCCCGAATTCGTCGGACGCCTGCCCGTCGCGGCGGCGTTGCGTGAACTCTCGGAACAGGACTTGGTCGAAGTGTTGACCGGCACCCGGAACGCGCTGATCAAGCAGTACCAGGCTTTGTTCGCCATGGAAAACGTGGAACTGACCTTCACCGACGACGCACTGCATGCCTTGGCCAAGCGCGCCGCGAAACGCGGCACTGGCGCCCGAGGGCTCCGAGCCATCATCGAGGAGATGATGCTCAATATCATGTTTGATATCCCGTCGCGCACCGACGTGGCCGCCTGCCTGATTGACGCGGGTGTCATCGAAGGCAAATGCGGCCCGCACCTCCGGCTTCAGCCTCAGGACGAGGCGCGAAAGAAGAGCGCCTGACGTCCGCCCCGCCCGAGGGCTCTGGCAAGGGAGGCAAGCTTCAGGGGGTGATCTCGCGTCTCCGAGGTCAAGGCGCGACGCTGAGGCGCCGAAACACCCCACCGCGGGAGTGACACCATGCCGAAACGTCGCGCGCCCCAACCGAACGTCGTCGTCTTCTTCACCGACCAGCAACGCTGGGACTGCTCAGGCCTGCACGGCAATCCCCTGGACCTGATGCCCAACTACGACCGGATGGCCACCGACGGCACGCACTGCGCCCAGGCCTTCACCTGCCAACCGGTCTGCGCCCCCGCACGCGCCAGCCTGCAAACCGGCCTGTACGCGACCCGCACCGGAGTCTATCGCAACGGCCTCACCCTGAAACCGGATGCCATCACCCTGGCACAGTGCTTCCGCCAGGCCGGCTACGACACCGGCTACATCGGCAAGTGGCACTTGGCGGGAAAGGACCCCGTGCCAGCCCCGGAACAGGGCGGCTACGAGTACTGGCTCGGGGCCAATGTGCTCGAGTTCTGTTCTAGGCCCTATGACACCGTGATGTTCGACACGGACGGGGAACGCGTCAAGCTCCCCGGCTATCGCGTCGACGCGCAGACCGACGCCGCCATCCGTTACATCGACGCACACCAGACACGACCGTTCTTCCTCTTCTTGTCTTATCTCGAACCTCATTTCCAGAACCATCAGGACGACTATCCACCGCCTGATGGTTACCGCGAACGCTACACCGGCCGCTGGACGCCGCCGGACCTCGCCGCGCTCGGCGGGTCGGCCGCCCAGCATCTGGGGGGCTACTGGGGCATGGTCAAGCGGCTCGATGAAGCCTTGGGACGCCTGCTGGATGCGCTCAAAAGTGTGAACATCCTTGACAATACGATCATCCTTTTCACCTCCGACCACGGCTGCCACTTCAAGACCCGCAACGGTGAGTACAAGCGCTCCTGCCACGACGCCTCGATCCGCATCCCCATGGCGGTGCGCGGCCCCGGCTTCGATGGCGGCGGCCGCCGCCAGGAACTGATCAGCCTGGTCGACGTGCCCCCCACGCTGCTGGACGCCGCCGGCGTCCCCGTCCCGCCCCACATGCAGGGTCACTCGTTCCTGCCGCTGAACCGGGGCGAGAACCGCGGCTGGCCGGAGGAAGTGTTCGTGCAGATCAGCGAGTCACAGGTCGGCCGGTGCGTGCGCACACACCGCTGGAAGTACAGCGTTCACGCGCCGGACCGGCAGGCATGGAAAGACTCAGCGTCCGACCGCTACGTGGAGCAGTTCCTCTACGATCTGCAATCGGACCCGTACGAACTTCAGAACCTCGCAGGCCTGGATTCACACCGCAAGGTTGCCGACGCTATGCGCGACCGTCTCGTCGGCCGCATCACGCAGGTGGAAGGCGTCAAGCCGCTCATCGGGCCGGCTCCGGTCGTGAAAACCGGCCAGCGCCGCCTCGACCCGGGCGAAGAACGGATGTGAGGCGGCGACCCGTTCCAACGTGCAGTGCCGGCCCACCGTGGACTGGCGGCGGCGACCAAACCGTCGGACGCGTCGGACGCGCCCGACATGTCCTGACGAGTCCGACTTCTCGCACGCCGCCGGCGCCCACGCGCCACGGCGCAACGATGACGCGCCCCCCCCTTCCATCCGTTGCCCCTTCTTCCCGCCTGAAACCCGAAACCTGGAACCTCTTGTCTCTGCCCCACGAAAACACCACAGCGCGGCGGGACAACCCGCCGCGCTGTGGTAAAAAACCCGAATCTCAAACGCGCTTTGGCCTCAACCCTGGATCGACGCCTGTGCCGCCGCCAGGCGTGCGATCGGCACGCGGTACGGAGAGCAACTGACGTAGTTCAGGCCCGTCTTGTAACAGAACACGACCGACGCCGGGTCGCCGCCCTGCTCGCCGCAGATCCCGACCTTGAGCCCAGGCCGCGTCTGCCGGCCCTTCTCGGTCGCCATCTGGATCAACTGCCCGACTCCGTCCTGATCGATGGTCTGGAACGGATCCGCAGCCAGGATCTTCTGGTCGAGGTAGTCGTTCATGAACCCGCCAATGTCGTCGCGGCTGAACCCAAACCCCATCTGAGTCAAGTCATTGGTGCCGAACGAGAAGAACTCCGCAACCTTCGCCATACGGTCGGCCAGCAACGCCGCGCGTGGGATCTCGATCATGGTCCCGTACTTGTATTCGATCTTCGCCAACCCGCTGGCCTTCAGGACCTCGGCGTAAACCTGGTCCACGACCTTCTTGGTCACCTCCAGCTCGCGGACGTCGCAAGTCACGGGCACCATGATCTCCGGATGCACCGCCTTCCCCGTGTTGATCAACTCCGCGGCCGACTCGAAGATGGCGCGGATCTGCATCTCGGTGACTTCAGGGTAGGTCACACCGAGCCGCACGCCACGGTGCCCCATCATCGGATTGGACTCGTGCAGCGCTTCACCGCGCTTCTTGATATCGGACGGCTTGATGCCCAGCGCCTTGGCCAGTTCCGCCTGCTTCTCCTTGCTCTGCGGCACAAACTCATGCAACGGCGGATCGAGCAGGCGAATGGTCACCGGCAGGCCTTCCATGGCCTCCAGCGTGGCCTTGATGTCATGCTTCACGAACGGATACAGCTCGGCCAGGGCGCCACGCCGCTCCTCGAGCGACTTGCTGAGGATCATTTTGCGCAGCAGGAACAGCGCCTGGTCCGAGCCTTCACCGTAGAACATGTGCTCGGTACGGAAAAGGCCGATGCCCTCGGCGCCAAACGCGCGGGCAATCTTCGCGTCCGCCGGCGTGTCCGCATTGGTGCGCACGCCCATCTTCCGAAACTTGTCGACCATGCTCATGAACTGCTGGAAACGCGGGTTCTCCGAGGCGTCCATCATCGCCAGGGCGCCCTTGTAAACATGGCCCCGGCTGCCGTTCAGAGTCAGCACATCGCCTTCCTTGAAGACCTGGTCGCCAACCTTGACCTTCTTGCCCTTGACGTCCACGTGCATGGCGCCGGCGCCCACGATGCAGCACTTGCCCCAGCCGCGCGCCACCAACGCCGCGTGCGACGTCATGCCGCCACGCGCGGTCAGAATGCCGACCGCCGCGCGCATGCCCTCGACGTCTTCCGGATTGGTCTCTTCGCGAACCAGCAGGACCTTCTTGCCCGCGCGGGTGGCCGCCACAGCGGCCTCAGCCGAAAAGACAATCTCGCCACAGGCAGCGCCCGGCCCGGCCGGCAAGCCCTTGACCACCGGCGTCACCTTCTTCTCGGCGTCCGGGTTGATGATCGGGTGCAGCAACTCATCGAGCTGCTTCGGTTCGACGCGCATGACCGCCGTCTTCTCGTCGATCAGTCCTTCGGCCAGCATGTCCATGGCCATGTTCAGCGCCGCCGTGCCGGTCCGCTTCCCGACGCGGCACTGCAGCATGTACAGCTTGCCTTCCTGGATCGTGAACTCGATGTCCTGCATGTCCTTGTAGTGCGTCTCGAGCACGGTGCGAATCCCGTCGAGCTGCGTGTACGTCGCCGGCGTGGCGTCCTGCATGCTCGGAAGGTGCTTGTTCTGCTCATTCTTGGTGTCGTTATTCAACGGGCTTGGGGTGCGAATTCCCGCCACCACATCTTCGCCCTGAGCGTTGACCAGCCACTCACCGTAGAACTTGTTCTCGCCCGTCGCCGGGTTGCGCGTGAACGCCACACCCGTCGCCGACGTGTCACCCATGTTGCCGAACACCATCGACTGCACGTTGACCGCCGTGCCCCACTCGTCCGGAATCCCCTCAATCCGACGGTACGATACGGCTTTCTTGCCGTTCCAGCTCTTGAACACCGCCGCAATGCCGCCCCAGACCTGAGCCATCGGATCGTCCGGGAACGGTTTGCCGATGTACTTCAGAACCGCCTTCTTGAACTCATCGGCCAGGAATTTCAGGTCGTCGGTCGTCATCTCCGTATCAGTCTTGTACCCCTTCTTGTGCTTGTACTTGTCCAGCATCTCGTCAAGAATCTTGCGGATGCCCTTGCCCTCGGCCGGCTCCAGCCCCTCGGCCTTCTCCATGACGACGTCAGCGTACATCATGATCAGGCGGCGGTACGAATCCCACACAAACCGCGGGTTGTTCGTCTTCTTGATCAAACCGGGAATCGTCGAGGGCGCCAACCCCACGTTCAGCACCGTGTCCATCATGCCCGGCATCGACTTGCGCGCGCCGGAACGGCAGGAGACCAGCAGCGTATTCTCCGGGTCGCCGTACGTCATGCCCATCGCCGCTTCGGTGCGACGCAGGGCGGCTTCCACTTCCGCGGTCAACGACGCCGGCAGCGTGCAGCCGTTGGCGTAGTAGTCCGTGCAGCACTCGGTCGTCACCGTAAACCCGGCAGGCACAGGCAGTCCCAACCGGCACATCTCCGCCAGGTTGGCGCCTTTGCCACCCAGCAGATTCTTCATTTTCGCGTCACCCTCAGTCTCCGTGCCCCCAAAGGAATAGACATACTTCTTCGACATGTGCGCGGTGCTCCTTCCTGCATACATTATCCGACTGGATGCTGAAACACAAAATCCCCGGCTCGGACCCAGGCGAGAGTTTGACAACGCTCGCCTCGGCCCGTCCGGGTTGTTTGGCAGTGTCTCGAAGATCCTGCTGTCCAGCCCCGATTCGGGACGGCGCGGGAATCCGGGAAGCTGTGTCTGGCAGGGTCCATTGCTGAAGCGGCAACCGCTTCTTGAACCCGCCACCGTACGGGCCTTGACGGGAGGCGATCAAGCCTCTTGCCCAGGGCCGAACCCGAGCCAGCGAAGCGTACCAAGCCGTGCGACGCAACCTGGTGCGGCGCAAGAGATTGATCACGAGGACACACGCCTCGTGAACCATCCGGACTAGCGCTTGACCTTCGCGGCCCGCACGCGGGCCTTGACCCGCAGATTGTAACGCTTGCGCCGAGCGCGCTTCTCATGCTTGTTGTACTGATTGCCCAAGGTTGTCTCTCCTTAAACCGATAATTAACACGGAACCGAAAAGGAAGACCGTACTATAGCCACCCGAAAGGCCCTTGTCGAATGCACCCGCCGACGGAGACGCACCCCAGGCTCGTCGTTCCGCGTTCACACGGTCCGGAAGACACGTGGCGACAGATGAGGCGGGCTATTCCTTGAGCTCGATTTCCCGCAACCCCTGCACTTTCAGTTCCGGTTCACTGCCGTCCGTCTGGCTCGCCGGCGCCTCGCCCTGCTGCGTGGCAGACACAACCATCTTCTTCTCGCCTTCGGGCAAGGCGTAGATGGGTGCGTCGACCGCGCCGTACTCACGGACAAACGCGGCCTGCAGCGCCTCGCCCACCTCGTACAGCGAAAAGTGCGAGGGAACCGTCCCGACCAGGCTCACGTGAACCGGCTTGCCATCAAGGTTCAGGGCGAAATCGGCCTTCCCGTTGATCAGGATCCCGGCGCAAAAAGAGCCAACCTTGTCCTTCAGCTCCTTCTCGGAATAACCCTCCATGGCATCGAAGTCGACCCGAATCTGCTCCGGGTGCTTGCCGGCAGTGTCGATGAGGAATTTCACGATCGAAGCATGGCAGTCACTGCCGCTGGGTAGAATGCACTGGACCTTGACTTTGGCCGAGGCCAGCCCCACCGGCTCAATCTGGCCCTCTCTCTTGCTGCTGCATCCGCTGCCCCCTTCGCTGGCCGCCTCGCCGCCCGCCACGTGCCCGCGCTGCCCGAGCCGGTACATGCCGTAGCCCCAACCCACCAGAACAACCAACACAAGCGTTACCCACACGACCAGCCGCTGGCGCCGGGCGCGCTCGAACTCCCAGCGCGCCGCTTCGCTGCGGAATTGCGGTCCTTCCGCCTCGCGACGCACCACTTCGGCCTGATCATCGTCCATGCCGACCGGATTCATGGATGGGCCTCATCTCCGGATACGTTCGTGGCGCGAATCGGACTCATCGGACTCATCGGACTCATCGGACTCATCGAGTTCATCGAGTTCATCGGGCGAATTTGAAACACCCGACACCTGAACACTCTACCCTACCCTGTCGCCTCTACCACTCGGCCCTGCTCCAGACGCACCTGCCGCGCGCAGCGGGCCGCCACCTCGGGACTGTGCGTACTGAGCAGCACCGTAATGCCGTCCGCGCGCACCAATCCCAAGAGAAGGTCCAGTACGACCGCGGCATTGGCCGGATCCAAGTTCCCGGTGGGCTCATCGGCCAGGATCAGCGCCGGCCGCATCACCAACGCGCGCGCCAACGCGGCGCGTTGCTGCTCACCCCCGCTCAACTCCTTCGGCAGGTGATGGATCCGATTCTCCAGACCCACCTTCTCGATACTGTGCAACGCCCTGACGCGCGCCGACAGTGTCAGACCGAACCGCGGCACCAACGGCAGCATCACGTTTTCGCACACCGTCAGCGTCGGAATCAAATGGTAGTTCTGGAAGACAAAACCCAACCGATCCCGGCGCAACTCCGCAAGCGCCTCCTCCGGCAACGTCCCCAGATCCGTGCCCAACACCGTCACCTTGCCCGCCGATGCACGCTCCAGCCCACCCGCTAAGGACAGCAGGGTACTCTTTCCCGACCCGGACGGCCCGGTCACCGCCGTGGCCATGCCGCTGGATAGAGTCAGCGTCACGCCGTCCAAAGCGCGGACCTCGACATCCCTGCGCCGGTACGCCCGGGTCACGTTCTCCAGGCGCACCGCATCAGCGACGGCGCCTGCGCCGCCACCGGCACCCGCCCGTTCGCCTGCTGTGGTTGTCGCGTCTGTACCCATGCACCGCACCAGCCTATTCCGTAACGGGTGTTGCGTGTCGGGTGTCGAGGGCGAAGTCCCCGCGGCCTGCGATCACCCATACACTCACATACCCACACACAATCCTCCGCCCTGCTCCCTGCTCCCTGCTCCCTGCTCCCTGCTCCGTGCTCCCTGCTCCCTGCTCCGTGCTCCGCGCTCCCCTACGCCTGCCGCAGCGACTCCATCGGCGCGCGCGAAGCAACCACGCGCCCCGCAATGACACCCGCCACCAGCGCCAGGAGCACGGTCAGCACCAAGACCGCGATTACGCCCACTGGCCCAACCGTCGGGGTCAACATCAGTTCAGAGGCCGGTGCGGTGGTCGCACAGGCCGGATACGAGTTGAACGCGCCCGGCAACTTCAGATTCAAGTGCCGGCAGGCGACGAACGCCGTGACGTACCCGAGCACCGTGCCAGGCAGCGCACCTAGCGCGCCCTGCATCAGTGTCTCCAGGCCGATCAGTCGCACCACATCGCGCCGCCGCCAGCCAATGGCCTTGAGAATGCCGATCTCCACGACCCGCTCGCGCACCGACGACAGCACGGCACGAATGATGAGCAGTCCGCCGCTGATCAGGATAAGCAACACGAACACCAAGGTACTCCCCGCCGTGATGGCAACCGCGCGGCTGATCTCACCCGGCAGCGACTCCTGCGTCGCGACCTGGCACCCCTCCCCGACGATGGCCCGGATCTCGTCTCCGAGCCGCGTCGCGTCGGCGTCGGCGTCGGCGTCGGCGTCCGTGGTCACAAACGCATACACCACGATCGGCCCCTGCTCCAGCATCTCCTGCGCCGTCGCCAGCGGCACATACGCCTGGCCGCCGCCGATCACCGCCACCCCGGCCACTTTCAGGATCCCGACCACCTTGAACTCGCGCGGCCCGAGCCGCACCATGCTGTTGAGTTTGAGCCCGCGCTGGTCCGCAAAGGCACGGTCCACAATGGTCACGTCACGCTCGGTCGGCTCGAACAACCGCCCCTCTTCCAACACGCAGCACCGCTCCCCCGACCGGTACTGCCGCAGCGGCCCGGCCTTCACACTCCCCGGCACCACGCCGGTGACCACCGTCGGCTGCCCTTTCTCGAACGCCCACACCACCAGAGCGCCGGATGCGGACCGGACCCCCTTCAACGCCCGAATCCGCGCCACGTCCTCCATCGTCATAGCGCCGAGGTCCTTCGGCAGTTTCACGGGCGCAAACGCGCAGGGCGCGCTCTTGCGGTAGACGATCAGGTCCGCGCCCGCTACCCGCAGCGGCTCGCTCGCCGCCTCGCGCACCGCACGCCCAATGCACATGGCCGCCGCCACCAACCACGCCACCAGCATGAACCCGAGCACGGACAGAACCGCCCGCCCCGGGCGCCGTGACAGTTCCTTCCATGCCAGTGCAAACATCGCTCGTATCCTCGCAACCAACCGCCCCACAGCCAATGCCCGCGGCCCCGAGGGAGTGTTCAGGGTTCAGACTCAACCGGCAACCTTGCGGAGGTTACCTAATCCAGCGCGTCCCATTCCTGAACACCGAACACTGAACACCGAAACCCACGCGCCACCACGCTCAACGCGGCACCCGAGCCGTTACCGTGCCTCAATGTACCGACCCAGCCGCACCCGGTCAACCCGGGAGAGTCACAGGGAGCATTGCGTCAGCGGCTCCCGGGTGGTCTGCCGCCCGATCATGTCTGGGCGAAAAAACCCCGGGGTCGCGCCTACCTTTTTAAGCACATTTGCCCGGTCTGGAGTCGGGATTCGGTATCCCGGAGCGCCCGCCTTTCGCTCGCTGGTGCGGGGCGCGTTGATCGCGCTCTGCAGCCCCTACCGGGTCGCTGCGCCGACTCGCTCTGCCACGTTTTGTCGCTCGCTGCCATCCCCCGACCGCCCCGCCCTTCGGGCTGAAGTTCCCCCTCGGCTGTGCCTTCGGGGTCGCTCGGGGGCTCGCTAACTCACGTATCGGAAATGCTACACATGTTACTGTGCTGCAAGGACTATGGACAATGGACCATGGTCCCCAGTTGCGCGTAGCGCTAAGTTCCCCCTTGCCGCCGCTCGACTCTCTCTCCCATCCGCGAGCTTCACACGAACCTCGCGCCGATCGGTGGTTGCAGCGAAGAACGGCAAAGCGTCCGTGGCCGTCCCGTGCGGTGTCCGCCGCAGCCCGCGGCCGCCGCGCGTGCCGTCCCCGGACCCATTGCCTGCCGTTTGAGGTTGCGGCGTTCGCACTCCGCCAGGCCTGCGTGCGAACCCCGCCCGGATCGGTGGCGCTGCCCCCGAACCCCTGGCAAGGGGCGCCGCCCCCTGCACCCCTGCCGGGGCGTCGCAGACTCCCCGGACCCCTTGGGGTTGGGCGCTGTCCGGAACGCACCTTGACGGGAATACGGCAGCGTTCGGCTCCAGTCAAGCGGAAAAGCCGGCATAACTCCGCTGCGCTGCGGCCCTGCGGGCACTTATTCCAGGGGCCACAGGGGATGCATTGCTGAAAATCGCTGCCGTGCGCGCCAGTTGCGGCTGGACTGGGCCAGACGCGCCGAGCGCGCCTTCAAGGTCACCGCTGAGCCTTAGGGTCCGCGCCGTGGCGTCACTTCGCCGGTGCATCGGGCGCGGCCGCGGGCTGCGCCTGGATGCCCTCGACGCGCACGTTGTCGAGCACCAGCGAGGCGCGCTGGCGGCCTTTCGCGCCGACCAGGAAGCCGAGCTGCTGGCACTGCAGCGTCATGTCCGCTCCGGCCGTCGCGGGCGCGGCGGGAATAGGCAGTTCGAACCGCACGCCCCGGGTCCACTTGCCGCCAGGCACCTCGACGCGCTTGGACACGACCGGCGCCGGTTCTTTTCGTTGCTTCTGCCCCTTCCCCCGTTCCTGCCCCTTCTCGGGTTCCGGCACCACGAACCCGGACACCGGCAGGGGATCCCGAGCGTCGTGGAACAGGTCCGCCACAATGACCGCCCCGGGTCCGACCCGGCACTGGACCGCCCGCGACACTTCCATCTCGCCCTTCCCCTCCGTCACCAGTTCGACATTGAGGAACCGATTCCGCCCCGTCGCGGTCGCGGCCGCGGAGACTCGGTCCGGCAACACCTTCGCACCCCGGCGAACGGCCACGGCCCAGCCCGGCTCAGCCTCCCACCCGTCGTCGGCCGACACCGCAAACGGCTCGGTGCAGAGATAGGGGAAATGCGCCGACTGACCCCAGTTGCCAGCCCCGTCGCGCGCCCGGACGTGGAAGAACCACATTCCGGCCTCATCGACGCCCGGCAGGTTCGTCCAACCCGACTGCGGGGCCTGCTCTTCGTTCGGGCGGCCGCGCGGGTCCCGGTCCAGCCCGACCTCCCAGGCCGCAATGCCGCTGACGTCCGCCGCCGAGCCGTAGACGCGCGGGACCGGCGACCCGGGCCCGACAATGGCGAAATTGTCGACCCGGAAACACGCGCCAACCTTGTTGGCGCGTGCCTGCCATTCGCCGAGGTAAGCGTTCTGACACCGCGGCTCCTTGAGGTCCGGCAAGGCTGTTTTCACCATGGTTTCCACGTCGATTGTGGCGTGACGCCACTGGCCGTCGGCCTTGGCGTCCTCCACGCGCCCGATGACGGGCGCCTGCCCGCCCCCGGTCAGCACCACGGCGTGCCACGTCCCACCCACGTTCAGCAGCAGGTCGATCTTCGTGTCCGGCATCACCTTGTAGTCAAAGGACACGACCGGCGTCTCCGCCAGAGGCGTGTTACCCCAGTGCCGGAAAAGACCGAACTTCTGCCCCTCGCCGATCTTGCTCACCTGCAGGCACATGTCGCCAGACTCCGGGTCCGTGATGGTCTCCGCCTGGGTGCTCTGCTTCTGCCCCTGCACGCGCCAGGGCCCGACCCCGGCGCTGAAGTCGTCGTACTGCATGCGGTCCTGGCGCCAGCAGGCTACGCGCGGCACAACCGGCCCCTCCTTGTCCTTCGCGTAATCAAGCCGCCAGTTCCACTCCAGCGCTGGCGCCTCGTTCTTCGCGAAGTCCCGGATCCCCGTCAGACGGAACGCCATCTCGGTGCCGTCTGGCACCGGCTTGACCATGCCGCGCCGCGCCGCCACCATGTCCCAGGACAGACTCTGCGCCGCGTCGTCCCACTTGGTAGTGCCAGGCGAGGTGATGCACTTCGAACCGTTGAGGAACAACTCCAATCCGCCCGGGTCCACGCGCGCCACCCCCGGTTTGAACGCAATCTGGATCACGGACGCCGCGGCCCCGGAGCCCCCTGGTGGCTGCACCGCGGCGACTTCCGGAGCCGTGTTATCGATCAGGAATGGAAACCGGGCGATCGGCCCCCAGTTCCCGGCCCGGTCGCGAGCCCGGATGTGGAACACCATCTCGCCGTCCGGCAGCTCCTTGAACGCCGCCCCATCCTCCGCGGTCTCCGCGACCATGTCAAGGTCGTCCAGAGCCTGAGGCGCCCAGGCGTAGCTGTACCCATCGATGCCGCTGGGGTCCGTGGCGCTCCACTGCATCCAGAACTCCGGCCGAGTGCGAATGACCCGCACGAACTGCAACTCGTCGATGGCGTGATTCACCCCTGGCGGCACGGAGGTATAGTCCCAGTCGCCCAGCGCCAACTGCGTCACGTCGTAGCGTTTCGCCAGGTCGGGGCTCGAACCGCCGCCCACGGCGCCAACCAGGTCGACACGCGCCTCGTGCCACGCACCGTCCTTCACCACACCCGCGACGGTCCCCAGCAGATTGCCCTCCGGGTCCACGTCCGTGAAGCCGATCGTCCCAACCTGGTTGCCGACCTTGAACTGGAAGTCGGCGTGTGCCCACTCGCCAGTCGCGTACATGAACTTCAGCAGCGGATACTCGCCGGCGGAAAACCGATCCATCGCCAGGTTCACGCCAAAGTCGCTGCCGCAGACCCGGTTGAGGACCCGCAGCGCGGAGTTCCCCGACCCCGGTTGGCGCTCCATACGAAACAGCCACGCATTGCTGTTCGGGTTGGACAGAGCCACACCGTCGAAACCCGTATCAAAATCTCGGACCATGGTCATGCCGGCGGCCAGGCGCACCGGTGACGGCGGCGTGTGGTCCGCACGCCAGTCCATGCGGACACGCCACCGGACCCCAGCGCCGGCCTCCCTGGCCGCCTCGACCGGAGCAGCAGGCTTCGCGGCATCCCTGGCGAACGGTTTGGGCACCACGCTCGCGGGCGGCGGCGGGACGTCCCAACAGCTCAGGGACCGGAGGTCGAACTCGGCTTCCGCCCCGTCGTCAAAGCGCAAATCACTGCGCGACAGGTCGATGGATAGTTCCCGCGTGACCGGGTCATAACGCGTGTTGGTCTCGCCCACCGGCACCGCCTTTCCGGACACCGTCAAGCGTGTGGCGGCCAGCACCGGGTGCGCACCCGACGCCAGGCCGAACCGCACCACCACCGGCTCGCCGCCCCACGCACCGCCCTCGCGCGGCCGTGTTTCCGCCACCGTCAGCGCCTGAGCCGGGTCGCCCAGTTCGATCCGCACATTGTCGATCCGGTACGTGGCGCCCTGCTTGTTCTTCTCCATGCCGGCGTTGAGGTAGCCCTCGTGCAACATGCCCAGCACCATCTCGTGCACGACCAGCGCGGATTTCCAGGCCAGGGGATTGTCCGCCGTCGTCCGCCACAGCGCCGCTCCCGGCTCGAACCGGACGTGCTGCCACGTCCCGTCCGGCTTGAAGGGCGAAAACCGCCCCAGTCCGATCACGTTCGGGGCATCCTTGTCCGGCCCGGACAGCGTAACGACGTAGTGCTCCAGAGGCTCGTCGGTCAGGTTGATGTAGAGATTGACCGCCGTGTCCGGCGGCACGCAGCAGTCCATCTCGATGGCCTTGACGCGCCCTAGGTCGAGACCGTTGACCGGCAGGGTCACGCCGAAATCGCCGCCCGCGTGCAGGTTGCGCAACTCCAGACTGTACGCGCCGCGCCCCGCACGGTCGCCGGGTGCGCAAACCAGTTCGGCGCTCTGGTCGCCGGCAAACGGCGCCCAGCCCTGCGTGCCAGCCTCGAAGTCGAACCGGTATTCCGCCGGAGCCGCGACGGTCGACGGTTCCGCGCCCGTCGCAACCGCGGCGGCGGGCGCGGCGGGCCACACGGCGGCAGGCGGCGGCGGAGGCGCACACGCCACGGCCGGCGTCACCAGGCGCTCGTAACCGATCTTGGCGCGCGCCACCACAATGCTGTTGTGCTGCGTCCACAGCGCCAGGCGCCGCCCCGCCAGCGGCGACGGGTCCGTCACCGAGAACACCGGCACATTGTCGAACGACACGTCGAACCGGCTCCCGGTCTTGCGGATCTTGACGAAGTACCAGGCCCCATGCACGGCGCGGCCACCCGGGTCCCACTCCACCTCGATGGGGCGCACGTTCGCGCGGTGGTAGCGAGTGCGCGGGATCAGTTCGCGGTCCGTCTGGTCCAGCACCGTGTCCAGGCGCCAGAACTGCGACCATTTCTCGGACCAGTACTCGTCCCAGGCGCCCAGAACCAGGTTGTAGCCGGAGAACAGGTCTTGGCCATCGGCGCACAAGGCCACATTGATGTCGCCCACGCGCGGGTAGGGCGTGCGCTCGGCGCCCTCGCGCAGGTCGCCCTGGCGCATGCCCATGCCGGCGTAGTACTCCAGCGTGAAGTTGCCCGGAAACTCAAGCTTGTTCCACAGCACGGCCACGCCGCGACTGCGCCCGTTCATGTGCGACCAGCGCGGGTCGCAGGCGAACCGGTTCGTCACTTCCCAGGACCCGGCCTTGACCCAGTCCGCGGCCGCTTTCTCGAACAGGTAGTCGCGCAGTTGGCCACGGACCATGCTGACGTAGAGAAAGTCCAGCGGCTCGCGAATCTGCATGCCCACGGCCCGTCCGGACAACGGCGTGTCCTCGCGCACGCTGAACAACTCTTTGCCCGCCACGGTCAACCACATGCACTTGCCGTCCCGCTCGAACGACCACTCCCCGAAGCTTGTCGTGTCCGGCGTCGGCGGCAGCGCGCCGACGTTCTCGTTGACGATCTGCTGACCTGGGATAACCCGCTTCTCGCCGAGCGGGAAAGTGGCCTCGCGCACGGCCAGGCCGTCGCGGGTTAGCCGGACCTGGCCAGTGCCGGCGCGCTCGTCCACCGCCATGGCCAGGGAATACCCGTGTTCCGGTTCGACCGTTTCGAGGCCGAAGAACAGGCTCATGCCGTTGCACACCGGCGCCTTGAGCCGGAACGGCCCGTAGAAATCGCCTTGGTGACGGTACAGCCCCGGCTGCCCGTGCCCGCCCGGCGGCTCGGGCCCGGCCGGCAGCCAGGCCCAGCGCGGTGAAGCCCAGCCCTGCATGTACGGGTCACCGGCGAAGATCTCCACGTTCACCGGCCTCTCCCAGTCACCCACCGCCTCGCTAAACAGCGTGACGTCACGGAACTCAACCGTGCCACTGCCGGCAGCCCACAGCCCGACACACCCGCCTGCCGCACCGGGGAGCGACTCCCGCATCTCGAGCGTCCCGTCCAGCCAGACGCGAAGCAGCCCGTCCCCTGCCGGATCCACCTCCACAACGTGCGCAGTCCGCAGGTCCGCGGCAACCGCCACGCTGGCGCTCGTCGTTTCCTTTCCGTCCTGGACCCGCACGAATGACAACTGCGCCGGTTGCCCCGGGACAAGACTCACCCGCGAGTAGTTCCGGGCATCCGCCAGGCCGAAGACCAGCCCGACGGCGGCGTCGGGTGCGGCCACGGCGACCTCGGCTCGCAGGCGGCAGACCGGCCACTGGGGCCGCCCCAGCCCGTAGATCGCCGGCCCGGCGCTGGCCGCCGGTCGAACGCGTATGGCCAACCTGTCGTCCGCACCCATCGCCGTGCCCCAGGCGCCGAACACGGCGCCCCGCGCCGATGTCGAGTCCGCGTCCGTCGCCAGTTCGATCGGCGCCCAACTGCGGACATCGACGTCATCGAACAACGTCTCATTCTCCCCGCGCATGCAGAGCCCGATCCGGCCGCCGACACAACGCTCGTCCCGGACGTCCAGGACCTTTGCCCCGTCGATCAACACCTCGATCCGGGCCCCCACCGCGCGCACTTCCATACGGTACCAGTTTCCAACCCGGCCCGGCACCCACGCGGCGCCCAGCGCCTCCTCCTGACCCACCGCGCGCCGCACCAGTTCGACACGCCCAGGCGCGACTCCCAGTGACGTCAGCGTCCACCGCACCAGCCAGGTATCGGCAAGATCCCGCGCCCCGAACACCAGCCCGCACTCGCCGCCGCCCGGCTTCACGGACACCGCAAACGAGTAATCGTCCCAGAACGGATGCCCGGTCAGGATCATTGCCCCGCCCACCGCCTTGCCGGAGAGACAGAACGGGTTGGCGCTGCGTTCCGCCTCCGGCTCGTGGCCGGCGCGGATCTTGGCGTCCGGGTTGGCTTTCACCTGCTCCATGACCGAGTACAGTCGCCACTCGCCCGACACAGGTTCCCACGACCCGAGACTCTTGGCCTCCTCCTCGGTGCGCTCGAAGTCGTCCGCAAAAAGGATCGGCTCCACCCGTTGGTACGCCGCGTCCACAACCTGAGGGCATCCGGGCCCTGCGCTCGCGGCCACCGCACCCTTCCCGATGCGTTCATCGAGGACCCGGAACACCTGCCGCTCGGCAGCGACAAGTTCCAACCAGCGGGTATGTCGCTTCAGAACCAGCGTGCCCCCGGACTTGAGTTCGGGAAACAGCGCCGTTGGCGCGGACACCAGTGACTCCGTCCCATTCGGAGTCACCACGTCCAGGCGGACGCCCGAGCTGTCCCATTGCAGACGCCCGTACGGTGCGGTGTCCGCATACCCGACCAGCACGTCGAGCTTCTCAAACTGCGGCGCGCCGGCCGGCGGCTTCAGGTTCAGCGTCACGTCGTAGGTCTCATGGCGGGCCGTGCGCAGCACCGCGTACGAGCCCCCGTTGACCTGCAGTTGGTCGGCAACCGGCTCCGGCCCCGCCAGCGCCACGACGGATGTCAGGATCGCCAGCACCACAGTGACCCGGCACCTGCCGGCCAGACCCGCCCATGGAGACGAATATGGATTATGGTGTTCCACGTCCTGCCACCCCTTGTCCGAATACCGTTCAACGGCCGCGCCCAATGCCGGGAACAAATCGAGCCGGTCGTTCACCAGTGAACGCCATGGCACCCCGATCATTGTCTCAACACCGGCGCGCCAGGCCGGTCCGGCGAGCGCGTCACCCGGGCGCCAGCGCTCCCGCGCGGCAGTTGTACCGCCTCTCCCCCCGCGCCGCGTTCATAGCCTGTACCCTATCCTACTCTCGCCGCACGACGCGTGCAAGTCGGTTCGGCCTGGGCGTGTAATGCGACAGCGCCCCCCGGGCAGCAACCCGCCCGGTCATACCCACGTGTGACACGCCGCCCCGTTGTACAGGCTTTAGCCTGCTCCGGGTGCGACGCGTAACCCGGACAGCCCAAAGGCTGTACACAAACGGCCTGTCTCCAGTCGCGTGTAACATGGGAGTCGCGGGTGGAAGGTGAAACGCCGGCCAAGGGACTGGCCGGGCCACCGGGGCCGAGTGGTGCGGGCAGTCTCTTGCCCGCAGGCTCAAGACGACGTGTCGGTTTCGGTACTGCCTCCACCCGCGACTCCCATGTTACTGGCAGGTCGATTCTCGCCGCCGCCCGGCTCGTCCGGGCGGGGCGCCAATTAGGGGGGGGAAAGGGGGCGTCCCCCCCAATCGATCGCCCCACTGCCGCGAGGTCAGTGGCGGCGCGAACCGGCCAGTAACCCGAGAGGTATGACCGGCCGGTCCGCCGGCCGGGACGGGCTGACGCATTGCCCCACGCCACCCGCGGCGATTGCGCCCACCGGCGTATGCCTGTATAGTTATACCGGAGAAGACGGTCGTTGGTTACTGCACCAGCGTCGTCGGGATGGCCGAGAACTGAAGAGAGGTCCGCCATGCGCCGCAACTTCACCTTGATCAAACCCTTCGCCCCTTCGGCAGACTCAGGGACTGGCGTCAGGCTCAAGGCTCATTCGTTCACCCTCATCGAGCTCCTGGTCGTCATTGCGATCATCGCCATTCTCGCGTCCATGCTGCTCCCGGCGCTGCGCAACGCGCAGGACAAGGGCAAGCAGGCCCTGTGCAAAGGGAATCTCCGGCAACTCAACACCGGCGCCGCCATGTACGCGGACGACTACGAGGGCGTTTTCGTCCCCAGCCTGGCGTGGCAGCCGGGCCCGCCGCCGGTCAGCAGAAACGGGGCGTTCGTCGACTGGAAGACCAACGAGGACCTCATCTGGCCTTACGTCATGAATCTGGATGTGTACTGGTGTCCCATGAGGGTCTGGACAACCGAAACCTACAAAGGAAACTACGGGTTCAACTGGAATATCACCCGGGACACGCGTACCGCCGACCAGAACGCGCCCTCGCCCACCAACCCCTGCCTGAAACTACCGCTCAAACTGTCCCAGATCCGGGACACGGCCGGAAAGCTCTTCTGCTACGATTCGGGGGCCTACGGCACCAGCCAGAACGAAGTGGTCGCGCCGACGGGGAATTTCTGGTACCTGCCGGGAACCTGCATGGGCCGTAACCCGGAAGGCGAAAACTCCACCCATCTGCTGACCGGTTCGGTGTCGACCGACTACGTGATGGGACGCCACAGCCGCGGCATCAACACGGTCATGGCCGATGGACACAGTAGCTGGCTGGTCGGAAGCCAAGTGTTCCGCCATGGCTTCGACACGGCTGCCGACACCCTGTTCAAAGTCCCGGTCCCGTAAGCGCTCCGCCGTCTCCGCCGCCTCGCGGCGCTTGCGCTCGCCGCCGTGCCTGGCTATTGTCGGTGCTGCCGTCGAATCCCGTTGTGAAATCCGTGCAGAGAAGGAGCCATATCCGTGTTCGTCTACATCGTCACCGACACGCTGGAGAACTACCGCAAGAGCAAGTCGTGGTACGACGTACGCGACACGCTCGAGGGACTGGCCGAAGACACCGGCCTGGTCGTGCACTACAAACAAGTCAGCCCCAGCCTGCTCGAGGCGCTCAAGCCCTGGGCCATCTGCCACAGCGGCTGCTCGACCCGGTTCGAGGACTATGACGTCCTTCAGCAGACCGAGTACCGCGACGTCATCCGCACGTCCGCCATCCCCCAACTCGGACTCTGCGGCGGACACCAGTTGGTAGCAACGTTCTTCGGCAGCCGGATCGGGCCGATGCGACGCCTTCGCGCCGACGAACCCGACCTCGCACCCTATCGGGCCGGTTACTTCAAGGAATGGGGAATGTACCCGGTCCGGATCCTGAAACGCGACCCCCTGTTCAAAGGCTTCGGCAAGACGATCCGCGTGCAGGAATATCACTTCTGCGAGGTCAAGAAGCTCGGCCCGGAACTCGAACTGCTCGCCAGCACACGCGACTGCCGCGTCCAGGCCTTTCGTCATCGTGACAAGCCCGTTTACGGCACGCAGTTCCACCCGGAAAGCGCCACTGACACATACCCCGACGGCAGGAAAGTCCTGAAGAACTTCTTCGCCCTCGCCCGCGCGTACCGGAAAGACTGAAGCGGACAACGGCCTCCCGCTGGGTTGGCCTTGATGTTCCGGCACCTGCGAAACACGCGACGGCCGCGAAAGAAGCAACCTGTGCGGGCAAGTCCAGCCTGGCGGAAACGCAGCTTGGCCCGGCCAGGACGAACTCGGTCAAGCAGTGGCTCGGCGCGTCCCGCGCCGAAGCGGGGTGCGTCGGCCTGTCTCCGGCCGATGGCCTCGGGCCGGGACGGCCCCGAGCACCCTGCCGCGGCCCCGGAGGTTCCGCGCCACTGTCGGCCGGTGCGGACAACCGCAGACGGGTGTCGTGTGTTGTTCTCAATCCCTCGGGTGCACGCCCTGCCCCGGTCCGAACGCACGGCGCCTCAGCGCTTCGTCTCTTCGAGACCCTCCCGTTGCTGAGCGGCGGGACGGTCGGCACCGCCGTCCGGGTCAATCTCGATCTCGAGCCCGGCCAAATCGTCGTCCAGAACAGACACCGCCCCCTCCTTCGCCGCAACGGTTGCGGAAATCTTCAGAGCCGCCATGCAATGAGCCTCTCCGGCCTGCAGGCTGAGGCAGGCCAGGGCCGTCGCAAAGTACGGATCGTACTCGTGCGCAGGTCCCGTTGCCACAGGCGGCATCCAGCCCCCGTCCGCCTGCTGCAACCCCCGGAGGAACGGGTAGAACTCCGCACTCCATTTCCGCCACGCGGCGAACCCGTTGAAGCGCAGCGCCCACGTCTCGCAGTACCAACCGTAGAACGGACTGGCGTACGGATCGTCCGCGCCGGTATCGGCCATCAGGCGGTCCATGCTGCGAGTCAGCAGTGCTGCTCCGGCACGGGCCTGCGACGACCTACCCTCGCCCGCCAAGTGCAGCGCCAGGGTGCCGATGCTCTGCACCGGTAACGTCGCCGGGCCCTTGGGCGTGAGCAAGAAACAGCCCCGGCGCCGGTCCGGCTTCATACGGAAGCCGTCCTTCTTCAGGAAATCCCGGGCCTTCTGCAGACTCGCGTCCAACCCCGGCACATCCAGGCCCGCATTGCGCCCCGCCACCAGCGCCTGAACCTGCCAGCCGCTGACCGCCAGGTCCCAGTCACCCCCACCACCATATTCGTGGGAGAAACCGCCATTCGCCTGTTGACCGGCGATGATACGCTGCAGCCCCCTCTCCGCGGCCGGTTTCAGGTACGGAATCCGCATCACCCCGTAGGCCTCTGACAACGCCACCGTCACAATGCCGTTGACTCCCGGCCGCGACAGGGCCACGCCCGCAGGCCCGGTGTCCTCCATCACACGGTTCACCAGGTACTGCATGGCCTTCACCAGCGTGACCCCGAACCGGCCCGAGTCGGCGGCCGCGAGCGGGACATCGCCGTGCGCCAGGAACGCCAACAACCCCAACCCCGTCATGGCAGCCGGTGCCGACTCGGACCACGACCCGTCCGGGTTCTGGTGTTCCTGCAGCCACCGCAGCCCCCCCTGCACAGCGGCCTCGGAGTCATCACCCCGGGCCGGTGCCGCGGCTGCGGGAACGGGGGCCTGCTTGACTTGTGCCTCGACCAACGCGCCCTTCGCCGGCGCCGGGGGCGACGCCGGGATGGCGGCCATTGCGCCGGCAACTCCGCCTTGCCCCCCCTCGGTCAACCGCCGCGCCGCCCCACCGGCCTTTCGCTTTGCCAGCGCATCGCGGTCCACCTCCGTCGTGCCACGCTGCCGCTTCTTGTCGTTACCCGTGGGATCTCCGTCCGCGGCCGCCGCGGCGGCTCGGATTCCCGGGCTGGGGGCTGCCGCGGCCGGAGCTTCCTCCTTCTCGACCAGCCGATACTTCTCGACCTGCGCCTTCCCCAGTTCCGGCAGAAGCCCTCGATCCCTCAGCGACGTTGCCTCGTCCTTCGCCTGCAGGCGCGCCAAAGCGTTCACGGCCGGCGCCGCTGCGGCATCCGCACTCGGGCGCCCAGGCGCCGTCTTCTGCGGCAAGGCCGCCTCCGCCCGCTCCGCCACCGCGTCAGCCATCCCAAACGCCTTGGCCTCATCCGCCGGCGCGCCAGCCCCGCCTGCAATCTCCTGCCCCGCAGTGCCCACGCGGAGCCCCAACGCCTTGTCCTGCTTGGCCTCTGCGCGCCTCTCGGCCCAGATCGCCGACGCCTGGCGCGGCGTATCCGCGATCGCAATCTCCTCCGCCACTTTCGCCACACTCTCCGCCGCCGGGGGCATCACGGTCACGTCGCTTCGAGCACCAGGCTTGGCATCTGCCAGTTCCGTGACTGACTCGTCCGCAGGCTTGCTGGCAGGCACCGTCAGCGGCGTCTCCGCCGCTCCCAGTTGGTCCAGCGCCAACTCAATCGCCGGCGCCGGCGCCTTGACGTCGCGCTCGCCCGGGGCTGGGGTGTCGTAGCGTGGGGCACCTTCCCTGGCCAGACGCGCCAGTTCCGAGTTGGCCCCCACATAACGGAAGGCATGGGACAGGAAGACGAGCGCAAACCCGCTGACCAGCAGCATCAGGACCGCCGCCAACCCGAGCACCCGCCAGTAGAGCACTTCATTCCCCGAACCCGCCTGCGGCCACAGCAGCAGCGACCGGCGCATCTTCCCTGCCTTGCCCTCCTCGCGCGGCCCAGCCGCCGCTGCCGAATCGGCCGCGGCACGACGCAGCAGTTCCACCCGCCGCTCCGAACTCAGCACAGGGGCGGGACCGGCCATCACGCCGTCGCGCAGGAGCTGGGTCACCGCCCGCATCTGCGCCGCGGCCGCGCGACAGGCCTCGCAGGTCTCGACATGCCGTCGAACCTGTTCTTTCTCCTCGCCGCCCAGTTCGTCAAAGACGTACCCGGCGAGTCGCTCCTGTGTCTCGTTACAGGTCATGGGGTCATCTCACTCCGCAACCCTCAGGTGGATAGGCTGAAGGGGCTTAGGCTGAAGGTGGAACCAGCGGGGGGCATAGGGACCCCGTGCGGCCTACCTGGCTTTGCCCTTGATTGGGTCGATTCGAGCCTTCCTCCTTCAGCCTAACAGCCTACAGCCTAAAACTCATCCCGCACCGCTGCCCCTTCAGCCCTCACCTTTCATCCCTCGGACGAGGGTCGGGTGTCGCGTGTCGAGGGGGGGGCTGAACACCGAACACTCAGCCTTCACCTTTCATCCCTCATTTCTCATCCCTGCCTTGTCACACCACTCCCGCCTGCTGCAGTCGCTCGGCCATGGCACGCAACCCTTGCGTAAGGCGGTAATTCACCGTGCCGATCTTCATCCCGGTAACATCGCTGATCTCCTGCAGCGTAAAGCCCTGAATGATCTTCAGCAGCACCACCGTCTTCTGCTCCTCCGGCAGCCGTTGCACCTCGTCCATGGCCAGGCGGCAGGCCTCATCATGCCCCATCTCCTCGCCTGGCGCCGGCAACCGTCCTGTTTCCTCGGGATTCACCACGGGATCCGATGTCACTTTCGCTTGGAGCTGACTGCGTTGCCGGCGCTTGCGCCCAGCGTCCATCGCCAGATTGTGCGAGACGCGGAACAGCCAGCTCGAGAGGCTGCGTACGCTCTCTCCGCCATCCTCGAGGACTTGACGATGCAGCCGCAGGAACGTTTCCTGCACCACATCTTCGATCTCCTCGGACCCGGGGCCGATCAGGTGGCCCACATAGCGAAGCAACGCGCTCTCGAACTGCTCCACAACCGCGGCTAGGTCGAAGCGGCCTTCCAACGCTGCTCTCCGGTTCGTTCTGCCGTGCCATTGCCACTGGTGGAGCCCGCCACATACCCGGAACCGGACCCATCTTGCTCACACCCTAGAGACGTACGGCAGTGTCCGGTTTTTAAAAGACACCGGCAATCCGAGTTTGGCAAGAGCAATCGGCGAGCCGCAGACACTACGTCCGTCGCAGGTGCAGGGCTGCGGGACAACGTGGCGGGACCGTCTGACACCGGCGTCACTGCGGGTCCCCGATCCGGCGGCAGCACGGAAGCAGAAGTGGGAGTACATTGTGGGCAGGCTAACCCCGCGACGCACAGGACGCCGTCGTGCCAGGGACACAAGGAGCCCCCGCATGCCATCTGATCGGGATATTGCCAACCTGCCGCTCGGTTCTCATCCCAAGGCGCTGGAGTTCCCGCACTTCCCGACGCGACAGCAGGCGTTCGTGTGGCGGAACTGGGAGCTGGTCCCGGTCGAACGACTGGCGGGAATCCTTGGCACCGACGAATCGACCGTACTCAAGCTGGCGCGCGACATGGGGCTGCGCACACCACCGGTCGTTGTCGCGCACTGGCTGACCCGCGGTCATTGCACGCTGATCCGCAACAACTGGCACCTGCTCCCGTACGAGCAGCTTCTTGAACTCATCGGCTGGCCCGCCAAGAAGCTGGAATTCGCACTCCTGGAAGAAGACTTCCTGTGGATCAAGCTCGGCAAGCTCAAACCCCAAGCCGAGCCGCTGCGCTTCACGCCCCTGACGCCTGACCAGGTACGCCAGACCGCCGCCCTCAGGCGAGTTGCCCGGACGCACTTCCCGGCGGGGCGCACGGCACGGCACACAGAACCGCCATTCGCCTTCTACGATGCCTTCTGCAAGCCCGTGATGCGGCGCCCGCCCGCGCAACGGGGCGGCCCGTTCGATCTGCGCCTCATCTTCTCCTACTCCGCCGTGTACGGAGACTCGCTCCTGCACCCGGAACTGGATCCCTATCCGGACGGGCTGCTCGCCAGGATGGCCGAAATGGGCGTGAACGCCGTCTGGCTCCCGGGACATTTGTACCTCATGACGCCGTGGAAACCGGACCCGGCGCTGTCCAAAGGCTGGCAGACACGCCTGAAGAATCTGGACCTGCTCGCCAAGCGCGTCGCCCGGCACGGTATGGGCCTGTACCTGTACTTGAACGAGCCGCGCGCGATCCCGACGTCGAGCAAGACCTTCGACGTGCACCCCGAATGGAAAGGCATCGACTACCCGGACCTGGGCGTGCGCGGCCTGTGCACCTCCAACCCGGCCGTCCTGGATCTCGTCCGCGACGCCACCGCCGGCCTGTTCCGCGCCGCCCCGGACCTGGCTGGCGTGTTCACCATCAACATGTCGGAATGGCCCACGCACTGCGCGTCGCGAGGGCGCAAAGCGGATTGCCCGCACTGCGCGAACCGGCCCACGGAAGAACTGATTGCGGACGTCGTCCGGGCCACCGCGGACGGCGCGCACAGCGTCAAGCCGGACGCCCGCGTGATCGTCTGGACCTGGTCGTGGCACCCGGACTGGCAGCACCAGGCCATCGACCTGCTCCCCACGACCGTCGACCTGATGTCCACCAGCGAGAAGGGGCTGGCCTCGCGCACCGCGGGCGTCGAGGTGACCGTCGGCGACTACTCGATCTCGCGCGTCGGCCCGAGCCAGTGGTCCCTGGACATGTGGGAACATGCGCGCCGCCGCGGCATGCGCGTCGTCGCCAAGGTGATGTTCAACTCGAGCTGGGAGCTGTCCGCCGTGCCGTACCTGCCGGTGGTCGACCTGGTGGAGGAACACCTGACGAAACTCCGCAAGGCCGGCGCCACCGGCCTGATGCTGAGTTGGACGAACGGCAGCTACCCCGGCGGCAACCTCGACCTCATCGACAAATCCGCCGCCGACGTGGCCGTCGAACGGTACGGCGCGAAAGCGGCGCCGCAGGTCCGCAAAGCCTGGAGCGCCTTCAGCCGCGCCTTCCGCGAATACCCGTTCTCCGTCGGCGTGGTCTACAACGCCCCGCACAACTGCGGCCCCATGAACCTGCTCTACGCAACGCCTACCGGCTACGCGTCGACCATGGTTCAAGGTCTGCCGTACGACAACCTGAAGGGCTGGCGCAACGTCTACCCCGAAGACGTGTTCGAAGACCAGTTCCGCAAGCTGAGTGTGGGCTGGAAGCGCGGCCTGGCCCTGCTGGAGAAAGCTGCGCGCCTGGTCCCCAAGGCGAAGCGCGCCAACTACACCGAACTCGACCGCATGGCGCGCGCCGCCTACTGCCACTTCCGCAGCGCATACCTGCAGATCGTCTTTGTCCGCACCCGCGACGGCAAACTGCCGGAAAAGGCGCGAAACGCGAAACTCGTTCGCGTCCTGAATGAAGAGATCGAACTCGCCAAAACCCTGCACGGACTAGTGCTGCAGGACTCGCGCATCGGCTTCGAGGCCGCCAACCACTACTCCTACACCGCGAACGATCTAAAGGAAAAAGTCCTCAACTGCGAGTCGTTGCGTGAAGTGTTCGGCAAGAGGTAAGGGGCAAGAGGGCTGTGGCACGGAGTGTTCAGGGTTCAGCCCTCCCGACATCCGGTTGCCACGGCGTCTTGTCACGACGTAGTGCCCGGACGAAGGCAGGGGCTTCTTCGCGAAGCCGTGGCCAGCGGGTGTCGAGGGGAAGAAGTGCCTCCAGACTTCGGCGTTCGACGTTCGAAGTTCAACGTTCGGTGTTCGTCTTGGTTCCGGCTACGCCGGGTTAGGAGTTTGGACACCATGAGAACCACGTGCAGGACCATGGCGTTGGTGGCGGGCGCGCTCCTGGCGGCGACGCCGGCCTTGGCGCAGCAGACTGGCGAACGCGTCCTCACCGGCTGGGGCGGCGGCAAGGCGGAGGACGTGGTGCCCAAGGCGGCCGAGGTCGGTTTTTCCGAACTGGTTGTGCACCACGAGAACGCTGCGAACTTCGCAACGTTCATCGAACTTGGCAAGCAGCACGGCATCGGCGTCTACGCCTGGGTGTACCTGGGCGACATCCCTGCCTGGGAAAAGGCATTTCCCGACACCGAGCCACCGCTGCAGATCATGAGCCCGGCCGAGCAGGAGGCACTGAAGAAACTCCAGGCGGACAAGACGCCCGGCAAGTCGCGCTACCAGTTCGGCGGCGAGCCGGTAAACGAACTCGAGGTACTCGAAACGCCGCTGCTCTGCTTCCACGACCCGCGCGTGATCGAGGCGTTCAAGAAGCAGATCGACGAGATGCTGGCCGTCGCTGGCGTGCGCGGGGTCGCGTTCGACTACTTCGGGTACCGGAACTACCGCTGCTGCCTCTGTCCGACGTCACGGAAACTGCTCGAAACTTACCAGGCGCAGCACCCGGGCCTCGCACCCGACGTCGCCCTGCAGGGTTTCTCGCTCGACACCCTGGTGGACTTCAACAACCGCCTGGCCGCCTATGCGTACTCCGTCAAGCCCGAGGCAAAGGTCATCACGCACGTCTACCCAGTCTACCTGCCCGAACCGTTGTACGGGAATCGGCTCAACCTCAATGCGTGCGGCCAGACCGCGGCGTGGTTCTTCGAGCCGTTCTGGAGCGTGGACAAGATCAAAGCTTACTCGCAAACTATCGCCCAGGAGGCCAACCGCTACCACACCCGACCGCGCGGCGCCGCGCTGATCGGATACTACAACACGCCGGCCAACTTCCCCGTCAAGTCGCCAGAGCGCCTCCGGGCCGAACTGCAGGCCATCCTGGACGGCGGCTGTTCGCGGGTGCACGTCTGCTCGTTCAATGATGTCCTCAAGACCCCGGACGCGGCAGACGTGTTCCGGAGCTTCTTCGGGAAGCCGGCGGGGAAGTAGCCCTCCCCCCCCCACGGCCGCATGGCGACCAAGCCAACACCACCGGCTTGCACGTGTACGGCAAGACGGGACAGCGCAAGGTAGCAGCATGGCTCCAGCATTGCTCTGCTTCCACGGCGCATTGATCCACGACACCGACAGATGCCGGCGGCGTTCGTCTGGCAGTTCCCCGGTGCCGGACGGTCAACGGTTCGCGAACCGCGGACGCGTCGCGACCTTTGCGGCACGATAGGGCACGGCAAATGCGGAATGGGGGGTATAGTAGCACATTCGGATTGGCCCGAGGAATCGGCGACTTGGGCCTTGAGCCCCAAGTCGCAGAACAGAGAGCGACCGCAAATGGCAATGCGAAAAACGAACCTGAGTTCCCGAGCTCGCGCCTTCACGCTGATCGAGCTCTTGGTGGTCATTTCGATCATCGCCATCCTCGCGTCGATGCTTCTGCCCTCACTCGTGTCCGCGAAGCGCGCGGCCAAGACCGCGATCTGCATAGGCAATCTCAAGCAGATCGGCCCGGCCGTCATGCTCTACCTGAGTGACAAGGAGGAGTTCTTCCCCGGGGCCATGTGGGGATCCGAATGGTTCTTCACGGACATGGCGCCATACATCGGCGTTGCCCACCCCACCGGAACGGTTACACCCGACAAGGCAAGCTGCTACTGGTGCCCGGAAGACAGCTACCGGAACAGCAGCCTGCCGACGTGGCCATGGAAGTGCCATCTGAGCTACGGTCAGAACTACTACATGCGGTGCGATTCCGGTGTCAAGATGAGGCAACATTCCATATTGAAGCGTCCAGCAGACCTGATCTACCTTGCCGACTCCTACGCCGGTCCGACCTCGGCCTATCCCGGGGCAAACGTCGTCTTCAGCGTCAACTCCTGGCCGTTCCTGGCCACGGCCACCCCCGACTACGGCCTGGCCTTCCGACACAACGGGCAGAAAGCCATGTGCCTGTACGCCGACTTCCACGTGGCGTCCATGATCACCGCGAATCTGCTGGGCAGTTACGCCAAGTACACCTACGAGGCTCCGTAGCCCCTGAGGCCATCGCCGGCATGCTCCGCTGCCTCCCCGCTGTGCCACGGGACCAAACACCCTGGCCGTACGACGCAAGTGCCTGCCGCACTTGAACTCGCAGACGTCACGGTGTAGTGTCTGTTGGTCCTCAGGCCATGGGGGGGAAGCAAAGTGTCGCTCGAGGCGGAACACGTCGTTGGGAGAACGAGACATGACTCCATCCGGCAGTGTCGAACACGCCGAGGCCTCAAGCCGCCGCCTGGCGGCGGCCTTCACTCTTATCGAACTGTTGGTCGTGATTGCGATCATCGCGATTCTCGCCTCAATGCTCCTGCCCGCGCTGCAGCAGGCCAAGGCCAAGGGACAACAGGCGACCTGCACGGGGAACCTGAAACAGCTCGTGACCGCGGAACTGATGTACATCGAGGACAGCGATGGCTGGTTCGTGCCCTACAGTTGGAACGGCTTCTGGGTGAACCTCCTCCAACCCTATATGGAAACCGATGACGCACACCGGTGCCCGACGCCGGCCTTCGCGAAGACAGCCACCACGTTCTACTCCTATGGTGTCGTGTTCCCCACCTTCTCGCGTGACACGACTTGGGGCGGAGCCGGCTACACGCAACCGCGCATGGCCAGAATGAGCTTGGTCAAGAACACGTCGGAGGCCATCATGATCATGGAATCAGAGGACTCCAACCCCCTGCCTCCGACACAGGGGCGACTGGTCTACTGCCCCAAGGTGTACGACGCCAACGTGGCGGGGCTGGCGTGGATCGGCACGACCTGGGGCATCCCCTTCCCCGGCCGCCACAGCCGCGGCAGCCTCACCGGCTACCCGGACGGCCATGCCGAATGGGTCAGCGACAACATCCTGCTGAACCGCGCCTCACCCTGCTGGCAAAAACAGCCGTCGTACTGGTAGACCACCGCCTGCAGCGTGCATCTTGATGTTCCACGCCCCTCCGGGCCAGGGCTGTTTCAAGATTCGTGACCGTAGCGTGCAGCGAGTACCCCCGGCGTGTCCCCACGCCGGGGGGGGGCGGCCTGAGGACAGGCCGCCCCTACCGGGTGTGCGCGGAGGCGTGGCCTTCCGAGACGTGGCGCCAGATCTTGAAACAGCCCTGCCTCCGGGCTTCCTCCCCTTGCTTTATGCCTGACGCGTCCTAAATTTCCTGAGCGGTCCCATACACGGCAGGTTGTTCGGTCGCCGTGCCCCGGACCGGACACCATACCGAAGTCGTCTAACGGAGGAAGGAGTCGCCGCTCATGCGCGTCACCTCTGTGCGTCAGATTCGCCTTCGCGTCCTCGCGCTGGCCACCGCTTTGCTTGCCAGCGCGTTCACAGCGCTGGCCCAGCCGGAACCCAGTCCGTACGTCGACAACCATTCTGCCAAACTCGACGCCTCTGATCTCTTGTCCTTGATGGAGAAGGGAAAACCCAACGTAGAGATCGTCGTCATGCGCGGCAGTGCGCCGGTGGTCAGCTTCGCGGCCAAGGAGTTGAAGACCGTTCTGGATCAGGCCTTGGGCGGCAACGTCCCCACCGTCAGCAGTCTGAGCGGCGACGTGCCCGCCATCGTCCTGGGCGACAACGCCTGGACGCGCACCTGGGGCGCCGATGTGAAAGCCCTGCGGCGGGACGGCTTTGTCATCCAACGGCGCAAGGGCATGAAGAACGTCATCATCATCGCCGGCCGGGACGACCCGCGTGTCGATCCCGAGAAAGCCATCACCGGCGGAGCGTGGGAACAACTCTACGAGCGCGGTACACTCTTCGGCGTCTATGATTTTCTGGAACGGTTCGCGGCTGTCCGCTTCTACTTCCCGGGCGATGTCGGCACGGTCATCCCCAAGCTGACGGACATGCGAGTCCCGCTCATCGACGTCCGCGAAAATCCAGACTTCTCGGTACGCGCAGTGAACTGGTACAGCGCACCGTGGTTCCAGGAGTTCAAGGATAACCAGGACCGGCTCCGCACCCAGAACCTGGAACGCTATCGCCTGCGCGGCGACACCGTGTACACCCCGAACAACCACGGCCTGTCCCGCCTCGGCCTCGTCGAACGCTTCGGCCAGGACCGCACGGATTTCTTCGCGCTGCTGCCCGACGGCAACCGGGACAATGATCTGACCAAGCCCGGCCAGCACGGCCACCTCTGCTTCCAAAACGACGCCCTGCGCGAGGAAATCTACCGCGACGCCGAGGCCTACCTGAGCGGCAAACCGGCCACGTCGCGCGGCGTGGTGCACCGGTACGGCAACGTCTGGGACCCCAACAACTGCCAACCCGGCCATTTCTGCGTCACGCCCCCGGATGGCTTCATCCCGTGTGAGTGCCCCAAGTGCCTGCCGTTCAAGGAATCGGGGAAGATCGGTGACTCCGTATGGCAGTTCACAGCCGCCATCGCCAGCCGCCTGCAGCAGAACGGGGTGCCGGGCTTTCTGACCAGCATGGCCGGCGACGCCTACCGAGCAGTCCCCGACGTCGAACTGCCGGAAAATGTCCTGGTCACGCTGGCCCTGACCGGGCCCTGGGGCGAGGTGTCAGCCACGCAACAGGCCAAGGACGACCAACTCATTAAGGACTGGAATGCCAAGCTCGTCCCTCGCAAGGTCTGGCTCCGGAACACCATGAGCGACGCCGACCAGAGCGTACCCGATGGCGTCCCGCCCATCTCGACCAAGAGCCTGGCCGCCTACTACCCCCGCGTCGGGCCCTCCATTCTGGGTGCGTTCATCGAGACCGACACGGTTCCGTTCCTGTCGGACTATCTGAACTGGTACATCTATGCCAAGCTCGCCTGGAACATCAACACGGACGTCAACGCCCTGGTCAAGGAGCACCACCAGAGACTGTTCGGCCCAGCCGCACAGCAGATGAGCGAGTTCTTCGCGCGCCTTGAAGAGATATGGACCAGCAAGGTGTTGGGGCAGACGGTGGATACGCCAACCGGCCCCCAACGCCAGCGCCTCACCGAACTGGACATCTGGGAGAAGATCTACACCTTGGCGGAGATCGAGGGCTTCAATCAGTTGTTTGACGCCGCCGCCAAAAAGGCGGAGAAGGACGAAATCGTCACCCCACGACTGGCCTTCTTCCGCGATCAACTCTTGGGGAGCATAGTCCGCGGACGTGACCGGTACATGGCCCGCAAGCGCCTGGTCGAGGACGCTGTCCTGGACGCGCTGCCGCTTGCCGAGGGCGAGACCATCACCGTCGACGGCAGCCTCGCCGACCCGGCCTGGCAGAAGGCCGAGCCCGTCCGCATGGTCACGACGCAGGACGAAACCATCCGTAAACCTGTGGTCACCACCACGGTGCGGGCAGTCTGGACGCGCGACTATCTCTATCTGGCCTACGACTGCCAGGAACCCCGGGTCGGAGACATGATCCTCAACGACCTGCCACGCGACGGAGACAAGATGTGGAACGACAGCGTCGTCGAGACATTCCTCAACCCGTCGGGAGACCGCCAGGGCTGCTACCAGTTCATTCTCACGGCCAAAGGCTGCCTGGCGGATGTCGCGCACACCCGCGACGCGGAAGGAAAACTCACCGGCGACTGGCAGTGGAACTGCGAGGTCCAGGCCGCCGCCCAGGTCGGCGAGGGCCGCTGGACCGCGGAAATGGCCATTCCGCTCAAAGCACTCGGCGTCGAAAACGTCCAAACCGGCACAGAGATCGTGGCCAACTTCACGCGCGCCCGCCATGTCCAAGGCGTCCCCCGCGAGGAGGACCAGAAATACACGGTCAGCCCCGCCATCACGTCCGGGTTCCTGGAGCCCAGCCAGTACGGCCGGGTGCGTTTCGTCGATCGAAAACCGCCCAACGAGTCCGTGGTGCGCAACGGCGACTTCGAAGGCGGTGAAACACTGGAAAGCCTGACGGACTGGACGATCCCCAAGGACGCCATCGACAAGGGCGTTGTGGCCCTGGACACGGATGTTTCCTGCGATGGCGGACGCAGCCTTCGCATCACCAACGTCCTGGAAAAGCAGATCCAGGATCCGCCGTACGGTTGCCGTGTCGCCATTTCGCAACCGCTGCCGGACCTGAAACCCCGCACCCGCTACCTACTGACATTCTTCTTCCGCATCGAGAACGTGGAAGGCCCAAACGACGGTTCCGCCTGCGGCGCCAGCGTCAGCATATGGGCACCCGGCAACTTTTGCTTCCCGCAGAGCGGGTTCCGGGGTAGTGAAGCCTGGACGAAGCAGGGCTTCGAATTCACCACGCCGCCCGAAGCCGGCCCGGCCAGCACCATCAAACTGCTGCTGCAGAACGCCAACGGCACCGTGTGGTTCGACGACATTCGCGTTCGCCCGATCGATTGACTCGGGGCTGCGCCTGTACCCGCCAATCTCCGTCTCTTGAGAAGACCATGCCATCGGCACCGTCCATCGACAGCCCAAGCGCGGACACGGTTCCTCCGCCGGCGACAACCTCGTCCCTCCCTGCCACCGCCGTTGATGGCCTGTCGCTGGTGCCGGGGTGAGCAGCCTCGCGACTCGTCGTCTCCGGTTCGGTAGCCCCGAGATCCAGACCTCACCGCGCCAAGCTCGCAGCCCTGACAACTTGAACTCCCACGCCCGGCATCCGTGTCACGCCATGTGGAGTGCGGCGGCAGAGTCCAGCCCGGGAGGCGGGACGGCGACGCCGCTTTGGCTGGGGTACGTCACGCGGGGAACACGTCTCAGCCAAAGCGGTGTCGCGCCGCCCGTGGCGGACTTGCCGCCGCACTCCATAGGGCCACTCTCCTTCCCGGCGTCTTCTGCGCGGGTCAGACGGCTACAGGTGTGGGCGTTCAGGTTGCTCGATACGGTGAAGTCTGGATACCCTTCGCCGCGCCGTTCACCAGCGGTAGTAGCGGTAGGGATCGTCTCCGGCCACGGGTTCCTGCAGGTAGTAGCTGTTCAGCCACGGCGCCGGCGTGACCAGGCGCGGAGTCCCGGTCAATCCGCCCTTCTGGTACGTGTCGTTGACCCGTACGACCAGCACGTTCTCACCGTCAGCCTTCAGCAGCCCCGGCGTCATCTCGAACTCGCGCGGGAACGACCAGTAGTCCTTCGGGTTCGTCTGCTTGGTGTGCTCGCCAAGGAACGTCCCGTTCAGCCAGACCCACGACTCGTCGTCAACCGGCCCCAACTGCAGGATCATCTTGCCGGCGGTCATGCTAGCCGGGGTCGGGAACCGCACCCGATACCAGAACAGGCCATCGTAGTCCTTGAGTTCGGCGAACTGGTCGTCGAACATGCCCGGCACCTTGACCGGCTGCCACCCGGTCTCGTCGTGGTCGGGCCGGAACCACTCTTCCTTCCGTCCCACATCCTGGCGGTCGACGAGCCCTTTCCACTCGGCGGGCAAAGGGACATCCCACGTCACCGGCGCACTCCCGAACTGCTCGATCAAGTGCGTCTTGGCCTGAACGCCCAAGTTTGCCAGCAGGCGTGAAAGGAGGAACACATTCCGCCGCCACGTGGTGCGCAGGTAGCCCTTGCTCGCGTCATCGAACATCCACGGCGCCGCCTGGCACAGCACCACCGTCCCTTTCCCTTTGTGCACCACGCGCAACGCCGCGTTGCCCGCATTGCCATCCCCGACGGGCGACGTCAGCGCGGCGAGCGTCGGGCGCGTACGCCAGTGCACGTCGGCACTCGAGACGCCCGCCAGTTCCGGCGCGCCGGACGCCTCCAGCAGCGTGGACACGCTCGGTTCCGTCTGGGTCTGCACCATGCCGGGCAGGTTCCGCTCGAGTTCCTCGCCGCTCAGCCCCAGGCACAGCACGCGCAACCCCTGCTCGACGGCCGGACTCAGGTCGGCCAGCCCTGGCGCGCCCGGCCCCACCACCAGCACTGCGGAGTCCGCACTCGCCGCGGCGCCATTCCACGGCCCAGCCTCAACCCCGAGCCGCTGCAGCAATTCGGCACCGCGCCCGTCCCCGGCATAGCTCGCCGCTCGGACCGGTGCCGGTTTGGCCTGATCGAGGTATCGCAGCAGGTTCCCGCACAACTGCCGCGCCGCCGGGTCATCGAGCGTGCGGCCGGTCACGTCCAACTGGCAGAAGATCACCCGGCCCTGCCCTTCGGCATACTCAAGCAGCGGCGCATACTGCAGGTCGAACTCGCAGTCCACCAGCGGCAGGAACCCGCCGCGTTCCGGTTTCTCGATCAGCACGCTGGCCACGTTGCCGTAGTTACCGCACCGCCAGACCCGCGTGTTTTCGAACCCGCACCAGCGCCACTTCGGGTCATGTTCCTCGACCTCTGCCACCTCGTCGCCAGCGACCAGGTTCGGTGGCGTCAGCGTCGCCGCCCCGCGCCAGTCGCGCAGCAGCTCGTCCGTGATCCCATCCAGCGCGGCATGACCGGAAGCACGGACAAACACACGCCGCGCCCCATGCAGGTTGACGCGGAACCCCAGTCGCCGCTCCAGCACGTCGGCGGTCTGTTCGAAAATCAGCACGCGCAGTCCGTCTCGCACCCGGTTCAAGGACGGCAACGGCCCGTCGGGAGTCAACGCTTCACGCCCGACGACGAGGAGTCCGTACGGTGCGAGGTCCGCACCCGCGTCGAGCCGCTCGTACTTCACGCCCAGGCTGTCCAACAGTCTCGCCGTCTCACCCTTCGGATCGACCAACGCGACGCGTGACGTTACGGACGCAGGCTGAACCGGCGGCATCACGTCGAACCGGAATGTGTCCTCCTGCCGCGCACCGCTGCCGAAGTCGAACTCCGCACGCAGCGTGTACTCGCCCGGCTTGGCGTCGCCCGGCAGCGGCACTTCGATCGCCACCAGCGCCTTGTCTCCGGGTTTGACCGTCACTTGCCCACGGCCCGATGAGCCGATTGTGGCCACGCTCCACGAGTACGCACAGTCGCGGTCCCGTCGCATGTCATTCACGACCACCAACTGTTTCCGCACCGTCTCGCCGGGCGTGAACACGTGACTCTTCTCGGTGAACCGGTCCGGCCCGCCGCCGACGTAGGCCATGAGCGGCATGTTCCAGCGCAGGAACGCCTTGCCCAGCGATGACGGCTCGAACTCGTCCGGCTCCAACGCCCAGATCAGTTGCCCCGCGGAGGACAGGCGGTCAGGGACGATTCCCGGGGCCTGCAACCCGTCCCAGCGCTTCGGGTTCTCCCGGCTGTCGACCTTCCGCACCCGGTTCCACAGCGCCTCCTGGTCCCAGGGCAGCATCGCCGAGGCGCCCCAGGTCCGGTGCGAACGCCAGTTGTCCGACGCGAACAGCGCCTGGATCTCCGTGTAGTTCTCCTCCTGCTGCCGCAGAAACTGGATGAGCCCCCCCCAGTGGAACGGCTTGCCCGCGGCCCAGAGCTTCTCCTCGTGCGCCATGGACTGCACCTTCAGCGGCGTCATCCGGTACGCTTCTTCGCCCTTGTACGGCGCGGCGAACTCCGAGTCCCAGACCTGCTGGAACGCCTCACAGCGCCAGATGAACTGCGGCCCGCGGTAGCTCGACCACGACGAGATGTGCGGCAGCCCCCACTCGACGAAGAACAGCGGCTTCACGCCCTCGGTCGACCAGTGCTCGAGCCAGTCGCTGCGCTCCTGCCGCGGGGCCCAGTTCAGGTAACAGTTCACCGTGTGCAGGTCGTCCAGGTTCCCCGACTGGTGGTGGTACACCGGCCGCGTCGGGTCGAGCGACTTGACGACCTGCGCCGTCAGGTGCCCCTTCTTCCGCGCCACCGTGCGCCAGGGACTGCCCTTGTACGTGAGCGTGTCGGTCAGTCTGTCCGGGTCGTAGATCCCGTCGATCTTCTGCGGGTTCTGATCGCCGTAATACCCGGTCGCGTTGTGGTTCATGGCGTAGAGGATGATGCTCGGGCGGTTCTGCTCGCGCCGGATCAGAGACTCGCACAGCGCCCGGTAGCGGGCCTGGGTCTCGGGCGCGTCCAGCAGGTTGTCCGCAAAATCCTTGAAATGCGGCAGCGAGAACGAGGCCAGCATGCCGGTCGCATCCGTCGCCTCGAACAGTCCGTCCATGTAGCTCACCTCGCCGGGTGCGAAGTTGTAGTTCGAGGTGATGAGGAAGTTGAATCCGTAGTCCGCCAACCGCGTGCAGGTGTTGCGGCAGCCGTCGAAGGAGACCTTGTCCGCCTGGTTCGAAATGCTGCTGGTGAACAGCGCGCGCAGGTGAATGCGCCGCCCGTTCAGGTAAAAGTCGTGTCCCTCGGCCCAGAACTCGCGGAACCCGAACCGGACCGGCAGCGACTCGTCCAGTACCTTCCCGCTCTCGTCCGTCAGGGTGATGACCGCGTCATACACGTTCCCGGGCGTGTCTGTGTCCCACAACTCCGCGTCCGCCCAGGCGCCGGAGAACGTGAACCGCCCCTCCTTCAAGCTCGCAGCGTCCATCGGCTCGGACGCGAACGTGCGCACCTCCTGGCCCTGCTTCAGGACGCGTGCCGTGAGCCGACGCTTGCCCTCACCCATGGCCGCGACGGCCGTGTCGAACGCAATCGTGCCCTGGCGCGTCGACGTGATCACATGCACGTCGCCAAGCGTGTCCTGCTTCGGCTCGCTGACGAGGAACACGTCGCCCGTGAGGCCCTTGAACTTCACCGTGGCCTTGCTCTTCACGACCCGGTCGTTGGCCATGAAATCCATCTTCTCCTTCTCCAGCGGCCGCGCCGTGACCAGCACGGCCAGGGAGCAGGTCTTGCCCGGCTGCACACGCTCCGTCACATCCAGGCGCCCGCCCGGGAACCAGACCACGCCGGCTTCCGCTCCGTCGAGGTACACCTTGGCGTGGGTCTGGACCAGGGTGAAGTCCAGCAGGACGCGTCGGCCCGCCCACGTCTCCGGGACGGTCAAGTCGCGCCGGTACCAGGCCTGGTCGACCTTGTTCATGTCGATCTGCTCCGCGGTCCAGTCCGGCAGCATTACTTCCTGTGCCGCCTCGCCAACATCCCAGCTTGAACCGCGCGGCCAGAGCCCCGGCACCTTGAACCAGCCCCAGCCCTCGCCGGGTGCCGGCAGATCCTTCGCTTCCTCACCCAGCGGCAGGAAGCCCCACAACCCGTTCAGACAGACGCTCTCGCGCGTGGACGACGTCTGGCGCCACGCCGTGGCCATGTCCCAGGGCGCGGGTGCCGCCGCGGGCGCCGGCAGGTCCGCCTTCTTGCCGCGCAACTTCGCCACGACCACGGAGAGATCGTCGAACTCAGCCTTGCCCGCCTTGCCCATCATGAACGGCCCGATGTCCAGCGTCACCGCCCCGCGCGGGATGCGGAAATCGCGCTCATCCTTGACCCAGTCCGTGGTGCCAACACCGTGGATCACGTTCGGCCACGGATCCACATGCTTGCCCGCCGCGTCCTTGAAGTCCATCACCAACCGTGCGTCCTTCCATCCCTCGTCCCCGACCTCGACCCCGGTCAACCGCATGCGGCAGGCAATGCGCAGCACGCCCCACTCCGGGTCGAGCCGGATCGACTGCACCTGCGACGCCGCCTTGTCGATGGCAAGCCAGCAGTTCGCATCGGCCTTGCCGACATTGAACCCGTCCTGCTTCCGCCACGCGTCCGGCCACCCGTCGTTGTCCGCGTCGGTCTGGAAATCGCCATTGCGGATCAAGTTAGCGGGCGGCTCCTGCGCCCAGCCCGCCGCGGCCAGAGCTGCGGCGGCAAGCACAGACGTCAAACGGGTCACGAGCCTGCAACAACTGGACGCGGCGGCGTAGACCATGGGATACCTCCTGGTTATGCTATAATCGCTTCTCGCAATCGTCGTCGCCATCGCCTCTCGCCCGGCACCCGGCCCGATCGCCACGGGCTGACTCTCCGGGGCCTTCGCCTGAGTCCCGCGTTCACGCGGAAATTGCAGCGACGCTTCAGCGAGCGGCCCGGGATCGGCTCGCTGAAGCTCGCCTCCACTTCCGCCTGATGGGCGGAACTCAGACCGAGACAGCAGGACCTCGGCACGAGATACCGGGGAGATCGGCGACACGGTGACCGTGTTACTGCCAATTGCGCACACCGGCGCCAATTTCGTACGTGTCACGCATCTTTTCGGCCGTGCCGCCACCGTGAGTTCCACTGCGACGGTGTGCAACCTGCGCGATAGCTCTTCTGGGGTGCGGTACCAGCGTAGCGCCAGTACCGCTTTGGGTTCTATGCGCGCATCACGGCCCGCCGTGGACGGCGGGCCGAACCGACACAAGGCGCGATCGCTTCGCCTTGGTGGGAACCGCGCGAACCAGCGCCGGAAGCGGGGCGCGGCGAACCAGACGGGACTGGAGACGCTTCTGGTACCGGCACAGGTGCTCGAAGTAGCACTGCACGCCAGGATATCTGCTGTCCAGATCGCGACGAACCTGGCGCAACTCGGCGAGAATCGGATCGTTCTCCATGTCAAGCCTCCAACAGTTCCTCAGGGCTGCAGACGATCGGCGTACGAATGCCGCGTGCGGAGTTCACTTCCTCCAACACAAACCGGACCCGTGCATTGGCGATGTGCCGGCAATTCCAGGTAACCAGATAGTGCATGCCATGCCAGGACGCCAATGCGAGATGGAATGCGTCAGCCTGCGACTCATCCGGTATTTGCAGTCGTTCCAGGTACTCCGCTGCCAGTTCGTTTGCCTTCGACGTAACACCAAGCACAGGCAGTGCCGCCACCGCCGCAAGTCGCCGCTCCGCGGCCGCCGCGTCCCCGGCGGATATCTCCTCGATCACCACCGGCGAGACGTAGCAGTCATAGCGCGATCTCGCGCTCGCCCACCACTCGTGCGTAAGCTGCTGATGACACGCAACCACCAAGTCTCTACTCGGCCGCGCGGCGTAGTAGCTGACGACACTGGACTCGATGTATACTGACGGTTTCACTGATCCACTATACTCCAGGCCAACGTTTGGAACCAAACGGATTGAGGGCGTCAGGTCTTGCCGCTGGTCAGGTCACCGGTCGCTGGCGCCACGGTTCTGCTTCGCCCCCGCCGCCGGCGCGCCGGTGATGGCCCGTATGTCTGCATCCGCCGGCGCGTCGTCCGGCAGCAGCATCAACTCGAGATACCGGAAGTCGCCGGTTACACCGCTGCTCACGCTTATGCCTGGATGTCCATTTGCGACCGCATCGTCGTCCACTTCCATGATCAACTGCTTGTCGACAAAGACGCGCAGTCGGTCGCCAATCGCGGAGAAAGCCAGGTCGAAGAAACCGTCGTGGCTTTGGGCAGAGACTGCGGTGTGAATCCGCGACCACTCGTTGTTCACTGTCTTGTCTATGCTGAACGACGAGTCCTTTTCGAACTTACAGACGTAATTTGCGCCAGTCTGTGTGTCTCGCAGGCGCATACCCAAGATCTCGCCGCCCGTCTTCTTGACTTGCGCTCTCAGGATCATGTTCCGACCAGTCCGCCGGTGAAGGAGCCCCGCGTATTGTCCAGGCGCGGCGGTCAGCCGAATGCCCCCATCCGCCCAAACCGGCTCCGCGCTGCTCCGCGCCCAGTTCTCGGCACCCAGGTCGGCGGCGGACGTGGCCAGCGGGATGAACTTGCCGATCTCCGCCGCCGGTGCGTTGCCGAACCCGCCCGCGTCGTATTTCTGCCAGAACTCGGCGGGCGGCAGGCGCTGGTCCCAGGCGGAGCCGATGCCTTTGATGGTCTTCATGTTGCGCACGATGTCGAGCCCGGTGGTGATCGTGGCCGGCGTGAACGCGAACTGCTCCAAAGGCATGCCCTGCAGCGGGGTCAGGTCCGTGACCTTGGTGCCGTCAATGGCCAAGCCGCGCAAGGTCGCCATGCCGGTGATCGGGACCAGGTCCGCAACCGGGCTGCCCTCGATGCTGAGCAGGACCAGCGGCATGGTCGCCAGCGGAAACAGCGAGGTGACGCCGGTGTTGCGGGCTGAGAGCTTTCTGGGCTTGAGTTGGTGCAGCGGCGAGAGGTCGGCGCCCCCGGTCCCGTCCAGCACGATCTGGGTGACCGCGCCGTTCTCGAACTTGAACTGGCCCTGGCCGTTGTACTGCGGGTTCTTCGCCTTGAGCGCCGCGTGCAGGGGCGCCACCGCCGGGTCGGACTCCGGCTGGGCGGGGGTTGTGGGCAAGCCTGTCGGTTCAGTGGTACCCGGAGCCCGCGAGGACGCGGGCGCTCCAGGTTGCGTATTGGCCGAACTGACAGGCGCCGGCGGCGGGCGACTGGCCGCGTGGTACATGAAAGCGATCCCGGCAATCAGCGCCACCACCGCGGAAATGCCCAGACCGATCAGGAGTCCTGACGACGGTTTGCGTGCGGGAACCGCACTCGCCGACTTGCCTGCCGCCCCCGCGCCGGCCGCGGCCGGGGATGGTTTCGCACTGGCAGCACGCGCCGCGGCTTTGAGGCGGTAGCGTTCGAAGGCGTACTTGCCTTTGCCGAGGTGCGCGCGGCTCTTCGCCTTGCTCGCGGCGTCAAAGGTCACGGCCCGGGTCACGGCGGCGTCTTCTTCGGCCAGATACTTCTCCACATCCTTGATCAGTTCCGCCATCTTCTGGTAGCGGCAGTCCACGTCCCAGGCCATGGCGCACTCGATGATGGCGGTGATGGGTTCGGGAAGGTCGGGATTGTGCTGGGCCGGGGGTATGGGCGGGGTGTGCAACGTGATGGCGCGGAAGACCTCGTACACCGTGGTCTTGTCGTGGTACGGCCTGACGCCCGCCAGGAGTTCGTACATCGTGGCGCCGAGCGAGTAGATGTCGGCGCGCGCATCAACGTCCTTGCTCGACGCAATCTGCTCCGGCGACATGTAGTGCGGCGTGCCCATGGCGGTTCGCGTCACGGTCATGCCGTCCGCCTCGAGTTGCTTGGCGATGCCGAGGTCGGTGATCTTGGTGACGAACTCGCCGGACTCCGTCTCGCAGACCACGGCGTTATCCGGCTTGACGTCGCGATGCACAATGCCGTTGGCGTGCAGGTAGGCCAGGCCGCGCGCCGCCTGGATGATGACATGCAGCTTTTGCGCGATCGTGAACTCCGCTTTCACTTTCTTCGGCGGCACGATCTTGGCGAACAACTCCATGGAGTAGTACGGCCGGCCCATGTAACTGCCGCCGCCGTAAACCTGCACGACGTTGGGGTGGTTCAGACACAGCAGGCTCTTCCACTCCGTCTCGAACCGCGCCGGGTCCGCCTCGCCGACGGCGACTTTGACCGCCACGCGCTCGCCCGGCACCGGGATGTCCTGGGCAATGAGCAGCGCGCGAATGGTCCCTGCGTCGAGCGTCTTCCCGCTCAGCTTCCCCGCGAGTTCTTCGGCTTTCTGCCGGCGTTCGAGGTGCGAGTCGCCCTGGACCTGGGTGTAGGCGTACAGCGCGGTGTAGTCGAACCGCAGTTGGTCCACCTCGGCCAGGTACACCGCGGCCATGCCACCCTGGCCGAGCTTCCGCCCCAGAACGTAGACCCCGTCAATGACCGTGCCGACACCCATACGTGGATCCTCAATCGCAATCAGGCTGCAGGGGCTTAGGTTGTAGGCTGTTACGAAAGACAAGTACCGCCCGGTGCGATAGGCCACCCCGCCCGCCCTCTTCTCCTGGCGGGCCACGGCCCGCCAGGAGAAGAGGGCGGGCGGACGACGGCGCGACTGGCGGTTGAACCCGCTTCACCACCGGCACAAGGCCGGTGGGGTCGCCAAGTCGCCCTTGCCGCACAGGTCGCAAAATGCATGACCACCGACGCTCCGAGCGTTCGACCGGGCCGTCTCCCGACCTGACTTGAAGACCACCGGCCCAAGTCCGAGCCCTCTGAACCTACAGCCTAACCCCCTGCAGCATCTCCCCCCCCATCAGCGTCACCGCTTCAGGTTCAGGTCGCCGGTGGCGCCAATGGCCTCGCCGACGACTTCGCCCTTCTCATCCTCGAGGATCGTGGACGGGACCAGTTGCTGACCGTCCACTTGGTAGCCAATGCATTTCTCGGCCCAGAGCTTGCAGAACGCATCGCCCACTTGCGTGCGCCACCCCTTGTTCTGGGAGAAGAAATTCTTGTGCAACACGATGTGGAGAACAGCGCGGTTCCCCTCCTGCTCCTCGACGCGAACCTTGGTGACGATGCGCGCCCCGATACGGCGCTGCTGCGCCTTCAGCCACGTGCCGTACTCTTCCAGCAACGGCTTGAGATGCTCCGGCGTCTTGCCCAGGTCCGCCTCCGTCTCGGGCGGTGGCGGCGGAAGGACGCCACGAGGCGGGGACGCCACGCCGGGGACCGTTTCGGCCGCGGGTTCGCCAGGAACCGGCGGCGTGGCCTGCGCCACCGCTTCCGGTTCCTCAACGATCGGCCCTTCCGGCGCCGGCAGCAACCAGTCGTCCACGGCGGTGAGATCCAGTGCCGCCGGCGGTGGCGGCAGTGCCCCACCATCGCCCCCTTCGTCTTGCGCCCCACCTTCCTCTCCAGCCTTAGCCGCCTCCGGTGCGGGAGCGCCGGGTTCACCCGGGACCGGCTCGGGCGTCCTGGCCGTCTCCTCGTTCGTCTCAGGTTGTCCCGGCGGCGCCGCCGCCAGCTCAGGCTTGGCCGGGACGGACGCGACCGGAGTGAGCGCCTTCTGCCCTGGTTGCGGCATCGACCGCTTCACCTGGCCGAGCAGCTCAGAGCACTGATCCAGCGTCGCCACAAACAGGTCTCGGGCCCGGCCTTTCGCCTTGCGCTTGCCCTTGCCGCCACACTTGCCGCAAACCTGACTCTCCTTGCCGCTGCCCTTGCAGACCGGGCACTTCCCCTTGCCCTCGCACACCGGACACGGCTTCTCGACCACGGTTTCCCGGCCCAGCCCCCTGTAGCGGATCGTGCCGGCCTCGCACTTCGAGTTCCCACACTTCCCGGAGCCATTGCACTTAGGGCACTTCCAGGAAAGCTTCCCTTCGCCTTTGCAGGCCGGACACGGCTCGTCAAAGTTCGACTCGTTCAACAGCGATCGCGACGGACTGTTCGGATACTCGCGCGACAACTTCTGCCGCTGCACCTCAAAGCCCAACTCATCACCACTGGCCAGCACTCCCATCGCCACCGCAAACGCCACCGATTCGCGCAGGCCCATCTGGGTCGGGATCCGCGGAATCAGATCCTTGACGCGGCTGACCACGACACCGTTGGTCGGCTGCGCCTTGGCGGCTGCGATCGCGTCGGCCAGTGCCGTCAGCGTCGCCGCATCCGTCGCCGCAGGCGCCTCCTCCTGCGCACCGCACTCCGGCACCCACCATGCGCCCGCAAGACTGAACAACACAACCAGTCGACACCATTCCAAGATCATCGTTGCCACCCGCATTTTATCACTGTGAAGACCGCCACACTTTCACCCTGTCGCCGTGCGCATCGCACCGCATTACCGCAATATAGCCCACCACACAGTGAACCGGTATCGCCGAAAAGGAGTTAGGGAAATGCGTCAGTCGCGGGTGGAGATAAGGTCGACGTCTGACCTGGGCTGACGCCTAAAGTGG
>MHBL01000391.1 GCA_001803235.1 Lentisphaerae bacterium RIFOXYA12_64_32
GATCGGCCGGTCCGCCGGCCGGGGGGCGCTGACGCATTACGTTCGCCGATCACGGAACCCGCCCGGATTGTGACGCATCAGGCGATGACAGCAGGGCTGTTTCAAGATCTGGCGCCGCGTCTCGGAAGGCCACACCTCCGCGCACACCTGGTAGGGGCGGCCTGTCCTCAGGCCGCCCCCCCCCGGCGTGGGGACACGCCGGGGGTACTCGCGGCCCGCGACGGTCACGAATCTTGAAACAGCCCTGGATGACATGCCGCGTCTTGCACTTCCTCAGACCTGGCGCTACTTTCCTTGGGAGGGCCATGGAGTGGAATGTCCCTGTTGCCATCGCGCGTCGAGCCGCAAGAGAGGGGGTTCAGAGCCCATGAAGACACTTGCCCCATCGCGCCGGGCTTTCACGCTCGTTGAACTGCTGGTCGTGATTGCCATCATTGCGATCCTTGCGTCCTTGCTCCTTCCCGCTCTCAGTCAGGCGAAGGAGAGGGGGAAGCGGGCCGTGTGCCTGGGCAATGCGCGGCAGCTCATGACCGCGGCTCTGATGTACGCCGACGACCGTGACGAGCACCTTCCGGCAGGGTGCTACGGTTCCGGAGACTGGGCCAGCATCTGGCACGACCTGCTCCTCGACTACCTAAACGCGAAGGAGGTGTTCGTGTGCCCAAGCCAGCCCGACAACCTGCACAGCTGGGACCTCGGCTATGGCTGGAACTACCAGGAATTCGGCTATCGTCCCGTCGACCACTTCCTGGGCTGGGGCACCAAGCTGGGTGACCTGACGCATCCGCAGGACACGATCCTGCTCGGGGACAACGAAGACCTTGGCTCGCGGGACCCGCACAACAACTGGAACTTCTACTACCTGTACCGGCGCAGTATCACCCTGGTCCCGAAACGACACAACGGCGGCGGCGTCATGGCCATCTGCGACGGGCACGCACAATGGTACTCCTACAACGATCTCATCAAGACCATTCCGGGCGTCGCAGCCCCCTGGCGTTTCGCGCCCTGATGCCCATGGCGGAGTCGTTCGCAGCCCCGCCCTGGCGTCCTCTCCCGTCCCCCGAATACCGCCAAGGTCCACCCGTGTCGTGAGGCTGGGTGCGTTGCCACTCGTCTGGGCTCGGGAAACGTGGGGCATAGGCTCCAGCCTTGCCGTTTTCCGGGCCACCGCCATGCCTGGCGGTGGCAAGGTAGGAGACGCGCCCTTGGGGGTGGACATCGGCCGTGGACAACGGGCGACATTCGGCAAGGCTGGAGCCTTGCCCTACTTCTGATTGCGGTCCGCCAGGCAGGTCGTACAGACCGAGAACCTGGGTGGCATTGCCTGACCGGCGTCGGGCCTGGCCTACCGGCCGGCACGCTTCCGGAATGCCGCGGTGACTTTGGCGGCCGCCGCGAGGGTGTCGTCGATCTCCTGTTCGGAGAGCCACTGGTTCAAGGGGAAGTTCAGGCATTCCAGGGCCACGCGCTCCGCGTTCGGGCAGTAGCCCGGGCCGTAGGGCGGCACCGGGCCGTTCGAGAACGGCCATGTCGAGTGGTTGAACGCTGCCTGGGTCCGGAAGAATTCGTACTGGAGATACACGGGCGCCACATAGCCGCTGCCGCACGGAATGCCCTCGGCGCGCATCGCATCGCCCAGAACCTTGGCGTTCGCGCCCAGTTTGGCTGGGTCCAGGCCAATCAGGTGGAACCACCACGTGGGATACGCGCCGGGCGCTTCTTTGGAGGGGATCAGGCCGTCGATTTTGCCGAGCCCGTCGACCAGGCGTCGCCCCAGCTCATTCCGTCGGGAGACGATTCGGTCCAGTTTGCCCAATTGGGCAATGGCGACCGCGCTCTGCAGTTCGGTGATGCGGTAGTTGGGGGCGCAGAACGGCAGGCCGCGCGCGCTGCTCCGGACGCGGTCGTAACACTTGTCGATGCACAGCCAGGCACGCCGGTACAGGCCCTCGTCGTTGGTCACGATAGCGCCGCCGTCGCCGGCGCCGATGTGCTTGAAGTCGTTCAGGGAGAAGCACCCGACGTCTCCGAACGTGCCCACCCATTGGCCGTCCACCTTGGCACCCCACGCCTGCGCGCAGTCCTCGACGAGCCTCAGGTTCCGCACCCGGCAGAAATCGACGATCGGCTTGATGTCGGCCGGATTGCCCTGCAGGTGCACCACCACCACGGCACGCGTCCGCGACGTATAGCGCGCCGCGATGGTGTCAACCGTGATGTTGTAACTGGCCGGGTCCACGTCGGCAAAGACCGGGATGGCGCCCTCGTAGATGATGCCGACCACGGTGCCGGCGTCCGTGATGGGGGTCGTGATCACCTCGTCGCCCGGGCCCACGCCACAGGCCTTCAGCGCGGCGTGAATGGACGCGGTGCCCGAACTGCAGGCCAGCGCAAACTTGGCGCCGGTGGTCTGACACAGCTTGGCGCAGAACGCCTTGGTCTTTCCGCCATGCATGTAGAACAGTGTGTTCTGGTCCAGGGCCTCGCGCAACTCCTGCAGCTCTTCCTCGCCAAACCGTTTTCCGACCGTCGGCCAAGCCTGGGTCCGTGTCTTTGCACCGCCGTCAATCGCCAACTTCTCGGTATCCATCTGTGTCTCCCTTGTCTATCGCCATCCTGGTCGCCGTCGCAACCACTATCAATCTCGTTGCCGCTGGTATTGCAGGCCGGTTGCCAAGTCCGGCAGTGCCTCGGCTCTTGATGTTAGCCCCCAATAAGTTACGTCCGCGGACCAGGTGCCGCAACTGGGCTCTTTTCTGGCGCTGGATTGATAAATATCTACCACGTGATAAGATTCTATCAGGCGGACGGTGCGCAGGCCGTGGCGTGTCAGCCTGCAGGCGTAGCGACGGCTTGAGCGAGCCGATCCCGGCCGCTCGCTGAAGCGTCGCTGCAACTTCCGCCTAAAGGGGCGTGTCGATTTAACCGATGCAGCACCAAGACAGCCCGCGAGGACGCGGGCGCTCCAGTTCGGATTGAGCACGAAACTTGGAGCGCCCGCGTCCTCGCGGGCTCTTGGTTTGAATAAATCGACAGGCCCTGAAGGGCGGGACTCTGGCCAAGACGCCGGAGTTGTATCCCGGCGATGGTCGGGTGGCCTGCTGTCCGGGGCGGGTGACCTGAAACCGCCCCCCCGCCGTCCGCGGGCCGGGCGAGGAGTTGTTATGGAGACCGTGCTGCTCACGTCCGGGTATCCTGCGGCTGCGGTGGCGGCGGTGCGGGAGCGCTGGCACGTGGTGGAGATTCCGGCGCAGCGCGAAGCGCTGGAGGTGCTCAAGAGCATGCTTGAGCCGCCCGCCGCCGTTGCCGTCGGCTACACGTCGCACCCCGGCGATCTGGACGCGCGCGGCATGCTCCAGGAAATCCGCGTGTTCAATCCGGACATCCCCGTGATCATCTCGACGGGGCGCGACGCCGCGGCCGAGATCGTGGACCTGGTCAAGCGCGGCGCGTTCGACTACGTGATCGAACCCAAACCGGCGTCCCGGGGTAACCCTTCCGAGCTTTCACGGTACGGCAACGCGCTGGTTTTCGCCCTGAGCAAGGCTGTGCAGTGGCACGTCACGCTCCGCGACAATCGGCGGTTGCGTCAGGAGTTGTTGAACCGCGATCTGCCCGCGTTCATGCGCGGCCGTTCACGGGCCATCACGCAGGTGTTCGACCTCATCCGCAAGGTTGCGCCCACGCAGGCCACGGTGCTCATCACCGGCGAATCGGGCAGCGGCAAGGAGCTGGCCGCGCGTGCCATCCACGAACGGTCTGCCGGCAAGGATGGCCCGTTCCTGGCGCTGAACTGCGGCTCGCTCACCGAGACCCTGATCGCCAGTGAGCTGTTCGGCTACGCCAAGGGCGCGTTCACCGGCGCGGACCGCGACCGGGCCGGACTGATCCGCGACGCCGCCGGGGGCACGCTCTTTCTCGACGAAGTCGCCGGTCTGCCGCCGTCGTTTCAGGTCATGCTGCTGCGCGTCCTCGAACAGCGCCGGGCGCGCCCGGTCGGAGACACGCGCGAGTACGCGGTCAACTGCCGATTCATTGCCGCCGCCAACGAGGACTTGGAAGCGCTCGTGCGCCAGGGCAAGTTCCGCCAGGACCTGTTCTTCCGCCTCAATGTCTTCGCCGTTCACGTTCCGGCCTTGCGGGAACGGCGCGACGACATCCCGGTGCTCGCCGACTTTTTCGTCCAGGAGGCGGTCCGTGCGTTCGGCAAGCCGGTGCGGGGGATTGCGCCGGCGGCGCTCGAAATGCTCGAGGCCTGCCGCTGGCCCGGCAACGTGCGCGAACTCCGCAACGCCATCGAACGCGCCGTGATCACCTGTGAAGGGGACACGCTTGAGGTCAGCGATTTCGAACCGCGACTCCGCACCGCGTCCGCCGGCCCGGCGGACGTCGCACTGCCGGTCCGCTACGACGACGCAATGGGCCAGTTCGAGCGCCGCCTGCTCGCCGCCGCCCTGGCCCACACCCAAGGCAATCGCAGCGAGGCCGCCCGGCTCCTGCGCATGGACCGCGGCCGGCTCAACTACCGCCTGCGCAAGCGTGGGGTCGGCTCCCCGCAAGGGACAGGGTTCGTGGACAACCCAGGCTAGCGCCGTCGCGCGGGAGGTCACGATTCACGGTCGGGCGGCAGGCTTGGAGCTGTCGATCCAAATGCAGTCGATGCGGCAGGTGCCGGTCAAGGAAGTCCCGGTCGCCAGATAGAACCGCAGTTGCTTGAGGGCGCCGGCCCAGTCGGGTGCCTGCGACATGTCCACGGCATACTCCCGGGGACCGTTGTCAGCGCGCTGGCCCATGCGTGAGACCCCCGTGGCCTTGTGCCACGGGTGAATCGGGTTCGCCCGCCAAACG
>MHBL01000392.1 GCA_001803235.1 Lentisphaerae bacterium RIFOXYA12_64_32
AGTGAACCCGTTCACCTGCCACACGAGGTGGCAGGGGTCTGTGCTCCACCCTTTGCTGACACATTACCGTGAGGCGGCGCTGCCCCTTGTTTTTGGCTCTTCCTGCAACTACGTTCCCCATCAAAGCAGAATGGACGTTCCTCAACATTCGAGAAGAGTTGCCACCCATGAAGATCCTGGCGATTGGCGGTTCCGGATATGTCGGTGGCCTCATCACCCCGTATCTCAAGACGCGCCACGAGATTCGGATCCTGGATCTGAAGCCGCCGTGCGACGCGGACGTCGAGTATGTTCAAGGCTCAGTCCTCGCCCCGAACGACGTCAGGGGCGCCATGGCAGGCATCGAGGGTTTGGTGTACCTGGCGATGGGAGTCCCAGACAAGGACGGGAACCATCAAGATGGCCCCAGCTTCGACGCGAACGTCAAAGGCGTCCACCTCGCGCTGTCGGCTGCTGTGACGGCCGGTGTGCGCCGCGCGGTCTACGCCAGCACGATGTCGGTGTACAACGATTGGAGCAAGCCTGCCGTGCAGAACGAAGCCACGCCCCCGGACGCGTCGGGGGTCTACGGTTTCACCAAGCGCCTGGGCGAGGAGGTGTTCGAGTGGTTCGCCCGAACGCGCGCGTTCCCGTCGTTCGCGCTTCGCCTGTGCGGTCCCCTGTCCGACGAGCGGTGGCAGGCGGCGTCCCAACACGGCTATTCCGGAAACACCAGCGCCAGCGACGTGGCCCGGGCTTTCCACCTCGCCCTCGAAGCGGATCACAAGGGGTTTACAGCGGTTCACATCACCGGCGACTACGAGAACCGTCTCACGGACCTGTCTCGCGCCAAGGCGGTACTCGGGTGGGAACCCCTGGCACGGCCGGGTGTCGTCTCCCGATTCCTCTGAGGCCCAGCGGAAATCCCGGCCCGCGCTGGTCCGTTGATGCAGATTGTATCCATCCGCGCCCCGGGTATCTTTTTTCCATGGCCTGGCAAGCAACTTCCCACCAGTCAGTTATGGCGGAGGGAATACGGTCACCAAGTGAACGCGCCGGCGTTTCGGTGAGTGCCATTGCAGCGCACGGCTTCCTACCCAGCAACGCAACACCGGACAGCATCACCGCTCGGCTCTGCTCAAGTCCTTCTCGGTGTCGCGGCGAAAGTCCCACGTCAGGTAATCCAGGCTCATCGGCAGAGCCAGTTCCAGGGCCGGAATCATCTGCACCCCTGCCTCAATCCCGTCTGGCCGACACTCCAGCAGGTGTCCGCCCCGTTGCCTGTCCGCAGAGAGGAAATGCAGGTGTAGTCCGGGCACGCTCAGTGACCCCAGGAACGCTGGCGTGAAGAACCCCGCCAGGGTCCCCTCGATATCCGTAAACGTGAATACCGGTTGTTCCTGGGCCACCTCAACCAGCGGCCGGTAGCTCGCCTGCTTTGGCATCGAGCGAACCCGGACGTGCGCGAAGTGCCCCTCGATCCGCAGAGCATAGACGATGTTCGGCGACGGCAGCAGCCGCTCCAGCCACGCCAGAAAATCGGCGTAGGGCATGTTCTCGTCCAGCCGGTCCTGGCTCACGGGACGGTAGAAGGTCACACACGCGAACGGCGTGCACGCCTGCTCGTCGACAACGTGGACCTCGCCCGTGGCGCTGATCTGGTAGATTCGCCCGTCGAGCATAGCCATCTCGCCGTCCAGGCTGTCAAACGTGCCCAGCCCGAAGTCGCCGTGCTGCTTGATCTGCGACAACGGGATCTTCTCCTCGTAGATGCCTTCGACGAGTGCATTGATGGGAGCACACAAGTAGACCCGATTGGTGTTGCGTGTTACGGGGTCGTTCTGATTCATGCTGGACGACTCATTTCAGGATGCAATTCTCGTGAGTGATTTGAGAACTGCGGTCCGTGTACTGGTGGAACTCGATTCTCACCCCGCTCGGGTCCGTGGTCCACATCTGCCAGCTCTGATCGGCGCCGAGTTTCTTGGGTGTCACTTCGTATCCGTTTTCCGTGAGTCGCAGGCCGGTCTGCTCGATGTCATCGACCTCCAGGCAGAAATGCTGGATAGGGCCATTCGCCTTGGCGTCGATCCCGTCGCGCAGGAAGACCTCGACATACCCGCCTCGAGACACCTCCAGGTAGAACCCGACGACTCGGCCGTCGCCAATGAAGTCAAAGGCTTTCTTCAGCCCCAGCCCGCAACAGTAGAACCGTTCCGCCGCCGCCAAGTCAGTAGCCGACAGACACACATGCGCCAAACCTTTGATCATTGTTTGCGCCTTTCCGGTGCTGGGAGAATCTTGTGCTGGCAGATGCGTTCGACAACCACCATTTGGCAAGGGCGGCTGACGTTGCCGGACCTCTCCGCCGCAGGTCCTGTTACTGGCCCGTCCGGAAGGTGTAGACGACCGGATCCAGCGGCACCCCGGCGGCGCTCTGGAAGTTGTTATGCGAGCGGCTGTTCAACCCGAGGCGGTAGGCGTGGTCCGGCTCCAGGCGCACGGGTAGCACGCAGGTGCGCTGGTCCTCGGTCCAGTGCGGGCCTTCGCCCTCTGGTCCCGCCGGGTACTCCGGCCCACCACCGGTCCATGAAAACCCCCCGGCCATGGGCACGCTGAAGGTGATCCGCAGTTCGGTGGTGCGCGGGTCGACCCCGGTCGCGCCGTTGGCCGGGACCATTTCGGTCACCACCGGCTTCTGCGTCTTGGCGGTTTGTTCGTCGTCCGCACCGCGCGTGGTGAAGTAGATCGCCGACGGCGACACCGGCACGCCCGTGGCGCTGCGAAAGTTCCGGTGACTCTTCGAGTTGACGCCGACGCGGTAGTAGTGCCCTGGCTCCAGCTTCACGGGCAACACCGCGGTGCGCGCGTCACGCCACGTCGCTTTCTGCCCTTCGGGCACGGGCGGGAACTCCGGTCCACCGCCGGTCCACGAACAGCCGCGCCCCATATCGCGGTCGAACGTGATCGTGATCTCGGTCAAGGCCGGATCCACGTCTTTGGCGCCCACCTCCGGCGCCGTGGCGAGAATCCGCGGCGGCCCGTCCGCAGCGGCCGTCTCCGGTTGCACCGGATCCGCCGCCGCGGTCACCAGCGCCCAGCCGAGCGCCAACCCGAGCCCCGCTGCCATTGCCGCCCCAGTGCCTGACCTTCTGCGGAATACGCACGTCATTGTCGACCTCCTGTTTCCGGAAACGGACCCAACGGACAAAACGGACCCAACGGACGCGAGGATAGAGGATCGGGTCGGCGCCTATACCGTGTCCGGGGTCGGCGCCACCGATGCCCCGCCTCGTTGCACTCCGTCGCACGCTCACAGGCCTGGAGCGACCCAATATGGCGCAAGATTCGCGACAAGACAGGCTCGTAGTGCCGCGTTCACGCGGTCCGGGTTGCGCGTGGCCACGGAGCAAGGACATGGCCCCGCGAGGAACCGGCAAGTCGGGGTACTCCTCAGGTGCCCGTCCTCTTTGCGTTTCACTCCAGCACGACGTTTCCGCCGTTGTCCAGTTGCATGGTGGATCCCAGCGCGCCAGCCCAGATGATCCACTCGTTCGTCTCGGTCCGCAACACGCCGGCGTTGAACCCGAGCTTCAGGCCGGGCCGGTACTTGATCCCCACGGCGCCCAGTGGCACGGCCCATTCCCCGGTCCACTCATTCCCGGAGACCTTGGCGGCAAAGCGGCTCGCGGTTCCCAGTTTTCCGGTCGCATCCGGGGGGGCGTCCGGGTCGGCGATGGCCTCATGCGCTCCAGCGGCGAACCCGTGCACGGCGAAGGTTGGCCCGGGCTTGGCTCTCGAGGCATCCCGGAACACCACCTCCGCGCCATCGTCCTGGCCCCAGCCGGCGCCGGGTTTCAGCTTTGCGGACTCCGCAACCGGCACGGTGATCGCGACGTACAGCGTGGTTCCATCATGACAGACCCGCAGCGTGGCCGGCGGTCCCTTCACCGGCTGCCGGTCCGGCGTCTCTTTCATCGGCAACGCCGGTTCCGGCCACTCCCCGGCCGAGACCACGCCGTCGATGGACACTGGCGCCACAACCTTCTTTGCGGTGCATGCCGCGGTTGGATGGGGCTGTGGCGCGGGCGGCGGTGCATCGGGCGCCTTCGGTCGCGCGGCGGCGGGCCGGACGGCATGCTTCACCGGCCACGAGGCCCGGAACTCATCGTTGTAGAGTCCGATCTTCTCGATGGGAATGCGCTGGAACCCCAGTCGCCACGCCGGTGAGTCGTCCCGGAGCTGGAAGTTCTGCCGGGCCGCGTCCACGAAATGCGGGTCTTCCGCGATGAGGTTGTCCTCGAGAGTCACGTAGGGCCGGGCCTTGCCTTCGATCTCGTCCCACTTGTCGCACTGGTAGATGATGTTGCGCTTGACGATGGTCCCCTTGGGCGCCGCCGGTTCCTCCGCAAGGATGTTGGTCAGTTGCGGAAACCGTTCTGTCCACGGGGCTTGGCGGTACGGCATGCCGCACAGCGTTCCCTTCTCGGTGGCTTCCCGGCTCCACGCCTCCGCCGCGCCTTTCGCCCAGCCAAGGGCGCGGGCGTCCACGTGCACGGCGGGATGGCAGTCAACCATGATGTTGTTCTCAAACACGTCATCCCGCCCGCCCCCGACAAAGACGGGGCGCACGACCTTGTAGAAGACGTTGCCGTACGCGTGCACGCCGCTGGTCATGTCATCCAGGTACAGCCCCGCGCAGCCCGGGCCGTCGAGGCTCATGGAATGGTGCAGGTAGTTGTATCGAATCACGGTCCCGCGGATCGTCCAGTTGCACCACGGATGCATCATCCCGGCGTCGTTCGCCATATAGCAGACACTGTGGATCTCGTTGAACTCGATGAGGTGGTCGTTGCCGTCGAACTTGATGGCGGTGTGCGGCGAATCGTGGATGAGGTTGTGCCGGACCTTCTGCCCCACTCCGGTCGCGTAGACGGCGAACCGGTAGACCGGGTTCCAGCGGCTGTAGTGGTGGATGTGGTTGTTCTCGGCGTAATGCCCGGCGGGTGTCAGGCTGATGCGGTCACCGCCCTTGAGCAGCACGCCGCCATCGCCGGTTGCCGTGATGTCGCACCCGATCACGCCGTTCGTCGTGCCGCCGGATATCGTCGCCGCCCAGCCGCCGACATTCCGGATCGTGCAGCCGGCGATGCGACAGCCCGTCCCGTCCGCCATGGTCACGGCGGTGCCGCGTGCCGCTTCCAGGATCATGCCGCGCAGGGTCACGTGCGCGGCGTCTTTCATCACCACCAGGTTGTCCAGCAGCGACACCGTCGCGCAGCCCTTGTCGACCGGGGTCGGCGGGTAGAAATAGAGGATGCCGGTCTGCCGGTCGAGATACCATTCGCCGGGCTGGTCGATCTCCGACAGCAGGTTGAACGCATAGAACCACTGGTTCCGCCGGTAGCCGTAGCTGGGGAACGGCGGGGCCAGGGTGATCACATGCTTGGCCGGATCGATGCCGGCAATCCGCTGCCGCTGATCGGCCCAGTCCCAGAACCAGAAACCGTGCGCCCAGGGATCCTTCTCCGCCTGCCACCGCGCCGGGCGGTCGCCTTCATACTCGAAGATCCCTTCCTTGCAGCCCTTGGTGCCGCGGACGTCGACCGGCGTCGACCCGAGCACATCCACAACCCTGACGAAGCCCTCGTTCGGCCAGCGTGCCAGGGTCATCGGCTGGTCCGCGAAGAACAGCTCGAGGCCCGGCCCCTTCTCCACGCCGAACCCGCCGCCCATATCGCCGTAGTCCGTGATCCCGAGCGCCTTCAGGTCCGCCTGCACCACCTTCGCCCGCACCGATTCATCCAGCCGCGCCAGCACGGCCGAGTCAAGGACCGGTCCCCAGCCGGTGACGCGGCGCCCGCCGACCAGACGCACTTCTGCGCCCTTCGCCGCCCGGTACACGACCGGCGCCTCAGCCGTGCCGGCATCCTGCTTCGTCAGTTCAAACGGCCGCGAGAGTTCATAGGCGCCCCCCAACACTTCGACCGTCACGCCGCCGGCGGCCAAGGGGCCGGCCGCCGTCAGCCTGCGCACCGCGTCCCGGGCCCGCTCGAGCGTGGCGAACGGACCGTCGGTCCGGTCACGGTTCGGCTGCGCCAGCCGGCCCGACCAGGCATCGTTGCCGCGGGTGGCCACGTAGAAGTCAGCCGGCGGCTCGGGTGCTCGTGCGACATCCGCACCGCGCTCGCCCGTCCGGCACCCCGCGAGGAAACCCGCCCCCGACACGGCAAGCAGTCCGACCCACAGTGCGCATGGTCTCATCCGTTCGGTCCTCCAGTCAATGCGTGTTCTCCTGCCCGTGCCCGTGCCTCCGCCCGCGAGCGAACCAGCCCGCTTTGACCCGTTGACACAGATTGCCCGTCCCCGGCGACTCTTTCGTATGTTAGGCCTGTTCGTCGAGCTGTTTGAGCGACTTACCACCCTCAGTTTTCCACGCGGTGAGTCCGTTTGCGCTCCCGCCGTGTATGACGACCGCCGCTGCAGATGGACTGGAAAACTCCGTGTCCTTGGTGAAGACCCAGAAGCCGTCCTTGCCGATAAGCGTGCCATCGGCGATGAGTTGTTTGCGCTGGGCGACGACGTAGGGATAGCTCTCGGCGGATGGGCGATCCACGAAGACGGCGGTGGAGCCCTGGAATACGACGAAACCGTTCACCGTACGCTGGCCCCGCGCTTCGGCTCCCTTGATACAGCAGAGGAGTACGCCACCAGGCTGAGCTTTCGCGGCGGGTTGAGCGATCGGCGCGAGAATGTCGCACCCGAGGACGGGGAGGAGTTGCCGAATACGTTCCAGAAACACCTCCATGTCCTCGCGGTCTGATTCAGGAAGCTTTGAGCCGCCAGCCTGGTTCTGTTCAAGCGTGAATCTTTTGATCTGAGCGGCTTCGGCGAGTAGGCGACTTTCGAGATACCTCACGTGGGCCTTCGTCAGATTCTCGTCCTTGCTCACGAAGACGATGGCCGAAACCCAGAACTCCTTTGTCTTGTGTTGCTTCAGGCGATCGCGAATGATCTCCGCCTCGCCGATGTAAGCGCGCGGGGCGCTGGTAAGAGGGTCGCTGCCAATGAGGATATAGACTCCGGCTTTGTCGAGTTCCTCGCGAGCAAGAAGTTCGTCCAGTTCCGTGCGGGGTGCCGCGACAGCCTTGCCGGTCCAGTTAGAGATCTCGGCCGTGCGCAGGCTCTTCGCGTCTCCGCGCGGGAGAAAGAGTTTGATGGTTGCCGATGTCATGCGCGCTCCATAGACCGATGCTGTATCGAGTGTAGCCATACTCTTGGGAGAGGGGCTCAAGGGCAGGGTGATCCGTTGGTATCCGCCTCAATCCCTTGCTGGTCAAAGATATAGCATCACCTCGGCGGGATGCAAGGGGGAAGGGGCGACAGGTGAGAGGCAATAGGCAACAGAGACCCTCTACTTCCCGAGCTGCTGGAACGCCTGGTCGTCGAACTCGTAGAAGCGGATGCGGCCGGCGAAGAGTCTGGTCTTGGCTTCCGTCTCGACGCTGATGTTCTCTCCAACCAGGAAGCGCGGCTTGGCGCCGGAGAACCGCGCCGGTGCTGCACAGATGCCGACCGAGACGTTCGGACTGGGGAAGCCCTCGACGAAGGTCATGTTCTTGTCGAACCGGACGATGCCGTGCTTCCTGGGATTCATGTAGAACCCCATCCACAGATGGCCCAGCGCTGTACCCATGGTCTGGACGCCGTATTGCGTGGTGCCGATCTCGAAGGTGTGGGTCTTCTGCAGCGTGAAATTCGCGTCATACTGATTGACGACATTGATCGGGTGCGGGTCTTTGCCGTACTTGTCCTCGCCGATGTAGAAGCTTCCGTCGAGGAACGTGATGCCGTCCGGGTGCGGCGTATCCGGTATCGCATACCGTTTCACTTCGTTCAGGCTGGTATCCATGACGACGACCCAGCTCTTGCCGCCCGTCTTCTCGATGTCCGCCTTGCCGGACAGGGCCTGCGCAATGTAGATCTTGCCGTCATGCATGCAGATATCGCCCGCATGCGCACTGATCGGTACCTCCAGCAGCGTCTTGCCCGCATAGTCGGTCTTCAGGATCACCGCCGTGAAGGACCAGTAGACGGCATCCTCGTCACAGCAGATTCCCTGCAAGTGCCCGGCGTACTTGGCGTCGCCACTGACGATTTCCGCCGGGGGCAGCTCCTGCGCCAGGATCACGCCGGCCGTGAGCGACAACAGGGTCAACAGCATTCGTTTCATCCCGCATACTCCGCATCGAGTTTTCCGTGCCCGTGCCCGATGCCGCTTGCCTGCGAAGCGTGGTCTGCCCCGGGCCGTCGAATAGGCGCGTGCCTGGACTTCGAGCAGGACGATAGTACCCATGACGGCAGCATGCAAGCGAGTGGGTGATGTGGTCTGCAGAACTGGGTAGCCCTCACAGAACGCGAACGACTTTTCGGGGATTCTGTCACAGAAGTCGAAGGACTCTTTGGAAGAGATGGCGGAAGGAGGAGGCGATTCGAGCGGTGGCGACGGACAGCGGAATGGCCGCGCCACGGGCCTCGACCTCACACCGCCTGGCGGCGGAAGCGGTGCGGAGTTGTCCCGACGCGTTTGGCGAAGGCTTTGATGAAGTAGTTGGCGCAGGAGAAGCCGCACTGTTCCGCGACCGCAGCCACGGACGCGTTGCTGGTGCGCAGCAGGGTCATGGCGCGCTGCAGGCGCAGTGCGGTCAGGTACTCCTTGGGTGCCACACCGGTCGCTTTCCGGAACCGGTACGCGAGCGTGGTCCGGTCAATGCCCGCGATCTCCGCAATCTGGCGAATCCCGACGTCCGGGTCCTCGGCATTCTCCTCGATCAGGCGCTGGATCGAGCTGACCCAGTCCGACTGCTGTGCGGAGTCCGCACGGTGAGCCCGGCTGGACGCGGCCTCGACCAGCAGCCGGTACGCGGGCACCGTGGCGCGTTTCTCGCTGTCCGCGCCAATGGCTTGCACGGCTTGCGCGAGTTCGTCGAACAGCGCGTGCGGGCACGGCCCGGAGAATGCTGGCGTTGTGTCCAGGCCCAACCCGGACACAACCAGCACCGCCGCGGGTCCGTCCAGGGTGATCCACCGGTAGCGCCAGGCTTGCTCGCCGGCGCGCAGGCAGTGCGTTGCGCCGGGCAGGAACGCGGCGGTGTGTTCCGGCGGGAACTCGTACTCCGCGTCGTCGATGCACGCCCAGCCAGCGCCCTCGACCGTCCAGACCACGTGCACAAAGTCAAGGACCCGCTCCGGCGTGCTGTCGTCCGGGTCCAGTTCGATGCTGCCCACCGAGCGCAGCCCGAACGCAACCCCGCTCGGAAGCCGCGACAGGCGCTGATGCAGTGTCTCGTTGTATGTCACATAAGTACCCTTTTCCACAACACAATTGCCGTTGCCTGTATGGCACAGCGAGGTGTATCTTGCTCAAAAGGTTAATTTACTGCCAGGACACGATGAACGGCAAACGCACAATCACGAATCTCGGCAAGTCCGCCGCAACCGTCGGCTACGGAGAACCTGGAGCGCCGGCGTCTCGCCGACTGCCTTCTGCTGCGAGGCGGTACCCCGCGAGCCAGGCGATCCCGAACGTTCCGGGTCACGCATCGCGGTCGCGTCGGCCGTTCGCCGGCGGGGCGCGTGCGGTGTCGTCGCGCTCCAGCCAAAGCGGTGTCGCATCCGCTGCTGGCGGATTTGCCACCGCAGTCCATATGTCGCCACTCTGCATGCACGACCCTTTTCCGCCTCCGACGCGGCGCGCCAACGTGTCACACTCCGGTTTCGTACTGGGCCAAGCGGGCGTGCCCGCTTGGCCCAGTACGAACGGCCACCGCGTGACGGGACGAGACGGCGCGCGCCGCGCCGTCTCGTCCCGTCACGCATGCCCCGCAGCCTCGTCTACACGCCTCGCCTCGGCAACGACACACATCGGGATGGGTCCGGGAAGGGCCAATGGTCCTTCCCGGCGGGGGCGCGGGGGCAGAGGCCCCGTACCCGCCCTCGTCCCGGCAACCATCGGAGCACTCACATGAACCTCGAAGCCTTGACTGCCGAAGTGAAGAAGTTGGCCTTGGGCGAAGGCGCCGACTTGGTCGGCATTGCGCCGGTGTCGCGGTACGACGGCGCGCCGCGGATGCTGACGCCGCAGGCGCACTTGCCGGAAGCCAAGTCCGTGGTCGTGATGGCCGTACATCACCCGGACGCGTCGGTCGAGTGGGGCGGCGAGCCGAACAGCAACTACCCGGGCCCGTTCCAGATCGGTATGATCCCGAAGCTGGATACCATCTGCCTGCGCATGACGCGGTTCCTGCTCGGCCGCGGCCACACCACCGTGCCGATGCCGTGCACGTTCTACTGGCGGCACCGTCCGCACAAGGACGTGCCGTACGCGCACGCAGCGTCGTTCAGTCACATGAACGCGTTCGTGGCCGCCGGGCTGGGCGAGTACGGCTGGCACGGCATGGTCATGTCGCCGAAGTACGGGCCGCGGCAGCGCATCATTTCGCTGGTCACCACGGCCGCGCTCGTCCCCGACCCGCTCTACCGCGGCGACCCGCTCTGCGACCGGTGCGGGCAGTGCGAGAAAGCGTGTTACGGCAAGAACTACGAGTCGCGGCACCTGCTGAAACCGGAGACGATGGGCTTCACCATTGAGGGCAAGAAGTTCGAGTACGCGAACATCAACCGCTGGCGCTGCTTCTGGGGCGAGCAGTGCCATCTGGACATGAACCGGCTCGCCGACGAGATGGACCTGACCGAGGAGAAGATCTACGATGCGCTCGACCGCGGCGTGCCGCGCGTCTCGCACGGCGCGGCCGGGTACATGTGCAGTTCGTTCAAGTACTGCATGGCCAAGCCGGTGCGGCGCTGGGACAAGCCGCACTCGCCCGGCCCGCGCCGCAAGAAGCCCGCGCCGACCGCGACACCCGAGGCCATGCTGGCCGCGCTCGTCGAGCACGCGCGCCGCGCCGGTGCCGACCGCATCACCATCCAGCCGCTGTCCAAGTTCGAGTCGGTGCGCCAGAACTTCTTTGAGGGCTTTCGCACCGACGCGCTGTTCCGCGACTTCGACCATGTGATCACCATCGGCCGTGCCGTGCCGGCGTTCTTCGGCCAGAACACACCGCTGGCCACGGCGAACCGCGGGGCCATGGCGAATATGACCGTGGGCCGGCTCATGATCGGGATCCTCGACATCACCCGGTACCTGGACGACAGCGGCCACGACGCCATGCAGATCTGGCGCCAGGTCAACCTTGGCCCTGCCGCGGCGGTGCAGGCGGGCTGGGCGGGCGCGGACAACGGCACGCTCCTGACCGAGTCGGTCATCTGCCGCGCGCCGCTCCCGGAGCAGACGCTCGACATCTCCGGTCCGTTCGACGGCCTGGCGCCCGACGCGCTCACAACCACGGTCCGGGGCCGGCTCGGTCACGTCGACCTGCTGGGCGTTGCGGACCTCGAGACGCTCGACTCCCCGGAAGGCCGCGCCCTGCGGCAGCTCGTGCCCGACGCGCGCAGCCTCATCGCCATCGCGGCGGAATTGCCGAAGCGCGTGGTCGAACTGGCCGGGAAGCAGGAGGCGGAGTGCGGCATGTCGTACCAGTTCGTGAGCTACCAGACGATTCGTGAAACGTTCTGGGCGGCACAGGACCTGGCCACTTGGCTCACGGCCCAGGGGCACACTGCCATTCCGCTGAACAATCTCGTGCCGGACTCGGTCAGCGGCACGGCGCCGTACGTGGGTGCGTACCCTGACCTGCGCGCCCAGGCGCCGTTCGCCGCCGCCGCCGGGCTCGGTGCGATCGGTCACAACGGCATGCTGCTGACGCCGGAGTTCGGACCGCGCCAGCGCTTCGCGTTCGTGCTGACCAGTGCGAAACTGCCCGCCACACCGTCACGCGCCAACGCAGTGAAGTGCCCCAAGGGCTGCACGCGCTGCGCCGATGCGTGCCCGGTCAACGCGCTGGACAAGACCCGCACCGCGGACGCAGCCGCTGGCACTGCGGGGACACGTGCGGTGTTCGCACGCCAGGAGGTGCGCTGCCAGTGGGCGCGCGCGCTGGCTATGGTCGAGGGCGAAGGCGCAACGCTCTCCGGGTGGACGGTCCCGCCACTGCCCGTCCCGGACACGCTGACGGACGCGGAAAAGAAAGACGCCCTGGCCCAAAAAGACCCGCTCCAGGTCCGCTGCTACAACAGCCCGATGTACGGCAATGTCACCCTCGAACGCTGCCTCCAAGCCTGCCCGCTTGGCGGCACGTGAAGCGGGGAATGCGGGGCTGCGCGCCCCGCACCCGCGGCAAAGGGTCATTGACCCTCTGCACTCCCGACGGGTTTGCGGAGTGCGCCCGGCCCGAGCGCCGTGCACACTCCGCAAACCGCATGGGGGGCCAGGCTGGCCCATGGCAACATGGCGTCTCTGGGTTCGTAGTCCAGCCTTCAGGGCCTGTCGATCTAGCCACCTCAGATGCGCAACCATGCCCAAAGTGACCGGACCGGCGCGGTCCGGCATGCGGGAGCGAGCCCTTCGACAGGCTCAGCGTCTGCGACCGCTCCCGCCACTCTGGAAAACCTGCCGCCTCACTGAATCGACACGCCCTGAAGGCGGTCTCGGCTTTGCCCCCTTGACCGTGCGTAACCCGGACCACGTGAATCCACCGCGGCGGAGACTGCGAGCCTGGGCCGTGCCGCGCAGCGTCCCGAACAGGAACCACTCTTGCCTCGCCCCATCGCGCCAGCCACCGTCCCTCATCTGTCCCATGGTTTTGCCATCCATGATTTTGCCCACCGGCACGGTCGCGTCGGATTCTTTGCCTTTCCCGCGTCACGGACTACTTTGCTCGCCAACAGACTCAGGCGCTGGACCCGGCGCGGCGGTTCGCCGGCCGGCTTCAGCCCCTCGACACCCGACACGCAACATCCGCCCAAGCCTGCGTTCCGGTTCGGGCGTGGCCACGAACGTGGTCGGCAACACACACGGAGTACAGCACCCATGTCAGCCCAGACTCAACCGTCCCAGCCTGTTCTCACCTGGTATTCGCCCAAAGAGCCGCCCCTGCGTCTTGCCGGGTTCGCGTGGTTCGGCACCGACCGGATCTACCGGCGGCTGCCGGTGCAGACCCCGGCGCCGCTGCCGGCGTCGGTCGACGGCCTGGCCAATTCCACGGCGGGCGGCCAGATCCAGTTCCAGACCGATGCGTCCATGCTGGCCGTACGCGTCAAGCTCCGCGGCAAGGCCGGGATGGACCACATGCCGTCGACCGGTCAGTGTGGCGTCGACTGCTACCTGGGCGAGCCGGGCGCCATGCGCTACCGCAGCACGACGCGCATGGACCTCTCCAAGGACGGGTACGAACACACGCTGTGCAACGACCCGGGTTCCGGACTGCGCCAGGTCACGCTCAACATGCCGCTGTACCAAGGTGTCGAGGAGATCGAGGTGGGCGTGAACAGCGGCGCGCAGGTGCTGCCGCCCGCGGACTACGCAATGCCGGGCCGCGTCGTGGTCTACGGCACGTCCATCACGCAGGGCGGGTGCGCGGCCCGCCCGGGCATGGCGTACACCAACATCCTCAGCCGCAAGCTGAACGTCGAGTTCATCAACCTCGGCTTCTCCGGCAGCGGCAAGGGCGAGCCCGAGGTCGCGAACGTCATCGCCCAGATCAGGGACCCGATCCTGTATCTGCTCGACTACGAAGCCAACGCCGGGCTGGACGGCATCAAGGCCACCCTGGCGCGGCTCATCGAGATCCTGCGCACCTCGCACCCCGCTACGCCGATCGTCGTGATCTCCAGAGTGCTCCCATCCGTGGACCGGTTCCAGGAGAGCGCGCGCGAAACCCGCCGCCAGGCGGTTGAGTTCCAGAAGGGCGTCGTGGACGCGCGCCGGAAGGCGGGCGACCGACACATCTCGTTTGTCAACGGCGGTCACCTCATGGGCGAGGACTTCGAGGAGTGCACCGTGGACGGTGCGCACCCGACCGATCTCGGGTTCTACCGCATGGCCGAGGCGCTCGAGCCGGTGGTCCGCCGCAACCTGTTCGGGCGGAAGGTGCGGCGAAGTAGCCAATGACCCCGTTCATCTGCCACACAAGGTGGCAGGGGTCTGTGCTCCACCCATAGCTGACGCATCGCGTCTTTTGCGCCATTCGCACTTGCGCAACAGCAGGTTCAAGCGCTAGCTTCCTTGGCGCAACTCAACGACCGTGCCGCAAACCAGGGGACATTCGCATGGATCAGCACACTCGAATCCTCGTCGTCGGCCTGGCTGGAATCATGTTTGCGGGACTGACCTGCCGCGGCGCAGCACCAACCGTCTTCTGGGCGAGCGACCCCATCAGGCCCGGCGAGACCGTTCTCGCCTGCGGCGCCGGGTTCGGGGCTGCGCCCCAAGTCGTCGTGGGCCGACTGACGGACGAAGCGCCGGGGCAGCCGCCCGCCGCTGAACCGCCGTGGCCCGGTGACGCGCAGGCCGCGAGCGTGTTCCAGCCGAACGACGAGTCGGTCAAGTTTCTGCTGCCGTCAGGCCTGAAGACAGGCGTGTTCGCCTACCGCATCACGGCCGGCGACGGGACGATCTCCAGACTGTTGAACGTGCCGGTCCTTTGGTGGGCGCAGGGCGATCAGGGGCTGACGGCCAGCCCCGGCGGCTGGGTCCGGGCCTTCGGCAAGAACTTCTCCCTCGAGCCGGCCGCCAAGACCCGCGCCGCACTCGTTGGGCCGCGCAGCATCACGCTCGATGCGACCGAAGCCGATGGCTGGGCCGCGACGTTCGCCGTTCCGGCCGACCTGACGCCGGGCGAGTATGACCTTTACCTCCACAACGGGTTCGGCGGCAAGGCCGCCTGGTCCGGCGCCGTCCGTATCACGGTGCAGGCACCCGCCGCCTGGCCGCAGGACCGCTTCAGCGTGCTGGACTTCGGCGCCGAAGGCATGGGCAACCAGGACGACACGGCCGCGATCCGGGCAGCGCTGGCCGCGGCCCAGGCCAACGGCGGCGGTGTCGTCTGGCTGCCGCGCGGCCGGTACAAGGTCACCGACAGCCTGGTCATTCCGACGCAGACCGTGCTGCGCGGTGAGAGCCATGAGTTGACCTGCATCTTCTGGCCCGACCTCGAGAATGCGCCCCCGGCCCTGCTCAGCGGCAGCCATTCGTTCGGAATCGAAGACCTGACCTTCTACTGCACACGCTACCGCAAGTTCCTGACGGCCGACAAGACGGGCGAGACGGCCGGGAACGTCTTCTGCCGGCGCCTGGTCGTCCGCGCCGTGGTCTACCGCGGGCACCTGAAGCCGGAGGAGATCGCGCAGCGGTTCCTCGACGGCTCGCCGCACCCGCGCGGCTTCGGCGGCGGCTACTGGCTGATGGAACTGGGCGGCGCCAACGTCGAGGTCACGGACTGCGATCTGCTCTCGAGCGGCAACGTCATCAGCCTGACGCAGGGCCGCGGCGTCCGCATCGCGAACAACCGCCTGCGCGGCGGGCGCTGGGGCGGCAGCGGCGTGTTCCAGGGCGACGGCATCGTCATCGAGCACAATGAGTACCTCGGTGCGGACCTGATGACCTGGGGCGGCAGCGGCGGCAGCGGCTACGGCAACCTGCAGCACATGTACGTCGGCCACAACACGTACCGCATGGAGCACGGCGGCGACCGCGAGGCGATCACCTCCGATGGCGGGGGTGGCGCGTACCAGGGGCGTGAAGTGACCGCCGACGCACAGAGCATCACCGTGCCCGCCAAGCCGGGCAAGGTCGGCTCAGGGGTGTACATCCTCGACGGCAAGGGCCAGGGCCAGTGGCGCCGGATCGTTGAGGTCGACGGCAACCGGCTCGTCGTCGACCGGCCCTGGGATGTTATTCCGGACGCGTCCTCGGCCGTGTCGCTGACGCACCTGATGCAGCGCTGGCTGATCGTCGGCAACGACCTGGCCGATGTCGGGGCGGTCCAGTCCTACGGCGTGTTCGTGGACTGCGTGATGGCCGACAATGTGGGGGCACGCATGTCGAGCTTTCGTTCCTGGGGCCTGACCTACGGCAAGGCCGGTCAGCCGACCTGGTACTGCCAGATGCTCGGGAACCGGATCCTGGAAGGCAACTACTACCATGGCGTCTACAATACCTGGGCGACGGAGGCCCAGATCGGCGCGCACGGCGGCGCGGCGTCAACGGAGACGGGCGGCTACCTGCTGCGGGGCGTGGTGCTGCGCCGGAACCAGTGCGAGAACAACAGCGGCATTCACGCGACGGGCCGAGGCTGCGATGTCGTGATCGAGGGCAACTCCGTGTCGAATGCAGACAAGGGTATCCTCGTCGGCCCCGAGGCCGTGCGCGTCCTGGTTCGCGAGAACCGGTTCCAGTCCGTGCGCTATCCGCTGACCGGTGACGGCATGAAGGACGCGTGGGTCGAGCCACCCCAGCGAAGCGCCGCCATGACCGCGACCGTGCAGCAGCTTTTCCAAGACGCGGGCTTGGCGGCTGACTCGGCCGCAGACCCCACGGTGCAGGCGGCCATCCAGCGCCTGGCGGCGGCACCCGACACCGCGGGCGCTGACCAGGCCGCCGAGCTCGACGTGCTGACTGCCGTGCTGCCGAAGCTGGCGGCTTGTCCGCAACCGCTGCCCCTGGGCCGGATCGGCAAGGCCATGGGACTCGAACTCAGCTCGCCCGCCAGCGGCACACCCGCCTTCCTGGCCGCACCGGAGGGCAGCGCGACACTGGCGTTTGTCCTCACCCTGACCCGTCCGTATGCCGCCCCGTGGACGGCGGCGGTCGAGAGCCTCGATCTGCCGGAAGGATGGACCATGGCCGGCACGCCGCCGCCGGTGACGCTCGAGCCCGGCACGCCGGCGCAACTGACCGTGTCGCTGGCCATGCCCACGGCCGCCCGCGGCCGCCACAACGTCTCATACACACTTCGGGCCGGTCCCGCGGCCGCGCCCCTGCGGCTGCGTTCCGTAGTCCCGCTGTTCGTCAGCGGCGCCGGGCCGATGGCGCACTTCGACTTCGAGAGGCTGAGCAAGGCCGGCTTCGCGAGCACGCTGGGCAACGGTTTCGATGCTTTCGTGAACGGCAAGGTCACGTGCGCACCGCAGGGCTGCGGCCGATCCGTCGCGTTCGACGGCGAATCGTTCCTGACCGTGAGCGCGTTCGCACAGCTCTGCCCGACCGACATGACGGTCGCGTTGTGGGTCAAGCCGGCCACGCTGGCAGGCCGGCGCGGACTGGTCGGCAAGCGGCTCGGTCACGCGGCCGCGCCGTTCATTCTCTCGCAGGTCGGCGACCGGCTCGGGTTTGAGGCCACCGAGGCGGAGTCCGGCAAGTGGTCGTTCAACTTCAACAGCGATCCGGTGCTGCGACAGAACGAATGGACGCACGTCGTGGCCGTGGCCAGGCAAGGCGAAGGCATCCGCCTCTACGCGGACGGCCGTAAGGTGGGCGAGAAGCAGAACCCGGCGCCGCGCGCCGCGAATTCCGAGCCGCTCGTCATCGGCCGCGAAGCGTGGGGCGGCGAGCCGGCCAACTCCAAGACGCCCGGCTTCTTCGTGGGCTGGCTGGATGAGGTCAAGATCTGGTCGTGCGCCCTCAGCGACGACGAGGTCAAGCGCGAGTTCGAGACCGCGCCCAAGCCTGGGGCTGACACCGGGGTTGCGCCGGACGATAACGGTCGGCAGGCGGTTGCGCGCCGACTGACCGCCGCGCCAACGCTCGACGGCAAACTCGACGAGTGGCCCGTCAATGATGCCGGGCGGACTCTGCGCCTGGAAGAGTCGTATGACGGCAATCCGACCGACGGGCTGCCCAGTCAGGCGTGGCTGGGCTACGACAGTGAGGCGCTCTACATCGCGGTCCGGCACCTGGTCAAGAACCCTTCGGCCCTGAAGCCCGGCGCCAACACCTGGGGCCAGGACAATGGCATGGAGGTCGCGCTCCAGGACGTCTCCAGCCCCAAGTCTGGGCCCATTTTCAACCTTTACGGTTTCCCGGACAGCCGTTGTGTCAGCACAGACGCTGCCGGCGCACCCGCGGCGGCCGTGGCCGCGCTGCAGAAGGCTGTCACGTACAAGGCCGCGGTGGGCGCCGACGCGTGGACCTGCGAGTGGCGCATTCCCTTCGCCGCCCTGGGCATCAAGCCGGACGCTGCACCCAAAATCCTGTTCAACCTCGGCGTGAAGAAGACCGACCCCGACGCGTGGGTGATCTGGCGCGGCACGGGCGGTGCCACGTACCGAGTCGAGAACGCCGGGGAGCTTGTCCTCGTCCCGTGAGGGCGGCCCTCCCGACATTGAACCTGGGGCCAGAGCCTCCTGCAAAACCCCGTCGTGCGAGATGAGTGTTCGGGGTTTAGGTTTCGGGTGTCAGGCAAGGAATAATCTGAAGCTTAATAGGTTGCGCATTTCTGAAACCTCCTATGAAACTGAAGGAGCCCGCGAGGACGCGAGGACGCGGGCGTTCCAGGGTCTGGCACGGGGTCTGACTTTGGAGCGCCCGCGTCCTCGCGGGCTCTGGGAGCATCGTTGCCAGTTTCACCTTGGTGTGACCGGGCGGTCCGCGCCCCGAGGGGCGCTGAACACTGAAACCTGAAACCGTGTTTTCCAAACCTATGAGGATGCGCCATGAAGCGGACGCTGTGTGTGGCCGGAAGCGTGGTGTGCTCGATGCTGGGATCGACGGCCGAGGCTGCCTGGGACACCTGGCCGCCGCGGGACTTCCTGCTCAAGAGCCTGGTGGCCGGCATTGAGCCGTTGCTGAAGTCTCAGGACCCCGAGACCGGCCAGTTCGGCAGCAAACCATGGATCTGCAATGACCAGAATGTGCTCCTGCCGCTGGCGGCTGCCTGGAGCATCGAAGATCCGAACAACCCCTGGTATCACAGCGAGCCGTTGCTGAGCGCGATTGCCAAAGGGGGGGAAGCGCTGGTCGATGCCCAAGATGAACGGGGTGCCTGGACGTTCCGCAAGAAGGACAACTCCACCTGGGGTCAGGTCCACCAGCCGTGGACGTACAGCCGTTGGGTCCGCGCCTACCAACTCGTGCGCGAGGCCCTGCCACCGCCGTCCAGGGCGCGCTGGGAGGAAGGCCTGCGCCTCGGGTTCACCAATATCCGAAAGGCGGCTGCGTCCTCGGTGGGCAACATGACGGCCCACAACATGATGGCTCTCTACGTAGCCGGCATCTGTTTTGACGACGCGGACTGGCGCACGGCGGCAACCGGCTACCTGGAGCGCACGGTTGACGAGCAGGAGGAGGGGGGATACTGGTCGGAGCACTGCGGGCCGCTGATTGGCTACGGCCGTGTCTACGTCGAGCTGCTCGGCCTGCACTACCACTTTTCGCGGGAGCCCTTGATTCTGGCCGCCCTGCAACGTGCGGCGGCATTCCATGCCAGCGTCCTGTTGCCGGACGGCTCGAACACTCCCGGCATCGATGAGCGGCAGCTCTACCACGGCGGCGTCGATATCGGCAATGTCGGGTTCAGTTGGACGGACGAAGGGCGGGGTTACCTGGCACAGCAACTTTGGCGGCGCAGCGAGGGCGGGACCCGGCTGGTGGACGCGGACTACGCGGCCAACATGTTGCTGTGCTCCGGCAGCGGCGCGGTTGCGGCGTTGCCGTCGGCGGCCGACGAGAGCACGACGGTGCTGACGACGATCAGTGCCGCCACCAAACGCATCAAGCCGTGGCAGTGGACGTTCTCCGCCTACCCGTGTCGGCCGCCCAACTACCGCTGGGTCCAGGACCGACAGAACCTGATCGACATCTACCATGACGCGCTCGGCCTGGTCATCGGCGGCGGGAATACCAAGCTTCAGCCCTACTGGTCCACCTTCACCGTCGGCGACCCCGAGCTTCTCAAGCATACCCCCGGGGACATCAACCCGAACTTCACCCCCGATATCGACCTGCTCTGGACCCCGGACATGGCCAGCGTCAACGTCGAGCCGCGGGCGCTGCGCCTGGCGCTTAAGTTTGGCCCGGCGGATCTGAACCGCCAGATCGGGCACGGCCCCTTCCGCGTCCGTGCCGAGGCCGACGCCGCGGGTGAGGCTTTGACTCTGACCTTCACGGCGCCGCGCGGCCGTCGGGCGGAGGCGCACCTGCCCATGCCGTACCGTGGGGCCAATGTTGCGTGCGGCGATGGTCGGCGGATTCGCCTGGGCGAAGAGGCGCTGGTGCTGCCGGCGGCGGAGGTGGGCGGCCATATCGTCTACTACGGTCTCAAGGTCACCATTCCCGAGGGCAGCCGGTTGCTGTGGCCCGTGCTCCCACACGATCCCTACAAGCGTGACGGCTCGGCGGAACTCTCGTCGGGCAAGCTGGTGCTGGCCATGCCGTTCGACGCGGTGGATGCCTACACCGTGACCCTCACGCACCAACCCGTGCCGCCTTTCGATGGCCTGGTTTTCGAGGCGCGGGAGCTGCCGGTGGAGCACAGCGAAGGTACGTATACGAAGCGGCTCGACAGCCTGGGCTCGCAGTTCATGGGCAAGACGCAGATCGGATCGGTCATGACCTTCCAGACTCCCGACATCGCCGCCGGCCGCTATGCCCTGTTCGTCGAGCTCGTCCTCGCCAACGAGTACGGCGTCGTGCAGGTGTCTGTGGACGAACAGGACACAGGCTCGACCTTCGACGCCTACTGCGATGGCGTCGATACCGAGGGCGAGCGCGTTGCCTGCGGCGATGTGACACTGGCGGCAGGGGCACACCGGCTGGCGGTGCGCATTGTCGGCAAGAACGAGAAGTCCCGCAGCCAGACCATCAGCGTCAAACGCTGGCTGCTGAAGCCGCTCCGTGACTAGTCCCGGCGGACGCAAATTGCGGCCTGCTGGCCGGGCAGATGGTCGATGAGCATTCAACGGCACGATCGTAAGGCGATACAGGAGTATCGTTGTCGATCGTGCCGTTGAATGATCGCGACCAGGTGCCCGCCCGAAGGGTTGCCATGGTTCACAGCTGTCACATCTTGTCCTTTCAGAGAAGCCTTCTGGGCCAGATTACTGTGTTGACCCCACTTCTCCACGAAGCCGCCCGCCCTTCGGGTTGCCATCTCTGGGCGCCCAGCCGCTCCGGGCCTTCCGAGACGTACGGTTTCGGTACGCCTCGAAAGCCCCGAATCGACTGGACATTCCAGATATGGCAAGCCAACAGGCCGCAATTTGCGTCCGACGGGACTAATGCCACATCGAGGGCTATCTTTCTCCCTCGTGACTCGGAACAGGCAGGTTCCCATCGGTTCTTCCCATCAATCTGAGGAGGAGTGGAATGTTCATCGACGTCCATGCACATGCGTACCGTAAGCCGACGCCGTTCGTGGCTGCCTTTCCTACCATCGAGCAGGTGATCGCCCGCTATGACGCGGTGGGAATCGAGAAGGGAATGCTGCTGCCCGTGGTCAACCCGGAGATCTATCTGCCGCAGTCCAACGAAGACATCCTCGAGATGGCGCAGCAGTACCCGGACAGGATCATCCCGTTCTGTAATATCGACCCGCGCGCGTTGACGAACTCGGTGGACGCGCCGCTGGATCGGCTCCTGCGCTACTACAAGGACCAAGGGTGCAAGGGCGTCGGGGAGATCATGCCCAACCTGCCGTTCATGCATCCCATGGTGCAGAACCTCTTCAAACACGCGCAGGCTGTCGGGCTGCCGGTGACCTTCGACGGCTCGGATCAGCCGACCGGCGACTTCGGACTCTACGATGATCCGGGGCTGCCGCAGTTGGAGCACACTCTGCAAAGATTCCCGGACCTGGTGATCATGGGCCACGGCTTGACGTTCTGGTCCGAAATCGGGCGCCTGGACACGCCCGCGCAGAGGAAGACGACCTTCCGGCCGGACGGCGCGCAGGTGGGGTACCAACCGCCCGATGGGCCGATCAAGGAGGAGGGCGTGATGCCCCAACTCATGCGCCGATACCCCAAGCTCTACGGCGAACTGTCCGATGCGAGCGTGGCGCTGGGACGCGACCCGGAGTACGGGCCCAGATTCCTGGAGGAGTTCCAGGACCGCATCCTGTTCGGCACGGACTACTGCAGCGTGAGCATGCCGTTCCCAAGCATGGAACTCCTCCTGAAATGGCGCAACTCGAAAAAGATCAGCGAGTCGGTGTTCAAGAAGATTGCCCGTGAGAACGCGGTGAAGCTGTTTGGCCTGTAGGACAATCATTGACAGCGGTAGTGGCAAGTTCGACGTGGAAAGCCGACGACGAGCGCACTGCCCCACTCGCCGACGGTCCAGGGCGAAAGATTAGTGCCTTGATCCACGAGAACTGTCATGAAAAACAACATATGTCTCGGGAATAGAGGCTCTGGGCTGACCTCTGACCTCTTGGGTTGCGGGCAAGGCCCGCGTTAGGGTGATAGATTAGGGAAAGCCGTTCGGCCCCACAGTCTTTCGCCCTAATCTATCACCCTTGTCTTGTGGGAACGGGATCGATATCAAATTGAGAGGAGAGCAACATGTTGTTCATCGACAGTCACGCGCACGCCTATCGGAAGCCGCCGCCCGTGTACGGGATGTGCACCGCCAAGCAGGTGATCGAACGCTATGATGCCGCCGGCATCGAGAAAGGGGCGTTGCTGCCGGTCGTGAACCCGGAGATCTACCTGCCGCAGGCCAATGAGGACATCCTCGAGATGGTCGAGCAGTACCCGGATCGGCTCTTCCCGTTCTGCAACATTGACCCGCGCGCCATGACCAACTCCGTGGATGCGCCGCTGTGGAAAGTGCTGGCCCACTACCGCGACAAGGGCTGCAAAGGCGTGGGCGAGATTATGCCCAACGTGCCCATGCGCGACCCGATGGTCCAGAACCTGTTCAAGCACGCGCAGGATGTCGGGCTGCCGGTCACGTTCGACGGCTCGGATCAGATCGGCGGCGACTTCGGTCTCTATGACGAACCCGGGCTGCCGCAACTCGAGCACAGCCTGCAGCGGTTCCCGAAACTGATCATGATCGGGCACGGGCCGGTGTTCTGGACGGAAGTCGCACCGCTGGTCACACCGGCGGAGCGCAAGCCGCCATTCTTCCCCACCGGTGGCCAGACGCCCTGGCCGCGGCCGACCGGCCCGATCGAGAAGGAAGGCGTCGTCCCCACGTTGTTCCGGAGGTACGGCAACCTCTACGGTGAACTGTCCGACGCGGCCCAGCCGCTCGCACGCGACCCGGCGTACGGCGCCAGGCTCCTCACCGAGTTCCAGGACCGCCTCCTGTTCGGCACCGATCTGTGCGGCGTCGGCATGCAATTTCCAGCCCAGAAACTGCTCCTCGAATGGCGCGATGCGGGCCGGATCACCGAAGATGTCTTCCGCAAGATCGCCAGGGAGAACGCCATCCGGCTGTTCGGGCTGGCCTGAGGAAACACACGGCATCGCGCCCAGACCGCCTGAACGGCGCGTCGATATTACAGCGGGGCACCAAATCAGCCCGCGAGGACGCGGGCGCTCTAGCTCGGATACCGCACGAATTCTGGAGCGCCCGCGTCCTCGCGGGCTCTGGGTGCCATTAAGTCGACGGGCCGTGACGGCTGGACGGACACATACGGGACGGCGCCCCGGCATCGAGGGGCCCGATTGCGAGCACCGCTTCGCCGATGACGAGCGCGATCACGACCGGAACGATGGGGACGACACCATGAGAATCCGTACCTACACCCGCGTGCTCGACAACGGCGAGATCGGGCTGGTCCACGACGCCGTGATCCGCATTGTATCCGAAGTGGGCATGCGGATCGAGAATGCGCCCATGCTCACGCGGTTGGCTGAGGCGGGCGTACAGGTCGACATGCCGAACCAGATGGCACGGCTGTCCCCGGCATTCGTGGAACGCTTCATGGCCGACTCGCGGCCGTTCGACTGGGAGGCGTACGCGCCGCGGCTATCGACGTATGCACCCATCCGTATGGGCTGGTACCTGGACCCGGACAGCGGCGAATACCTGCCCTGGACGCAGGAACGCCTCGCGTCCTATGCGAAGCTGGCACGCGCGCTGGAGCACGTCGGCGGGGGCGACGTCCTGGGCTGCCCCGTCGATGGACTGCCGCACAAACTCCATCCTCTGTACGAGCGCTACCTGGCCTGGAAGAACGGGTACCGGGACGCAGGTTCCATCTGGGACATGCGTCTGTGCCCGTACATCCTCGACATGTGTCGAGTCATCGCCGATGTCCAGCATAGAGACTTCAGGAACTACGCGGGGACGATCGCCCACTTCGCGACCACGCTGACGTTGCGCGCGGGCGAGGCGGAGCAGTACCTGTACTGCGCGGAGCGCGGGTTCCCAGCCCACCTGTGCCACATGCCCATGGCGGGCTGTACCGCCCCGGTGACGGTGGCCGGCGCGGCGGCACTGGCGATTGCCGAAAGCCTGTTCATGGACGTGATCTCCCGGGTCTTCACGGGCGCGGACACGCTGACCCTCAGGGCGATCACGGTCCCGATGGACCTGCGTTCCTTGATGTATGCTTCCGCGCGACCCGAAGCCGCACTGATCGCCATGGTCGTTGCCGACATGGCCCGGCACTACCGGGCCGCACTGGTGGCCAGCGGTTCGGTGATCGATGCCAAACAGCCCGGCGCAGAGGCCGGCGCCCAACGGGCATTCAACACCCTTAGCCGCCTCATGTGCGGTGGCGGCACGGACCTTGCCGCGGGGCTGCTGTCGATGGACGAGATCGGCTCGCCGTTGCAGATGATCCTCGACAACGAGTACGCCGGCGCAGTCAAGCGCTTAATCCGCGGCTGCGACATCAACGAGGAGACGCTCGGGGTGCAGGTTATCAAAGAGGTCGGCCCGGGCGGCCTCTTCACGGACCGCGAGCACACGGCGATCCACTGCCGCAGCGAATACTGGGAGCCGCGACTCTGGTCGCGCGAGATGTTCCAGGCCTGGGTCTCGCAAGGCGGGAAGACGGAGATCGTCAAGGCGCGCGAGCTCTACCACGACATCATGGCCCAACCCAGTGCCCCATGCCTCCCCGAGGCGGCCGACCACGCGCTGCAGGCCATCATCCGGAAGGCGGACCAGGACCTCCGGTAAGTCCCCCAGCGGCGTGCTTTCTCCGGAGAGCGTATCTGATCGTGACCGAGCCAGAACAAATGGCGCGCCACGCTGAAGAAGACCGGCAAGGGCTGGCGCTTCAGCAAGCTGGACGCACTCGCCGAAGCCACCGCGCGTGACGGCAAGCCCTTCACCCCACCGGTCCCGGCGCAAGCCCCGAAGTAGGGCGTCAGCGCCTCCCGGCCGACAGATCCCCCGGTCATCCGCAGGCCCTGGTACGCGTGCACGGCGTCGAAGGTGTTTTCCCCCGGCGCGGTCGAGCCCCTGTCTGCAGCTCAGGAGCAAGAGCACGGTACTCAAGGCCAGGAGACCCCACGCACCGGTGCGGAGCGGTTGCGGCATTGCTGTCCGTGGCATGTCCCCTTGCCTCCTGCACGAGCGTTGGCGCCCATGGGGCGGCCTCTTCGCGACTCGGCAAGATAACGTCAGGACGCACACGGGTCAACGCCGGGACATCAGGAGGCAGCAATGCGGCGGCGGCTCGGGAGGCCCCTCGCCCTCCAGACAGAGAATGAGCCCACAACGATGAAGGGCGAATCCGCCGCGGCGGATGAGTCGTCTGGGTAGACGCCTTGCATCCGTCACCATGTCACACGTGGCCGCGTTGCGCCGCCACCGGGCTGGTCCCGGTGGGGCGACGACTGGGAGAAGAGGAGGGCCCGCCCCTCCTCCCTTTTCCCCATCGTCGCCCCACGGCCGCAAGGACCGTGGCGGCGCGGACAAGCGTGAGTAACATCAGTCTATGACCGGGCGGTCTCCGCGCGGTCAGGCGCTCTTGCGTCGGGGGCGGTCGGGCTTCTTGGCGGAGGGTGTGAGCTTGCCGAGATTCCAGCCCAGGCGTTTGGCGAGTTCGAGGGCGTTGCCGCCCAGGAGCAGCTCTTTGGTCCTTTCCGGAATGTCGGCCAGGGCGATCGGGCCGATGGCGGTGCCCAGGTCGAGGTCCAGCGCATCGGAGCCGAACAGAATCTTTTCCGGCGGCAGGGTCCGGACCAACTTTTCGGTCGGCAGGTCTGAAGCACACGCGAAGTGCGCACAGGTGCACTGGTAGACGTTGTCGTACTCCTCGAGCAGCCGTTTGAAGCCGGTCGAGATGTGTCCGACAATGAAGGTGACGTCCGGGAAGTTCCGGGCGAAATTCTCCAGCCGTTCCGCGGTGCCCCAGGAGTGGTTGAGCACCACCCAGCCGCGGCCGCGCGCGAACTGCAGCGCCGGTGACCAGTCGACGGACATTTCGTTCACGCCCTGGTACGCGGCGATCAGCTTGATGCCGCGCGCGCCGTGGGCCCGCCCTTCCTCGAGCAGTTCCGGCCAGTCCTGCGGGAACCCCGCGTGCAAGGTCACCAGGGGACTGAACCGCCCGCGCAAGCCCGCGGTCGACTGCAGCAAACGCCGATTGCCCGCACCACAGTCGCTGTGCAGGCTGAACGCGAACACCACGAAATGGTCGACGCCGAACCGGTCCATGTACGCCACCATCTGGTCCGGGCGGCTGCGGTGCACGTAGTAGTAGTCCGCTGACCCGGCCAGGTGTGTGTGGAAATCGATGACCGGGATATGGTCCAGCGGTCGGCCGGCCAGAACGCGCTCGGCGATTTCGCCGGTGGTGCGCTTAGTTCTCATAGTTGGCCTCCGTGAGGAGTCGGACAAGATTGCCGCCCGCAATGGCTTCCTTTGACTTTGGGGTCACGTCCGCGTACGTCACGACCGCCTGGAAGGAGGTGGGGTGCAGCCCGGGCAGGCCAAGGCTGAAGAGGAGACGTTCGGGGCCGAACGTCTCACAGATGCATTCGATCATCTGCGCCTGCCAGACCGCGGAGAGGACGACACGCAGATTGGACGCCTGTGCCAAGGCGTCGAACATGGGCCGGTTCGCCCGCGCCCGGTGTTGCCAGGCGATCACCGGCAGTGCCGGGAAGCGCCGGCAGAACTCGGCCAGGCCGTACCAGTCGATGACGTCCGAGCCGCGGTCCCACTGGCGGTACGCCAGGATCAGCGGCAGGCGCCGCATCTCCAGGAGCGCCGCCAATTCCAAGGCGCGGACACTGTTCTGGATCTGCACGTCGCGCATGCACGGGTTGATGAGGATGGCCCTGACTTCAGCCGCCAGCGCGGCCTTCAGAAACTCGACCGGCGCCGGCGACGCGGGCACGGCGGTCTCAAAGCCCCAGATGGGGAGCAGCCGTTCCTTGTGGCGCAACCAGTCCAACTCGGCGTTGCCCAAGTCAGGGTCGCAGTCTCTGGACACGGTGTGGAACACCAGGGCGCGCTCCACACCGTAGCGGTCCAAGGTGTTCAACGCCTGTTTCTCGTTGGTGGGTGATGTGACGAACGCGCCGTTCGTCCGCCCGATCGGGAAAAGCACATCGAGGAATTGCACGGCAACACCTCCGTCAGCCCCGTCTCTCCCTGGCCCCACGTCCCTCGTGGCGCGAAGCCGGTGAACAGCAACGTAATGGCTGGCCGGCGCAAGTGCAAGAAGCTCCGCGGGACCGCTTCTGCGTCAGCGCCCCCCCCCGGTCATTCCAAAGGTGAAACTGGCAACGACGCTTCCAGAGCCCGCGAGGACGCGGGCGCTCCAGGGTTTGGCACGGGCGCTGACTTTGGAGCGCCCGCGTCCTCGCGGGCTCTGGGCTCCAGGGTTTGGCGCGGGCGCTGACTTTGGAGCGCCCGCGTCCTCGCGGGCTCTGGGCTTCTTCAGTTTCATGGGAGACCAGCGAGAGTGCGGAATGCAGGTGTGGTCTCTCGGCAGAGCCGCGAGACGTAACGAGCGATTCTCAACAATACACCGCTTGGCAACGCGCACGGCTCGGACAGACGCGCACCTTCACTGGCGCATCCCCCCCCTGCCGCACGAGGTGGCGAGCGCACTTGCGGCATTCCTCGGTCCGCATCAAATAAAGCGCGTCAAGTGAGTTGACTTTGGTACAAAATGGATCAATTTGGATAATATTGGAAGATCAACATGAACGGATGAGTTGCCGCATGGCGTGTTTCTGCGGACAGGAGCGGTGCGTCGTCGACGCCAACGGCCGGGTCAGGCTTAGCCCGCGATTCCTCGCGGACTGCCGTGCCGCCGGAGCCGAGGTCGTGCTCTACTGTCTGCCCGAAGGCGCCATGGGCGTCTACCCTTCGCCCGTGTGGACACAGATGCGTCAGGGCGAGCCGCGTCCGGCCAGCCGGGCGGCCACCAGCGTGGTGTTCCGGCGGCAACTCCGCCGTTTTGGTTCCCTCAGTCAGGCCGAAAGCATATCGAACCAAGGACGCATTACCGTGCCGGTACACTTCCGCTCGCTATTGGATCTGGAGCCGGGGGCGGATGCCGTTGTGGTGGGGAATGAGATCGGACTGGAAGTCTGGAACCGAACGCGCTGGGAAGCGGAGTTCCAGCTCATTAAGGAACACGAGCGGCAGAAGGCGGCCGCCGAAATGTCCGCGGACCTGAGCGACGTGTCCGGCTCGAATGCGTGACGCCCCGGACTTCTCAGGGAGGCACAGACTGCGCAGACCTCGGGACACACAAGGTAGCCACGACCCCATGCTGAAAAGACGCCCCGGCCACGATGATCCCACCGCCCGCATGCGGATCGTCCTGCTCTGCTTCACGGCCTGGGCCGCCATTCTCGTTGCACGCCTCGCGCAGGTGATGATCGTCGAGCGTCAGACGCTGCTCGACGAGATGGCCCAGGAGTCCGTGGCCCACGGCCGCATCCTCGAACGGCGTGAAGCCCAGGGACGGCTTGAGAGCAGGAGCGATCGGAAAGCACCGCGGCTCTTGGCAACCTCGGCAACAGCCCCGGACACTCAGTCCGGTGTCGACGGGGATCTGCCCGTCTGGGTTGCTCCCACGGGGGATGAAAAATCCGACGCGTTCCCGGCGTTGGCCCAGGCCCGGACCAAGGCCCGCGGCGGCGGAGACTTCGCTTCGAGATGAACCTGGCGCCGCGCAGCAAGTGGTTGAATACCGTGATTCGACCGGCCCTGACTCCGGCCGGGGTGGCCGCTTTGTGCCTCGGCCTATGGGGATGCCTGGCGATCTACAACGCCACCTGCCACCTGTCGCCCGCCTACCGTTTCGTCACCCGGCAACTGGTCTGGCTGGCGGTGAGCGGGGTGGCGCTGGCAGCCGTGTCCACCCGTGACACTCGGTTCCTGCGGCGCGCCACCGCTCCGGTCGCGGTGATGACGTACCTTGCCCTGTGGCTGGTGTTGCTCTGTGGGGTCCGCGTACACGGCATGCGCGCCTGGTTCGCGTGGAACGGTGTCTTCATTCAACCCAGCGAACTGGCGAAGCCTGCGTTCGTGCTGTCGCTGGCGTGGCTCATGGACCGCAATTCCAATCGGGGTAACTTGGACTGGCGCCAGGGCTATCTGCCGGCCCTGCTGCTCTGTCTGTTGTGGATTCTTCCGATCGCCCTGCAGCCGGATTTCGGAACCGTCCTGGTGTATGTCTTCACGTTTGCCGTCCTGTATTGGGCCATGAACGGACGGTTGTTGCATCTGGCGGTCACGGCGCTGGCCGCTCTGCCGGCCGTAGGGCTCGTACTGGCCGCACACCCTTACCTCACGACGCGCTGGGTAGCGTTTCTCAACCCTCGCGCCTACGCCGATACGGCGGGTTGGCACATCCTGCAGTTCGAACGTACGCTCGCGGCGGGGGGCTTGACCGGTCAGTCCTGGGGAAACGCCGCTTGGTCGCAAGCCTACCTGCCGTTGGGCTACAGTGACTCGATTTTCGCCAATACCGCTGAAGCCGTCGGTTTCTTGGGGGTGTTGCCGCTGGTCCTGATCGTGCTGGCCTGGGTCGCGTACGGGGTGCAGCGTGGCACATGCTGCCAAGACCTGTTCGCGAGGGCGACGGTCATGGGGATGGTCATCCTTCTCGCCGGTCAGGCGTTTATCCATCTGAGCGTCAACCTCGCCCTCGTGCCGACCACCGGCATCACCCTGCCGCTGGTCAGTTACGGTGGCAGTTCGCTGCTGGCCAGCATCACGGCCGTCGGCATCGTCGAAGCCATCGGCCGCGCCGGCACCAGGCCGGTCGCGGATGGCCACGCCTGACCGCTGTTGCAGGGTTCCGCAACGGCGTGCAGATTTGGATTATCAGGGGTGGCTTGCGCCCGGGGGCACTCGTCCGACCGCCACAGCATGGGAAAACCTTCCGTGCGGACGCGCCGCCTCGCACCGCAGCCGCAGGGGGGGACGACGACATGCGACCAGACGAAGAGCTGCGCCAGGCGAACGCCGCCGTCGGCGTCTGACCCTTCTTGCCCTGCTTGGCCGTCCCGACTTGAGTTCACGCCCCGCCAGCTTATGTTTCTCTGCTTAGTTGTGACATCCACTCGTTGCTTGCCTTTTTCGGAGAGGTGCCAGAGTGGTCGAATGGGGTGGTCTCGAAAACCACTGTCCAGCTTGCTGGACCTAGGGTTCGAATCCCTACCTCTCCGCCATCATTTCCTTCCTGTTGATTGATAATAACTTATGACTCACGTTTCCCAGAACGTACAGTTTATTATCAATCCCGGACTTGACCCCGACCCGTGCCGCGTCCAAGGTGAAGTCATGGATGGCGGCATGGAATCGAACAAGTGGCTGTGGCAGCCCCACAAGACCGGACCCATCTACCTGCGGCTGACCTACCGCAACGCCGATGGCCAGCGAAAGACCTTCGTTCGTTCGTTGAACACCTCGCACTGGCCGACGGCACGATCGACCCGGGACAAAGAATTCGCCCCTATCATCCGCAGCATCGATGAAGCCGAGGCCAAGCACGAACTCATTCATGTCCTGTATCCCGAACTGGAGCAGAAGCTGCAGACCGGTGTCCACGGCGGCTTCACCGCAGACAGCAAGCCGGTCACCGTCAAGGAAGTCCTCGATGGCTACACCAAGGCGATGCTGCGCCCCGGCAACTTCCAGACCGCGGAATGGACGGCACGGCGGTATGCCACGATCTGTACCACCTTTGTGAATCACATCGGTGCCGATCATGCCGCCGCCGAAATCACCACCGAGGAAGCTGGGGTACTCGGCCATGACGTTGACCAAGGTCCGCGATGAGCTGGTGGCTGTCGAGCTCTGTGCGCCGTCGGCAAGCGCCCGAGCCCGCGGGCTGCACTTTCTGCTGGAGGGCCACGCGACCAGGCGATACCCCAGAGGGCGACGCCGCGACAACCCGACATGCGGCCCGGAATGGTTGTTTCGCGGTTGGTAGGGTTTGACTTCTGCGCCCGGGCTCGCATCTTCTTGGCCAGCGAGGAACCGATGCCACCGAAGAGGAAAAGACAAGCAGGCCGGTCGCAGTTGTCGGCCCGATGGCGCCCGTTCACAGAGGCGCGCGAACTGGTGTGGACACTGGGGCTGCGCGATGCCAAAGAATGGCAGCTCTACTGCCGCGGCAGGCTCCCGCACAAGGGCGAGCGGCCTGATGACATCCCCCCCAGCCCCGATGTTGTCTATCACAGCAAGGGCTGGAACTCCTGGGCCGACTGGTTCGGAACAGCAACCCCGGTCGAAGCCGACGGCAGGCTATGCCTTCCATTCCCTTCTGCGCGGGAGTATGTCCGGGCTCTGGGGCTGACCGGCGAGGCGGAGTGGGCTCTGCACTGCCGGATGGCGTTGAGTGGTTCACGTCCCGCCCTTCCTGCCGGCATGCCTCTCGCTCCCGAGAAGGTCTACCAAGGTTTTGGGTGGCAGGGATGGCAGGACTGGCTGATCGCCGCTGGCGAATCCAGGCGTGGCCGGCAGTTCAGGAGCTATGCGCAAGCCCGGCGATTTGCCCGCAGTCTCAGCCTGCGGAGTTCGGGCGAGTGGAAGAAGTACTGCCGCGGTGGCCTTCCAGGCCGGGAACCACTGCCGTCAGACATCCCTGCCACGCCCGAGAAGGTGTACAAGGGGGACGGCTGGATGAGTTGGGGCGACTGGCTCGGGACAGGTCCCGAGGCGTTCCGCAAGCGCAGAGTGCGACCGTTCAGGGAAGCCCGGCGGTTCGTGCGAGGACTTGGCCTGAAGAGCATCCGCGAGTGGCTGCTCTACTGCCGGGGCCGGATGAAACACCTGGGCAGGAGGCCGGACGGCATCCCCAGACGGCCCCATGAAGCCTACAAGGCCGAAGGCTGGGTGAACTGGGGTGACTGGCTCGGCACGGGCACGGTTGCGTCTTTTCTCAGGGAGTTCCGTCCGTTTGCTGACGCTCGGGAGTTTGCACGCCGTCTTGGGCTGAAGGGCGAAAACGAATGGCGGCGATACTGCCGAGGAGAACTGCCCCACCTGCCGGTGCTACCCGGTGACATACCCCGCGAGCCGTCCAGAACCTACCGGCAGAGCGGTTGGGTGAGCTGGGGCGATTGGCTGGGTACCGGCACCGTGGCATCCCAGCTTCGCGTCTACCGTCCGTTCGACGAAGCCCGGCAATTCGTGCGGGCACTCGGACTGCGGAACCTCGACGAATGGCGCCAGTACTGCAAGGGTGAAAGGCCCACCCGCGCGCCGAAACCTGATGACATCCCCCATGCCGCCAATGACGTGTACGAACACCAGGGGTGGGTGAGTTGGGGCGACTGGTTCGGCACGAACTCGCTCGGCCCCGGGACCAGGCACTACCGGCCGTTCGAGCAGGCCCGGGAGTTCGCCAGGGCACTGCGTCTCGCCACCCAGGCGCAATGGAAAGCCTTCTGCCGGGGCAGGCTGCAATCAAAGGGCTCCCTTCCCCAAGACATCCCGCGGGCGCCGCGGGAGACCTATGCTTGCACCGGCTGGATCTCCATGGGTGACTGGCTCGGAACCGGCAAGCCCCCGCGGCGGACCGGCATCTCTCGCGACTTCGAAGCCGCCCGGACCTTTGTTCGCGCGCTCGGCATCAGGAACCAGACCGAGTGGCAGCAGTACTGCCGGGGCGGGTTGCCTCACCTGCCGGCACTTCCTGCCGACATTCCACGACACCCATGCCGTGTGTACGCCGGGAAAGGCTGGGTGAGTTGGGGCGACTGGTTCGGTACAGGCTATGTGGCGAACCAGGCAAGGCAGTACCGGCGGTTCGAACCGGCCCGGGAGTTCGTCCGGAGTCTGAAGCTGAAGAGCAGGGCGGAGTGGCAATCCTACTGCCGGGGTGACATGCCGAGCAAAGGCCGTCTGCCCGCGGACGTTCCCTCGAACCCCCAACTGGTATACGGACGCAAAGGCTGGACGAGTTGGGGCGACTGGCTGGGCACCGGTACTGTCTGCGCCCGTCTCCGGGGCCTCCGGGCCTTTGACGAGGCGCGGACGTTCGTCAGGAACCTGAAGTTGAGGAGTCGCACGGAGTGGCAGGCCTACTGCCGAGGCGAGATGCCATCGAAGGCACGGCGGCCCGCGGATATTCCCGCAAACCCGGCGCGGAGCTACCGGAACATGGGCTGGAAGGGGGTTCGGGATTGGCTGGGTCCCGCCGGTCAAACCTAGCACTGGCCCGGAAGAACACATGCCGGGGCGTGTCAACGCACGGCGTGGCCCGCCATCTTACTTCACCTTGCCGCCCCGCAACCCCAGACGTCAAACGCCGGTTGCAGGTCGTCCTTCCGCCGGTCTTGGCAACGCGTAAGGACGCGCTCCGTTGGATGGCCGTGGGGCAAAGTGGCGGGTCATTGGGCAGAAGCGCCTGACACGGCCCGGGCCACCGCGGAGACCACGCCGTGCAGGGAAACCGGTAGCCGGTCCTGGAGTGAGAATCGGGGGATTCTCTTGTAGAGGTAGGGCAGGCGCGGCGGCGATCCGTCACCCCGTCACTTTCTCGACCCGTAGCGGGATTCCAGGGTCTTGTCCATGTCCTTCAGGGCTTCGTTCATGGCATGTTCCATCAACTCGGCGAAACCCTTCACGTCGTGGCCATACAGGTACGCCTCTCCGGTGGGCGTTGGCCAGTCACCGCTCCCGCCGCCCGTAGCCACACCCGGCTCCTGGAGTCGGCCGTCCTCGGCCGTAATCCGCGCCGTCGTCCACCCCCAGGCCGGCGCAGTCACCAATCCGCCCCTCTTGCACCGGTCGCAGAAAAAGGCGCAGAATTCCCTTCCCGACGTCGCCCCCGGACACATTCTGTCCGGGTCCCGGATGTAGCGTACGTATAGGGTCAAAGGAAAGGACTCCTGACGTCGCCCACAACGGGAGGTGCAACATGTCCAACGACTTCGTGTCACCCACCAGTTCTTCCTGCGTGAAATAAACCGATTAACAAATAATAACCTTTTGTTGTGTATTTAATCCAAAACGGTATATTTATGGCATGAACGAACAGGCTAAGCTGCGTGAGTACCTGGCACGACTGGCCGAGAAACCGGTGCAGTTGAAGCCGGTGTTGACCAACCGTCTGAAGGGGCTGTCGGCGCTGTTGGCGCGAACCCATCGCTTCGACGAATGGGCCTGGCTGGGGAAGACGCTGGTGCTGGCCAGTCCGACGACCACGCCGGACGATGAGCAGGAGAATACGGCCGGGCTGAAGGCGCGGCAGCGGACGTTGGAGGATCATTTCCACATGCCGGTGGTGCTGGTGTTCCCGGCGCTGAAGGCCTACCGCCGTGACCGGCTGGTTCAGTTTGGTATCCCGTTCATTGTTCCGGGTACGCAGTTGTTCATTCCGCCGTTTGCCGACCTGTGCGAGCGTTATGCACGGCAGGCAAGGGCAGAGAAACTATCGGCGGCGGCGCAGGCCACCGTGCTCTATCAACTCTTGCACAAACCCGCCGCGGCGATGCAACTCAACGTCTGGGCGCAGAAGCTGGGGTACTCGGCCATGACGTTGACCAAGGTCCGCGACGAACTGGTGACTGTCGAGCTTTGTGCGCCGTCGGCAAGCGCCCGAGCCCGCGGGCTGCACTTTCTGCTGGAGGGCCGGGATCTTTGGGAGAAGGCTCGCGCGAGCCTGCGAAGTCCGGTGGCCCGAAAGATGTGGGTGCATCTCCACGCACTGCCGCCGGAGGGTGTGGTGAAGGCTGGCATGACAGCACTGGCGGATCTGACGATGATCGAGGGCGACCCGCTCCCTACGTATGCCTGTCGCAGTACCGCCGTGGATGGTTTTCTGCTGGGGACATTCTTCGAGCGCCGGGAGCACCGAGAAGAGGCGAACGCGCTCTTGGAGTGTTGGCGGTATGACCCCTGCCTGTTCGCCAAAGACGGTATCGTGGACCGCCTCTCGCTGTACCTGAGCCTTGCGGACTCCGCAGATGAACGGGTTCATCAGGCGTGCGATACGCTTCTGGAGGGTCAGTCGTGGTAACCGCAATGAACCAACCCTTCGGTCCCCGTGAGACCCTGGCTCTGGAGTTCAAGGAAGCCGCTGATGCCTTGCCAAAGAGCTTTTTTGAGTCGGTAGCGCCCTCTTGAATCTGGACGGCGGGCTGATCGTTCTTGGCGTCGCCGACAACGGCGAGGTGGCTGGCGTCAACCCGGCGGCGGTGGAACGCCTGAAGGTGGAGGTCGCCAACCAGTCGAATAATCCGAACAAACTGGACCCGCCGTACCTGCTTTTCCCGCACGCGGAGCAGATCGGTGGCAAATGGATCATCAAGGTCCAAGTCCCTGCCAGCTCCCAGGTCCATCGCACCGGCGGCGAGGTGTTCCTGCGCAGCGAAGATGGGGACTATCGGCTCAAGGGTCCCTACCAGATCGCTGGCCTGGTCAACCGGAAACTGAGTTTCTACACCGAACAGCGCGTCCTGCCCTGGCTGGGCATGGGGAACTTGCGGGCCGATCTGTTTACCCGGGCGCGGGACCTGCTGCGCGCCCAGCGCCAGGACCACCCGTGGCAGACGCTGAGCGATGAGGAACTACTGCATATCGGCGGGTTCATCCACAAAGACCCGCTCTCCTCAGAAACCGGCTACACCCTGGCCGCGGCCCTCATGTTCGGCACCGATGGAACCATCCAGCAAGCGGCGCCGGGGATGAGCTTTGACGGTCTCCTGCGCCGTGACAATGTGGACCGCTACGACGATCGGCTCCTCCTGTACACCAACCTCATCGACACCTTTGACCTGCTTATGGGGTTTGTGAACAAGCATCTGAACGACCCGTTCCATCTCGAAGGTAACGAACGCATCAGCCTGCGGGACCGGATCTTCCGCGAATTGGTTTCAAACCTCATTGCGCACCGGGAGTATACCAGTGCCGCGCCGGCCACCATGACCATCTTCCGGGACCGGGTGATCTTCCGCAACCCGCACGTGCCACACATCCGCGGTCGCATTGATCCGGCCCATTTCACGCCGTTCCCGAAGAACCCGACCATCTGCCGGTTCATGCTGCAGCTCGGCCGCTACGAACAGGTCGGGTCCGGCGTCTACAACGTCACCAAGTACCTGCCGTTCTACAGTCACGGCGCACTGCCGCAGTTCGAGGAACAACCGGACCTCTTCATCACCACCATTCCCTTGGCGCCGGAGGCCGGAGCTGCACGCGTCGCCCCCGAAGTCGCCCCCGAAGTCGCCCCCGAAGTCACCCCCGAAGTCGCCCCCGAAGTCATGAACATGCTTTCCGTGATGCATGGGGCCATGACGCGCCATGAGATTCAGAAGGAACTCGGACTCAAGGATGAGAAGCACTTCCGAGAGAACTACCAGCAGGCTGGAGTCAGACTCGGGTTGATCGAGATGACCATCCCCGACAAGCCGAACAGCCGGCTCCAGAAGTATCGGCTTACGACCAAGGGCCAGGCATTGCTCGCGAAGAGGGAGGGGAAGTAATGCTTCCCGCCATCATCAGTCGCGAGATCGAGGCGGGGATCAAGTCGTTCCTGCGCACCACGTTTCCGCCCTCAACGCCCGCGTTCGAGCACACGCTGAAGACCGGCGACTACTCGGTCGAGGGCATGGAGAAACTGCTGGCGCTGGAGCGCAAATCGATGTCCGACGTCATCACCAGCACCATGGTGAACCGGGCGCGGTTCATCCGCGGCTGTGCCCGTCTGGCGAAGTACCGGTGGAAGGCGATCCTGATCGAGGCCACCTACGAGGACATGAAAACGCCGTACTACCAGTTCGAGGGACTATGCACCGAGGCGCACCCCAACGCCGTATGCGGCACCTTGGACGCCATTGAGGCGAAGTTCGGCATCCCGGTGCTGTACACCTCACGGAACCGCGACCTCGCCGCCGAGAAAGCGGCAAGCTGGCTGTCCAAGCACTTCACCTACTGGTGGTTGGAGCAGAACAAGCACGACCGGGTACTGATTGACAGTGACAAGCTGTGATCACGCCCTTCCCGAAGAACCCGACCATTTGCCGTTTCATGCTGCAGTTTGGCCGTTACGAGCAAATCGGCTCCATTGTGTACATCCGCACGCAACTCGACAGAACCCGACACCTCCGTCCATGTCGCTTGACTTCCTCGGCGCCCCCGCTACCCTATCGCCCGGGAACCATGGGTAAGGGTCCGGTGACGGTATGCGATACGTCTGGCGCGGGGCCGTGACGGACGCCCGGGGGAGTGCCGAGGTAAGTCCATCAGCCCCCGGGCAGCCAGCACCGGCAATCATGCCCACCGTGGGCCCAGGAAAAGCCGTGAACCTGCCCATCAACATCGATCATCTGCTGCGTGGCCGGACGGTCGAGTCCGAACGCCTCGAGTTCAAGCGCGGCTGGAACCCAGAAGCCGCGTTGCACACGCTGTGCGCCTTTGCCAACGACTTCCACAACCTCGGCGGCGGGTACATCGTCCTCGGCGTGGAAACAAAGAACGGCCGGCCGGTGCTTCCGCCAACAGGTCTGCCGCCGGATTCGCTCGACAAGCTCCAGAAGGATGTTCTGAACCTGGGTTTCCGCATCCAGCCAGACTACCATCCGGTCGCTTCACCCCAGGTCGTCAAGGGCCGGCACATCCTGGTCCTCTGGGCGCCTGGCGGCCAGACGCGGCCCTACAAAGCGCCGGTGTCCCTTGCCAAGGGGTGTCGGGAGTACGCGTTCTACATCCGCAAAGGTTCTTCAACCGTCCAAGCCCGTGGCAATACCGAGCGCGAACTGCTCTCGCTGGCGGCCACGGTGCCCTTTGACGACCGTATCCGCCATGACGCATCGCTGGACGATCTCGATATCGGTCTGATCCGGGATTTCCTGAAGGAGGTCGGCAGCGGCCTCTATCCCGACTCCGCCCGCATGGACTTCGCGCAACTCTGCCGGCAGATGAACATCGCGGCCGGCCCTGACGAGTTCCTGCGGCCACTGAACGTGGGTCTGCTGTTGTTCAACGAACACCCCGAGAAGTTCTTCCCATACGCCCAGATCGATGTCGTTCACTTCCCCGAGGGTCCCGGCGCGGATCGGTTCTCGGAGAAGATCTTCAAGGGACCGGTTCACCGCATGGTACGCGAGGCCCTGGCGTACATCCGTTCCTCGCTGATCGTCGAGACCGTTATCAAGCACCCGGACCGGCCCGAGGCGGAACGTTTCTTCAACTACCCCTATGAAGCCATCGAGGAGGCGCTGGTGAACGCGGTGTACCACCGAGGGTATGACATCCGCGAGCCCGTCGAAGTCCGCATCCTTCCCGACTGTGTCATCATCAGCAGCCAACCCGGCCCCGACCGCTCCATCCGCATCGCCGACCTGAAGAAGGACCGCTTCCTGTCGCGGCGTTACCGAAACCGCCGTCTCGGGGAGTTTCTCAAAGAACTGAGCCTCACGGAAGGACGCGGCACGGGGATCCCCAAGATCATGCGCGCCGTCCGCCACAACCACTCGCCGCGGCCGAAGTTCGAGACCGACAGGGACCGCACGTACTTCGCGACCACGTTCCCGATTCATCCCAAGGCCAGGACCGCACAAGTCGAAGCCCAAGAGGCAGAGACCGAGTCGGGCGCCGGACAAGTCACCCCGCAAGTCACAGGGCAAGTCACGGGTGAAGTCACGGGTGAAGTCACGGGTGAAGTCACGGGTGAAGTCACGGGTGAAGTCGCCAAACTGCTTTCCATGCTGCGGAAGCCTATGTCGCGTGGGGAAGTTCAAGCGGTTCTCAACTTGAAGGGACAAGCCAATCTCCGCGATCGATACCTGGTACCCGCGCTCAAAGCCGGCCTCGTCGAGATGACCGTCCCCGACAGACCGCGCAGCAGCAAGCAGCGGTACCGGCTCACCGCGAAGGGCCGCCAGTACCTGACTCAGACGTGCACGCCCGACGCCAGGTCCGGCGTATAGTCCGGCGCCCACGGCGCCACGCGGGGTGTCAAGATCGTCCCGCGCGACCACAAGCGGGAACGGAAGGAGAACGACACTGTGACCGACAAAGGAAGCATGTCCCCTATGCCGCCTCCGTCGGTCCCCAGCCCATTGTTCGTGGGCATACGGGACAGCCTTTTCTTGGCACCACAAACCGGCTGTCCCGCTGGGCCACCGCTGGGCCACTTGACAGGAAACCGGGGATGAACTAGTGCTCGGTCGCCAGAAGTCACCCCGCAATTGCGCGCAATGGTCCGCACCTTCCCA
>MHBL01000393.1 GCA_001803235.1 Lentisphaerae bacterium RIFOXYA12_64_32
TGAAACCGGCTCAAGATAGCTGGCCGCAAATGCACAGGTTATTCTTGTACGCCGCCTAAGGGTGGAGCACAGACCCCTGCCACCTTGCGTGGCAGGTGAACGGGTTCATTGGCTACTGGACCGCACCTCGTCCCCTCTTGACACCCCCGCCTAGGACTGTATTGGTATAGCAAGGTATTCAAACCGACACTGTCGACTTTCCGCAACGGCAAGGGTACGCCCATGGACCCGTCCTCGTTAGTCATCGATCCGCAGAGCCCTGTGCCCATCTACTACCAGGCGGCCTTACAGATCCGCGACCTGATCCTGAAAGGCGCGTTGGTTCAGGACGAGAAGCTCCCCACCGAACACGAACTGGCGGCCGCGCTCGGCATCAACCGCCTCACGGCGCGAAATGTCTACCGCCACCTGGAGAAGGAGGGACTGCTGACCCGCAGTCGCGCCAAAGGCAGTTTCGTGTCGCTGCCCGAGAACCAGGTCCGAATGGGCGCGCGCAAGAATGTCGCCCTAATGCTGTTCCTCAAGGCACTCGACTCCTTCCTTTCGCACGTGACCAAGGGCATTGAGGAAGCCGTGTCCCGGCGCGGCTGCAACCTGGTTCTGCAGTTCGCGCCCGAGGATGAGGCACAAGCCGTCCGCGACCTCGTCGGATCACGCCCGGACGGGATCCTGTGGATGTTCTGGGACCACCAGGCGGCGCCGCGCCTGATCCGCGAGATCCAGACAGCCAAGGTCCCGCTGGTCTTGGTCGACAGCATCGTGGACAACGCGGCGGCGGACTTCGTCGGCATCGACATTCCGCACGGGATCGCACGACTGACGCGCAAGCTCGCCGATGCGGGCCATCGGCGGATCACGCTGCTCAGCGTCGGGCACCCAAACTACGCCGAACACATGTTGGCCTATGAGGACGCGTTCCGCGCCGTGGTCCTGAAAAGAAAACTGCCTGCACGACACTGCCCCGTGCTTCGCCATGAATTGCCCATGACCACGGGCCCCGATCACGCAGCGTTCCTCGACGAACTCGCCGCCCGCCGCGACACGTACGACGCCGTGATCCTGCAGACAATGTTTGCCGACCCGCTCGACTACGCGCGCCACCTCTTTACGCACCACGCCGAGACGATGAAGGGCATCGAGGTCGGGCTGCTGCTCTCCGACGCACACCCCAAGACCAGCCTCGCCGGACTGCCGCTGGTCTACGTGCTGCGCCGTGACCAGGACATGGGCCGCGAAGCCGGCCAACTCATCGCGGACCGTATCGAAGGCAAGGGCCCACGCGGGCCGAAGATTGTCCTGCTGCAGTGAATCCGGGGCGGGGCGAGATTGGGAGCGGCGGGAACTGAGGTTTGGGTCCGATCAAGAACCTCACGTCCGTCCGGGAGTTCCACGGTCAGCGCGCTGCGGCCACGACGACGGTCGCCACGACATGAGTAACAACTGCGGGAAATGATGTCCAACGAAATCTCTTGCGATCTGGTGGTGATTGGCGCTGGGAGCGCCGGGTTCGGGACCGCGTACAGTGCGGCGCGTCTCGGTGCCAGAGTGGTGCTGGTCGAGAAAGGCCCGGCCATTGGCGGGACCGCCGTGCACGCCGGCGTGCACAACTGGGAACCGGGTGTCGGCAACACGGGCTTGCCGTTCGAGATCTGGCAGCGACTGCGCGAGGTGCCGGGAGCCATCGGCATCACGCGCGTCGCCCGCCACATAAGGCTACCGGCCGACGGCGAAGCGCCGTTCCCGGGCGGCGAATACGTCGTCGATCCGGCGCTGCATTACGTCGACAGCCTGCGCCGGCATGTGGGCGCCGGCCCGATCGATGTGTGGAAAGACGAAGCGTTCTGCCGCAATGTCCTGCACGCCGTCGTCTTCGAACCGGACGCCTACCAACGCATGCTCGAACAGATGCTGAGCGAGCCCGGTCGCTGCCAGGTGCGCGTCTCGACGGGGTTCGTGTCCGTCCGCTGTGATGCCGGCGAAATCCGCGATCTGAAGCTGAGCGATGGCACCCTGCTCAAGGCACGATACTTCTGCGACTGCACAGGGGATGGACTCCTCGCGCAGGCGGCCGGCTGTGAGACGATGAACGGGCGCGAAGGCCGGCACCAGTTTGGCGAGCGCAGCGCCCCGGAAAGCCCGACGACCGAGACCAACGGCGTCTCACTCATCTACAGACTGACCCCGACGACAACGACTGCCATCGAACCGCTCCCCTCCGACGTCCCGGACGCGTGCTGGTGGGCGGCGCACTACCCATCCGTGTTCGGGGTCCGCTACCCGTGCGGCGACTACTGTTTCAACATGCTGCCCACCATGTCGGGCGCCGAGTTCCGGCGCCTGACCCCAACGGCGGCCATGGACGAATGCCGGCACCGAGTCCGAAGCCATTGGCATCATGTCCAGGTCGCGCACCCCGAATTCCGCCGGTACCGACTGGCATGGATCGCACCGCGACTCGGGGTACGTGAGGGGCCGCGCGTACTCGGGCAGTATGTGCTGACCGAAAACGACCTGCTCGGTCGCACCCGCATCGACGATGTCGTCTGCCTGGCCGATCACCCGCCGGACGTGCATGGCCACGCTACGGCCACGGCGCAGGTCCGCTACCCCTACGCGATCCCGTTCCGCTGCCTCATGGCACGGGACGTCGCAAACCTTCTGGTCGCCGGACGGTGTGCCAGTTTCTCGTCCATCGCCGCGTCCGGGTGTCGCCTGAGCCGCACCATGCTGCAGGCAGGCAGCCGGAACCGCCACGGCGCTGGCCGTGGCCGAGGACGTGCCTGTGACAGCCCTGCCGTACGCGCGGCTCAGGGAGTCTCTGCTCCGGCAACACGTTCAGCTCGAGTTCCCCATGCCCGCAGAACTCCGTGCCTACCTCGTGGACGGACCTCGTCCTGCACACGAACCAGGCGAGAATTGAACGCCCACACTCATCCACAAGCGGGGCACGGGGGGGGGCATTGCCTCCCTACCCTTCCGAGAACTCCGCTTCGATCTGTTCGTGAGAGGCGAGGAACGCAGCGACGAAGTCCGGGTCGAACTGGGCCCCGTCGCCGCGACGAATCTCCGCCACGGCATGATCGGACGAGAGGCCGGCGCGGTAGGGGCGCGCGGAACGCATGGCGTCGTAGCTGTCAATGATGCTGAAGACGCGAGCGCCTGTGCAGATGGCCCGCCCCGCCAAGCCGCGCGGATAGCCCGAACCGTCGTAGCGTTCATGGTGGGAGTACACGAGTTCGGCGACCTGTTCGAACCAGGGCGCCTGGCGGATGATGTTGTACCCGATCTCGGAGTGGCGGCGCATGATCACCCATTCGTCGGCGGTGAGCGCGCCAGGTTTGAGCAGCACGGCATCCGGTATGCCGATCTTCCCGATGTCATGCAGGAGCGCGCCCTGGCCCAGGACCTCGCTTTCGGCCGGCGCTAGGTTCAGGTGCCGGGCCAGAACAAGCGCCATGCGGCGTACCCGCGTGCTATGCCGGCCGAAACCGTGCTCGCGCACGTCGAGCATACCCGCCAGCGCTTCGAGGGTGAACTCATGGGCACGGCGGGCGGCTTCGAGGGAACGCGCGGCTTCCTCGGTCTTCTTCTTGACCATGTCTTCGAGGAACAGCCGGTAGCGCCGGTTCTCCTTCAACAGCAGTGCGTAGTCCGCGGCCCGCCGCACAACGTGACACAACTGCTCGTGGCCGAACGGCTTAGCAATGAAGTCATAGGCGCCACGCCGCAGTGCGGTCACGGCGTTCTCGGTGGAGGCATCGCCCGTCATGACCAGCTTGACCATGGCTGGCGCGGCCTGGTGGAGGTCCTCCAGGAGTTCGAGCCCGCTGCGGCCGGGCATGTTGATATCGAGCATGGCGATATCGAAGTCGGCGTCCGGCGATCTCAGGATGACGGCGGCGGCCTCGCTCGAACCAGCGGTAGTGACCGAGTACCCCTCATGGCCCAAGAGCACCCGCAGAAGTATCAGGATGCTCTCATCGTCGTCGATCACGAGGACCCGCAGCAGCGGCGGCGGCGGCGCTTTGCCCGCCGCGGTTGCCGCCGGAGACTGCTTTGGCACCGGAGTGACGGAGGTAGCGTCCGGCGTGGCGGTCCAGACGTGCAGGCGGTTGCGGCCTTGGTGTTTGGCGGCATAGAGCGCCTGGTCGGCATTGGCCAGCAACCGACCGACCTGGCAGTCGCCCGGGTTCGGGGATGAAGGCGTGGCCAATCCCATGGAGAAGGTGATATGCAGGCGTGTGTTCTGGTCACCTAGCAGTGTTGTGCGGGTCTTGGCGAAGAGACGTTCGGCGAACACCCGCGCGCCCTCGATCGCCGTGTCAGCGAGTACGACAAGGAACTCGTCGCCGCCGTGGCGGCCGATGACGTCCGTGCGCCGTGAGCAGAGGCGCAGGATCTGGGCAAAGCCGCGCAGCACCTGGTCGCCGGTGGCATGGCCGTGGCTATCGTTGATCTTCTTGAAGAAATCGATATCGAGCAGGATGGCGGTGACCGGGACGCCGTGGCGCTTGTAGCGTTCCAGCGCCAGGGAAAGCACCTCCTCGGCATAGGTCCGGTTGTACAGGCCGGTAAGGTGATCGTGGATGACGGCCTGGCGGAAGCGCACGAAGGCCGTGAAGACGGAGTTGAGGAACGCCGGGACATGCTGCAGCAGCAATTCCGCTTCGGCGGCAGCCGGCTTGTCGTCAGGCAACGTCAGGGCCAGGAAGCCGCACAAGTGCCCGGCGCTCCACACGGGTATGTAGCAGGTGGCGGCACTCGGCATGGCGGGCGGGGCGGCGGGCCGTTCGCACACGCGCTCGACGGCCAAGGCCGCTTCGTCCACAACCGCGCCGCCGAACAGGGCAAAGCGCCGGAGCACTTCGGTCTTGAGCCGCTGCAGTTCCGCGTCCGGCAGCGGCGCCACGGACACGAACACGGCACAGCCCCGGCGATCCTCGACCCCGACAATGGCGCAGGCAGGGACGCCGAAGATGTGCAGCAAGCCCCGGGCCAACCGCAGGAGCGCATCGTGGAACGTCTGCGCCTCGATGGCCGCCAGGGCCACATGTTCCAGGGCGCGCAGTTGCTGGTGATACTGTCGCCATGATAGCCACAGGGAGGATCGTGCTGTGTCGCGACCCTGCGCGGCCCGCCGCAGGACGGCTTGCGCCAGTTCGTCAGGGGGTTGCGGTTTCCGCAGTACCTGGTCCACGCCCGCGGCGTCCGGCGCCGGGGCTGGGTCCGGCGGCGCCAGCAGGATCACGGCCAGCCAGGGTCGCCCGGCCCGGGCTTCCGCGGCCAGGTCGCCTGGACTGATGGCATCGGCCCAGTCCGCCACGTCCACGAGCAACACGTCCACGGGGTGCCGCACCAGTACTTGGAATGCGGCGCGCACGTCCTCGGCCACGTGCAGGTGGAATACCGGCAGGGCCATGGCCGGCCGACAGGCGTCAACCATGGCCCGGTCCCGAGAGACCAGCAGCACGTGCACGTCGGCAGGCGGTTCACGCTCGCCCACGGCGGATGTTTCGACAACGGTGGTCGCCAGGTTCGTCATCGTCACGTAATGTAACGGCTTGTGCGGATAAATCCCGACCTGGCGGGTAAAACCTTGAGCGAGAAGCGGACCCGCCATGGACGCCAGAATGCGCCTGTTCGTAGTGGGCTCGCAGTGCGCGGAACGAAGTGGAGCGCCAAGAGCCCATCCGGCGCGTCGCGAGGGTCTGGCGGGGGGATGGTGTCTTGCCCGGCGGACAACCGCCGGGACTGCGACACCACTACGAGCGGCGCCGCGACCGAAGCGACCACTATGAGACGATCAAATACGCAACCCTACTTCACGATCTGCGGGGTGAGGAAGATCACCAGTTCCTTCTTCTGGGTGATTTCTCCCTCCCACCGGAACAGCCGGCCGAGGTAGGGAATCTTGCCCAGCCCCGGCACTCCCCGCGTGTCCTCGCGCTTGTAGTCCATGATCAGTCCGCCAATCACCACCGTCTCGCCGTCCCGTACCCGCACCAGCGTCGAAGTCTGCTTGATATCAAGAACCGGCGCGGTGGCCGTGCGGCTTGGAGACGTTGCCGTGCCGTCTGGAGCATCTGGGGTCGAACCCAGGCTGGTGACGACGGGAGAGACGTCAAGAGTAATCCACCCGTCCGCCGATATCTGCGGAGTCAAAGACAACACCGTGCCCACCGTGATGATCTGGACAATATCACCGCTATTCGTCGTGGAGTTACTGCCCGTGGAGGTGTTCAGGAAGGTCTGGCTGAAGAACGGCATGTCCGTGCCAACTTTGATAAGGGCGCTCTGGTTGTTAAGCGTGCGCAGTCGCGGCTTGGACACCACGTTGAGCGTGCCCTGCTGCGCCAGAGCGTCCAGTGTGGCGCGAGCGTTGTCTGGAGTCAGAATGAGTTGCAGTGCCTGGGATGCCATCTCTATGTCTCCATTCCGGAGAGTGCCCACCACGTAGTTGCCGGTAGCCGTTGAGTCGTAGTCGCCAGTGTTCTTGTTGCCGGTCATGGATACCCCTACCTTGCTGATGACCGTCGGCCAGTCGATGCCAAGCTCGTGCATGCTGTTCAGCGTCACTTCGTAGATCTTGGCTTCAATGTCGACCTGCCGGTGAATGGTGCGGTCCAGGGCGTAGATGAAACTGGCGGCTTGCTCGACAATGGGGTGGCGGGCATATACTTGTATCGTGCCCGACATGGGATCGACCATCACTCTACCGTCACTGCCATCGGGAACCAGAATCTTGAGTTGTGTTTCGACCTCGTCCCAGAAGCCGATGTCATCTTTGCCGCTCTTTTGGGTGATTGTCATTGTGGCAGCCTTATCCGCTCCCGACGAGACCCCGGATGAATTGGAGTTCGTGCCGCTGTTGCCACTACTGTTGCTGTTTGACGACGATACCTTGACATCGCTCTGGCCCTCGCTACTCCGCACCAGCCGGACGTAGTCCAGGGAGAAGGTGCGGGTTTCCATGCTGTGGACGCGAATCAGGCCGCCGTCGTCCTTTTCCCAGTAGTAACCGTGCGCCGCCAGGAGCGCATCCAGGACTTTTTCCAGGGGCAGATTGTTGACGGCAACCGTAACCTTGCCGGTGACGTCCGGGTCGGCGACGATGTTCAGGTTGTTCAGTTCCGCGAAGAGCGCCAGGGCGCTGCCGATCTCAAGGTCGTCCGCCTTGAACGACAGGCGTGACGGAGCGGTTTCGGCCGCCGCGGCGCCGGCCGTCTCGGTGGCGGCGGCCGGTTGGACGGGGTCCGCGGCCACGGTGGATTCCGCAACCGGGGCCGCGACAGCCTCTGCCGGCGGCGCAGCCGGCGCGGGCGCGGCGGCGTTGGCGGGCTGCGGCACGGCAGGCGCAGCCGTGTCGGCGCCGCCCTGCGGGGCCGCAGCCCGTTCCTGGCCCTGCACCAGGCCGAACGGGGAAAGACACAACCAGGCAACCGCCATCGCACTCTGCCAGCGTATAGCCCGTGTCATCGTGAATCCTTTCGCGTTGCGCGACCAACGATCGAGCCCCGTGCCAAAAGACGTCCACCTGTGCGGGTCAATCCGGCCGCGGCACCGCTCGTAGTGGTGTCGCAGTCCCGGCGGCTGTCCGCCGGGCAAGACACCATCCCCGCGCCGCACCGCCGCAACACGCCGGATGGGCTCTTGGCGCTCCACTTCGTTCCGCGCACTGCGAGCCCACTACGAACAGGATGGCTCAGTGGGCGTGGGGCGGATCAGACCGATCGGACGGATCCGACTGATCGGACTGATCAGGCGCACCGGACTTGCCACCCGCGACACCCGACACCCGACACCCGACACCCGACACCCGACACCCGACACCCTGCCCCATGACCCCTGACACCATCCTTCCGCGGACGGCCAGGTTCGTAGTCCCGCCTTCAGGCGGTCTTCGTGCATCGTCGCCAGTTTCACTCCGAGATGACCGGGCGGTCCGCCGCCCGGGGGCGCTGAACACTGCCGCACGCACCTGCACACTTGGCGACGGTTCAGCCCGCGAGACGCGGGCGCTCCAGAACGCGCCGTATCTCCTGACCACTGAACACCGAACACTGCAACCCGGCTCCTGCACGAGCCGCTAGCGTCCGACAAACTCGCGCCCCAGCGGCCCGTTCAACCACAGGCCGTTGGCCTCGATCTTCTCGACGGTGTACGGGCCGGCCGCCGTGGCGCCGGCGCCAAACGGTCCGAGGCGGCCGCCTTCCTTGACCACCGCGCCATTCACGACCGCCAGGCGTTTCCCAGGTTGCACGTACAGTGCCTGTATCTTCAGCACCTCCGCCGCGGCCGGGGGCTTGGGCTTTGGCGCTTCGACCTGCACCGGCGCCGGTGTCGGCGCTGGCGCCGCCGGTTCGGCCGGAACGACCGCCACCACCGGCGCCGGGACCGGGACGGGGACCGGCGCAAACGGGTCGCGCCGGGGCGACAGAACCCAACCCGCGGCCACATCGACCGGCTGGGCGTTCGCCACGGCCGCGGCTACGGTTGCCGATGCCGTTACCGGTGCTGCGGCCGGGACCGCTGTTGGCGCCGCGGCCGGGGCGGTCGGCATGTCGACGGCCGCGCTTGCCTCGGGCGCCGGCGCCGCGGCGCCGCTTGGGCCCACACGCACGGCGACCTGCCGGTATGACCTGAACCCCAGGAACAGCGCCAGCACCACCAGCGCCACGACCACCCAGGTTTTCAGTGGAACGCTCATCGAGGACTGCTCTCCAGCCAGAATGTGACCTGGCACTGCGCCTCGGTGGCGCCATTCCCGGCGCCGTGCACCGACAGCCGGTCAAGCGCAATGCGCTTGTCGCCGGACAGGAGTCGGTGCAGAAATTTCAGCATGGCCGGGTAGAACGCCTTGTCCGGTGCTGCCGTCGGCGCCAGCCGCAGGTTCATGTCCGCGGGCAGGAACCGCACAAATCCCGCCAAGGCGCCGGTGGCCTCCACGCAATCCATGGGCGTGAACTCGACCGCCAGGTCCATGGCCAGGGCTTCTTCGGTCACCGATTCCATCCAGCCCCGCAGGCTTTGAGGGGTTTCGAACAACTCGCGCCTGGCCTTTTGCCAACCTTCCTGGACGCGGCGGCTTTCCTCTTCGTACTGCTGGACTGTCAGCAACGCCGCGCCGCGATTGCGCGTCACCAGGAGCTGACTTTCCTCCTGCAATTGCCGGACCTTCGGCAGGCGGGTGGCAAAGCTCCACCACAGGACCAGGCCCGAGATCCCGAGCAACCCGAGCAGCGGCGCGCGCTGCCACAAGTACCGGCGCACTTCCGCAAGTCCGTCATACCCGCCTTGCCCGATCATCGAAGAATGCCCTCGATGCAGAATGCCCTGGTCGTTTGAACCGGCTTGAGCCGCACCGTCCCGGCCGGCACCGCTTCCGTCTCAGTTTCGGGATCTATGATAGCGGCATTGCAGGGCGGGGTGCGCAGTCTGGCCTGCACGTCCGCGAGCATGCGGCGCGTAATCGGCTCACCGTTGGCCGCCGCGCCGTCCACTTGAAAATGCCAGGCGCCTTTTTCCCGGCGCACCTCGACCCGGGACAGCACCACCTCGTCCGGCAGCACTTCGCCCAGCCAGCCAGCGAACCATGCCGGGACGGGGTGCATCGCCGTATCGGAGAACGCTTTGAGCGACTCCTGGAGGGCAGCCAGTCTCTCCATTTGCCGGCGGAATTGAGTTTCCTTCTGGTATCGCACCTGCGTGAACTCAAGATTCCTGCGGGCCTGGCGCAGCAATCCCTCCGTGACCGCGCACATGGCAACAACGCCCAACAGGAAGATACCCAGCGCGGCCGCCGCAACCGTGGCAAACAGGCGCTGCCGCCGCTCGGTATGCACGGTGGCGGGGACCAGGTTCTCCTCCTGCTTGACAGGCTGACGCAAGACCTCGGAAACCCAGAAGAACGGCGCCAGCGGCGGTCCGACGGCAATCGGGCACTTCAGCAGCGCCTGCAGTTTGGCCACCGCAGGGTCGGCCCCCATCCAGTGCACTTGCTCGACAGCGGCCGCGAACTGCTGCTTGGCGTAAAGGATGGAGCGATTGATCTCCTGCGCCAGGAAGTCGGCATCGTCCTCCCAGTGCGAGGCAACGGCGCGCGCGAACAGCAGTTGTCCGTCGTTGCAGCCAATGACCAGGGCGGTTACCCCTTCCATCTCGGCCGCCAGCATGACAGCAGCACCGGGAGAGTGCTGCATCTGTGGCAGGAACTGCGTCAACAGCGACACGGGGAAGACAATCCGAGTGCAAACGTGGTTGCCCTGGCGGCAGGCCGCCACGATCCCAAGGTAGTAGGACTCGGGAGCCAGGCTCAAGAGCGCGGTGTCGCCCTGCTGCCGGCACGACATCGTGCGGCGGTAGGACCACACAGCCTTGTCCGGGAATGCCTTGAACTCGTCGGCCTTGCGCTCGAGGAACCGGTCCAGGAGGATCCCCTTGGCAGGCGGTACACCCACGAGCAAGTGCATGGCCCGCGGCGCCCAGAGCGTGAAGCGGACTTCCCTGCCGCGAAACCCGGTCTCCTGCACGGCCTGCGCCATGACCTCGGCCGGGAATGCGGGCCCATCAACCTTCCCGGAATACGTCCATTCGTGGGTGACCTGACCGCGGCGCAACACCGCGGCCCTGACGTTGCCGTTGATCCAACTGACACCCAGTATGCCGGTAGCCATGCAACCCCTGTTCGCCTGCGCTCAGACTCCTTGGTTCGGCGGTCAAGCCAGATGCACCTTCAGCTTCTTGCCGAGCGCAACCGCAACGCTTTCCAGAGTGAAAAGCGTGACGGATGCATCTTGCGGGTCGAGAAGGCGGTCCAGAGACGCGCGGCTAGTCCGCATCATGCGGGCCAGAGCGCTCTTGGAGATACTGCGTTCTGCCATTTCAGTCGCTATCTGGTGGGCGATAACACGCTTTACCGCGGTCGCCTCCGCGTCGGCCAGAAGACCCTCCTCGCGGAGGAAGTCGTCAAAGTTGCTTCCGATATGCCGGTTCTTCTTCATGATCCTGCTTCCTGATACTGCTTGAGCCTCGATCGCGCCGTGGCGACCTCTGGCGGCGGGATTCTCCGCGTCTTCTTGATGAAACCATGCAGGAGAATCATCATGTCACCGTCCACGGTGAAGAGGACTCGGGCTATTCCGTCCGGAACGTGACTTCGGACTTCCCACATATACGGTTCGATCTTCTCCACCAGCGGCATCCCGAGCGGCCAACCGAACTGGACCGTCTTGATGTCCTCACCGATTGCCTTCCGGTGCGACGCAAGGAGGGACTTCAGCCACTTTCGGACAGGCTCCGTTCCTGATTCCGTCCGAAAGAACACGACGTTGAGCCGTATGTCACCGATACTCATGAGAGCTTGTTGTACCGCAAGTGGTGCATCCGTGAAAGGAACACTATGCGACCTGTGCGGGTATATCCAGCCTCGCGTGGCCAGACAGGGCTCGCGCCCCTGTTCGTAGTGGTGTCGCAAGCCCGGCGGTCGTCCGCCGGGCAAGACACCATCCCCGACCGCCGCAACGCGCCGGATGGGCTCTTGGCGCTCCACTTCGTTCCGCGCACTGCGAGCCCACTACGAACCGGCGCATCCTGGCCTTCATGGCGAATCCTTTTCTCTCTCAGGATCTACCCGCACACGTCGAGATTTTCTACCACAGAGAGCACAGAGGTCACAGAGAATAGCGACAGAGGAATACTATGCCACCTAATATGCTTTCAATCAATACATTGCTCTCTGTGCTCAGGGCTGTTTCAAAGTCGACCGTCCTGGGGCGGCAAAGTGGCACTATTGCTCTGTGTAAAGCCCGGTAGGCCAAGCGTGTCCTCACGCTGGCCTTCGTAGTCAGGTGTGCCGGTGCGTTCATCCAAGAGCGCGGTCCCTCCGTATTGCAGTGGCGCAACATACTGTCGGAGTGCGTCTTGGAACGCACCGCGCCCCGGCGTAGGGATCCGCCTTCGTGCAGACACTACGGCGCGACAAGCACGCCGGGGGCACTCAGAACCGCCGTCCGTCGCGGTCACCAGCGGCGGACTTTGAAACAGCCCTGCTCTGTGCTCTCTGTGAACTCTGTAGTGGAGAATCGAATTGCCCTATGCTCAACGTGACCAGTACCCTCCCTGGGCCGGGGTTCCGACGAGGTTGGCATTGTACATGAAACTGTTGCCTTTGTCCAGCCGGTACCGAATGCTCAGCGTGTCCGCGCCAAGCGCGTTACGGTCCCACAAGTCCACCAGCGTGTCGGACAGGAAGAAAGCGTTGACCGGGTATGCCGCCGGGGGTGGCACCTGCGTCCCGTCAATGTCATAGCGCGGTGCGAAGCCAAGCACGAACCCAGCGGGCACGCTCAGGTTCAACGCACAGAAGACGTTCCCCAACTGAATCCGCTGGATTTTCAGATCCGAACCGCGCCCCCACACCCCCCAAGTGGCCGGCACGGCGCCGTCAGCGGTGTTCCATATCTCGTCGAATTGGGCCTGGGTGATCGGGTTCAACAAGGGCAACGCCGCGCCAACGCTGCCGACAATCAAGAGTCTGGGACTCGCCGGCGCGCCTCCCAACCCTGTGGTTCCCGGGTTCTGGGTATACGGTATGAGGACGCCGAACCCCGGGTTCACAAGATAGCGCCGGGCGTTGCCCCGGCTATTAGTGGTGACCGCCGCAGCGCTGTAACCCATCTGCGCCGCAATGTCGGCGGCCCACGTGTTGGGAGGCAACGTCACGTTGCCGGGAATGTTCTTGTTCAACCGGATATGCTGGCGCAGGCCGGTTTCGAAGTTGACCAGGTTCGCGGTTTCGGCGTCACCGCGGGCGCGCAGGATGGCCTCGACGGTGCGCGGCACCAGCACGGCCGCCATAATCGCCATGATCGCCAGCACCCCGATCATCTCGATCAGGGTGAAGCCGGCTGATCGATGAACTGTGCGCTCTTGCATACTGTTGTCTCACTGCAACATCGAGGCTCTGTCACCCGAGTCTGGCGAGGGGCGGCAGCAGCGCTCGGTGCTAGCGCCTTAGGCGCTGAACTTCGACAAACATGTTGGTGTTAGTTGGGTGTCGTGGGTCACTGAGTCACCGAGTCACTGCGTCACTGAGTCACTGCACCCGCGGCGCACCACGCCACTTTTCCCGCGCGCCAGTCGCGGGAAAAGCGCAGATTCTTCGACCGGGCAAACCGCCGACCGCGCGGGATGACGCCCTGGTGCGGACAGACATCGGTCGCGGTCCCGCTCGTAGTGGTGTCGCAGTCCCGGCGGTCGTCCGCCGGGCAAGACACCATCCCCACGCCAGACCGCCGCAACACGTCCGGCTTCGTTGTGAGACTTCGCCGTGACACGCCGGATGGGCTCTTGGCGCTCCACTTCGTTCCGTGCACTGCGAGCCCACTACGAACGGGCGTATCCTTGTCACCCGCACAAATCGGTTCCCCTTCTCCTCCGCCCTCTGAACCTCTGAACCTCTGAACCTCCCCTCCCAACCTACCGCATACTGTCCATCAATGCCATCAGCGGCAGGAAAACCGACAATGCCACCGTGCCCACAACAAAGATAAGACACATGACAATGGACGGTTCGACAATGGAGAATACCTGCTTGATCCGGCGGGGAATGATGTCTTCGTAATAGGCGCCCACGGTATTCAGCACCTCATCCAGGCGGCCGGTGGTTTCCCCGACTGCCACCATGCGGACCAGGAGGTTCGAGAAAATGCGATGCTTGCGCATGCCGCTGCTCATGTTCTCCCCGGCTTCGATGGCTTGGCGCATCCCCAGCACCGCCTGCTCGAGCACCCGGTTGTCGCCCACCTCGCGGCACAAGTCCAGTGCGTTCAAGATGGGAATCCCGGCGCGCGTGAGGCTGCCCAGGGTGTTGCAGAACCGGGCCAGGGCCACCATGCGATGCAGTTCCCCGAACACCGGGAGCTGCAACTTCCACAAGTCATAGAGAAAAGCAAATGCCTTGGAGTGACGGTAGGCGAGGCCGACCGCCACGGGGCCCAGAAACAGCGCTGCCAGCACAACGGGCCACACGCGCTGGGCCACGTGGCTGATCTCAATAACCACGATGGTCAGCAGCGGCAGCGGCACATTGGTGGCCTGCAGGAGCCCCACGAACTTCGGAATGACAAACGCGAACAGCAGCATGATGAACATGGTCAGCACCAGGACCAGAATGCACGGGTAGATACTGGCCTGGCGCACGTCCTTGACCAGCTTGTCCACCCATTCGAGATACTTCCGGATTTCGGCCAGCGCTTCCGGAAGTCTGCCGCTGGACTCGCCGGCGCGCACGACACTGATCATCTGCGGGGTAAACACCCGCGGGAACTGCCGCATGCACTCGTGCAGCATGTTCCCCGATTCCACACCGCGCCGCAGGGAATCGAAGATGTGCCGCAGCCTGCGGTTCTCGCTATCGGCGACAGTGCCTTCAAGGGCCGTCAACACCGGGATCCCGGCCATGAGCTGGAACTGCAGTTGCGCGAAAGCCTCGATCAAGTCCCGCCGCTTCACGCCGCCCCAGATCCAACCGGCGTGGCGCGGCAGTTCGGTTGCCTGCTTGCCGGCGCTGCCGGGCGTGGCCTCAATAAGCCAGAGCCCCTGGGCGGCAAAGGCGGCCTCGAGTTCCGCCTCACTGGCGGCCGCCGTCCGGCCCGACCGCGTGCTGCCGGACTTGTCCATCAGGACGTAATGGTAATCGGGCATTGTGTGCTTGTCACCGTGGCTCGGCGCGTCCCGCGCCGAAGCGGGGTGCCTCGGGCCGGTCCCCGGCCGGGGACCTCGGGCCGGGACGGCCCCGAGCACCCTACCGCGGTCCCGGAGGTCCCGCGCCACTGCGGCGTTGCGCGCTGTCCGCCGCGGCTGCGGCGCAGTTACTCCGTCCGTTCGCTCCGACGCGTCACGCGCAACACCTCCGCCAGCGTCGTCTTCCCTTCGAGCGCCTTGCGCACGCCGTCCTCGAACATGGTGGTCATGCCGTTCTGGCGTGCCAGAGCGGTCAGGTGCTCGGGGCTGGCTTTGTTCAATACTTCCTTCATGAACGCGTCCGACGTCAGGAGCACCTCGAAAATGGCCGTCCTGCCCTTGTAGCCGGTGCCGCCGCACGCCGGGCAGCCGCGGCCGCGCCACAACCGCGGCGGCGCCCCAGGCGGGACATTCAGGTTCAGGGCGCGAAAGGCCTCGACCGTGGGTTCACCCTCTTCACGGCACTCGGCGCAGATAGTGCGGACCAGGCGCTGGGCGATAATGGCCTCCAGCACGGCCGGCAGCAGGTAGCACTCGACGCCCATATTCAGCAGGCGCGGAATGGCGCCCACAGCATTGTTCGTATGCAGGGTCGAGAACACCAGGTGCCCGGTCAGCGCCGCGCGCATCATCATCTCGGCGGTCTCGCTGTCGCGGGTTTCACCCACCAGAATGATATCCGGATCCTGGCGGAGCAGCGCGCGCAGCCCCACGGCGAACGTCATGCCTATTTCTTCATGGATCTGGGTCTGGCGGATGATGGGCAGCCGGTATTCAATCGGGTCCTCCAGGGTGAAGATGCTCTTTTCGAGCGAACAGACGCGGTTCAGGGCCGCATAGAGCGTGGTCGTCTTGCCGCTCCCCGTCGGGCCCGTGACGAGAATGACGCCGTACGGCCGGGTGAGGACCTTCTCGAACTGTTCCAGGTCATGGGGCGCCAAGCCCAACGCCTTCAGGTCCAGTGAGGTTGTGGAACGGTCCAGCAACCGCAACACCACGTTCTCGCCAAAAGAGGTCGGCAGAGTGGAAACCCGCAGGTTGACACCGTGCCGGCCCATCTTGAAGGTGGCACGCCCGTCTTGCGGGACCCGCTGTTCAGTCAGGTTCAGGTTCCCCAGTATCTTGAGCCGGGCCGTTATCGCCGGCTGCAGGTCTTTGGGGACCAATATCTCCTGGTGCAGGATGCCGTCAACGCGCAGCCGCACGCGCAGGACTTTCTCCTCGGGCTCGACGTGGATGTCGCTGGCCTGCAGTTCCACCGCCCGCGAGATCAGCAAGTCCACCAGTCGGATGAGGGGCGGGTCCGAAACGACCTCGTCAAGGTTCTCAGCCCTGCCGGTCTTCATCAGCTCTTCGATGGTGGCCTGCAGGGTCCGCCGCTCCTGGTAGTGCTGCGCAATCACATCGGTTATGTCCTGGGACGACGCGCTGAGGACTTCGATCGGCATGCCCGCGGCCTGGCGCAGCCGTTCGATGGCCATCACGTCAAACGGATCGGCCATCGCCACCTTCAGGCGCGTCCGGTCGGTGGAGAACTCCAGCGGAATGGCGCGGCACTGCTTTGCCAGCTCGTGGGGCACGCGTTCCAGAACGTCCGGGCTGACGTACGTGCGCGTGACATCGACGGCGCCGGTCTCCACCTCGTTGGCCAGAAAGGTGGCAAGAATACCCTCGTCCACGATGCCAAGTCCGGTCAGCACGGCACCCAGGTACTGGCCGGTACGCCGCTGCTCGCGCAGGGCAAGGTCGAGCTGGGTCTGACTGATGATGCCGGCGTCCAGCAGTTTCTCGCCCAGGCGCTTGCGCGGCGGCGCACTGGCGCCGGTGGGGGGCTGGCCGGCCGGGCTATGTGTGGCGGTTGCGTCCATGTGTGGCGCTGGATGTTACTGCGCTGGGGACTCCCCACCCGGGCGGGACGCCGCCAGGTGTTCGGGGGTCGGGGTTCAGGGTTCAGGGTTCAGGAATAATCGTCCTGTGCGGGTAAATCTCGCTTCGACGAAAGACGGTTTGCCCCGGCTGAGATGCGATCGCGCGCACGGTGGCTCGGCGCGTCCCGCGCCGAAGCGGGGTGCGCCGGCCGGTCCCCGGCCGCGGGCCTCGGGCCGGGACGGCCCCGAGCACCCTGCCGCGGTCCCGGAGGTCCCGCGCCACTGTCCACCGCTGCGGACAGCCGCGAACGGGCGCGTCGTGGCACCCATTACACCGCCTTCTCCCTCTGTGGATCTGCCCGCACAAGTCGATACAAACGACGCCGGGTGAGCCGCGCCGCGGGCCCCCCAGCGTCCGGTCCCTCACGTTTCTGTGCGGCTGTCGCTTACTGCGCGTTGACGTGAGTAACGTAAATGAAAACGTTGGGATGAATGCCACCCGCCGCGGCAATATAGCTCACCCGGCCGGTGTTGCTGAGCGCACCCAGGGCTGGCGCCGCCAGAGCACCGTCGATGGCGTTGTTGATGCGCAGCGCATACAGTTGCGGCACGTTCGTGAGCACGACCCGCACTATGGTTGCACCGGCCCCAATATTTCCGGCCGCCGTTGCGCCGTCCAAGTTGAAGTTGGTGCCGGCTGTTACACCCGCGGCAGTCTGCACCGCCGCAACTGTTCCCGCCGTGTCCGTGCCGACGGGCGGTCCGGCGATGACCGCCTGGGGCACGACCAGCGGGGAGGCAAGACTACCCGCGGTGACCAACGCGGTGTCAAACGCCGCGTTCGCCGCGGGCAGGGTGTTTGCGGGGTTGCCGAGGAAGTCGATCACCGCCGCTTCTACCGTGTTCACGCTCGTCACCACATTGGCGACACGCGAATCCGTAATGGATTCAATGACCCGGGGGATCAGGACTGCCGCGAGGATCACAATGATGGCCAGCACCCCTATCATTTCAATCAACGTGAACCCGTGCCGCGTCGCTTTCGACCTTGCCGTTCTGTTCATCTGCCTGCCTCCCTGTTCATCCACACGTTGCATTTCTTCTCTGTCTCAACACTACCCCTCCACCGTGCCTCAGCGAAGGGGCCCGCGGCTGCCCGCACTTCTGCCTTCCCGCATCTCAGACCGCCAACGCACACCCATCCCACCGTTCCAGAAGAAAACTACTAAGGACCGCGCCAACTGAACCCAAATCCACCCAGTGTGCGCACCGGCACGGTCGTGTTTTCGCCCGTGCCGCACACGTTCGCTTTGCCTAACATACTGATATGGGCCATTTTCGAATGCTTAGTATAGCAACGCTTGCCATCAATAGCAAACTGGGGAGCGGTCGCGGCAGGGCTGTTTCAAGATCTGGCACCGCGTCTCGGAAGGCCACGCCTCCGCGCACACCAAGTGGGGGCGGCCTGTCCTCAGGCCGCCCCCCCCCGGCGTGGGGACACGCCGGGGGTACTCACCGCACGCGACGGTCACGAATCTTGAAACAGCCCTGCGGTCGCGGTGCAATGCGTCAACGCACCCCCGGGCGGCAGACCGCCCGGTCATCTCGGAGTGAAACTGGCGACGATGCACCAAGACCGCCTGCAGGCGGTACTACGAACCTGGCCAACAGCGCAACGAGGCTTGTAGTACCGCGTTCACGCGGTCTGGGTTCGAGTTTCATGGGAGTGGCGGGTGCTGGGCTGGGGGGGGCTCGCCAAAGTGGCGGGACCGGCTCGGTCCCGCAACCGCCGGAGCGAGCC
>MHBL01000394.1 GCA_001803235.1 Lentisphaerae bacterium RIFOXYA12_64_32
GGTCGTAGCCGAGGACCTCGACTTCGAAGCCGGCGGCACGCCTGGCCACCAACTGCCCGACGTTGCCCAGCCCGACGATGCCCAGCGTCTTGCCCGCCAATTCGCGGCCCATGAACTTCTTCTTCTCCCACAGCCCCTGACGCGTCGTCACGTCCCCCGGCACGACGAAGCGGTAGTGCGCCAGGACGAGGGCGAGAACTTCCTCGGCCACGGCGTTCGCGTTGGCGCCGGGCGTGTTCATCACGTCGATGCCCTTGCGCCGCGCGTACTTGATGTCGATGGTGTCGTAGCCGGCCCCGGCGCGCACGATGACCCGCAGGTTCGGCAGCAGGTCGATGACGGCCGCCGAGACCTCTTCGCTCCGCACGATCAGCGCCTGGGTACCCGGGTGCGCCTTGGCCAGTTCGGGCAGCGGCCGGTCGGCGTCCTGCACTACGGTGAAGCCCTTCTGCTCCAGGATATCCCGGGCGATCTTGTCCAGTTTTGTCGCGATGAGAACCTGCTTCATGCCATGCCTCCATGCGCCCGGCTGCCCGCCACGGACAGAGACGAGCGGGGAATATACAGCACGGCCCAAAGCTTGTCGCCAAGGGGCTTGGCCCCGGTCCCACCGCCTGACGGGGCAGCGCCGCAGAATTGGCCGATAGTTCGCAGTGATTCCCGCATAATTAGCTCGCCAAGGGGGTTGACTGATGAATATCTGAGTAGTATATATACTGGTAGTATGGAAAACCTGTCGGAATCGGTACTCAGGCAGAGGATCGAGGCCAGGCGCCGGGCGCTGAGCGAAGGCGGCATTTCCCTCTCTGGATCGCTGGTCCGGACGCTGAGGCCATGCGGACGGGAGAACTGCCGCTGCGTCCAGGATCCGGGCGCGAGGCATCCTTCGCACGTTCTCACCCGGAAGGTGAAGAAGAAGACGAAGGTCGTCTATGTGCCGGTCGACATGGTGGAGGAGGTCGACCACTGGGTACAGGAACGACGCCGAATCAAACGGCTGCTGGCCGAGATCGATGCGCTGGCCGAGCAGTTGATCCGAAGCCACGTCGGGGCAAGCCGGGCCGTCCGCCGAAACCGCGCCCGCCTCGAGGCAACCCGGCCGACCTCATCCCGGCCAGCCTGAACCACTTCTTCCCCTTCCTGCTGGACCGCTTGGGAGCGCTGTCGGACTTTCGCGTCCCGGACGCGATCACGTTCAAGGCGCAGCAGTTGGCGGTGGAAGCACTGCTTCTATTCCTCGGCTTTTCCGGGTCGCGCGGCCAATTCCGGGAAGACATGCGCGCGGATGAGTTCCGTGCCAACCTGGAGCGGCTGCTGAATCAACCCGTCGAGCGTCTCGCCTCCCCCGACGCGGTGAACTACTTCCTGGTCGGTCTGCCCGACGTCGAACTGGCCAAGCTCGGGGTCGACATGACGGCGCATCTGTTGCGCCAGCGCAGTCTGGAGGACTTCCGCTTTCAGGACCGCTACTACCTGGTGGCCGTCGACGGAACCGAGTTGTTCCGTTTCCATCAGTCGCATTGCCCGTCTTGCCTGGTCCGCAAACACAAGAACGGCACCACGGACTACTTCCACAGCGTCCTGGAGGCCAAGCTGGTCACCAGCACCGGCCTGGCCTTCACCATGGGTTGTGAGTTCATCGAGAACCCGCCAGGCGGTTACGACAAGCAGACCTGCGAACGCAACCACTTCCCCGCTCTGGCCCGGAAGATCAGGGAACGCTTTCCGCGTTTGCCGGTGTGTGCGTTGGTTGACTCTCTGTACGCCTGTGAACCGATTCTGGATATCTTCCTGGACTACGGATGGGCTTTCTTCATCAGCTTCAAGGAAGGCTCCATTCCGACGCTCTACCAGCGCGCCATGCACTGGATCGAACGCCCGGACGCTCCCGTCGTGCGCGAGGTCGATGCCGACGGCAGAGCCTTGACCTTCCGCTGGGCCTGCAACCTCCAGTACCGCACCCACACGCTGCACGCCATCGTCTGCGATGTCCACCACCCCAAGACCGGGGAGAAGACCCGTTTCATGTACCTGACCGACTTCCGCCCCGACAAGCTGAACATCAGAGAACTCATCAACCTGGGAGGACGCCAACGCTTCAAAATCGAAAACCTCGGCTTCAATGTGCAGAAGAACTGCGGCTACAGACTGGAACACTGCTACGGCGGCAAAGGTTCTGCCTGGAAGAACTACTATCACCTCATCCAGATCGCCCATGCCTTACACCAAGTCATGCTGCGTACCGACCTGCAAGGTCGGCTCCTCCAGGAGGCAGGGCATTCCGTGCCGACGCGCACCTCGGCACTCGGCGTCTTCCGGTCGCTACGGAACCTCGCCAGACGCCTGATCGAGTCGTTCGGCACCCGCATCCTGAACGCCTTCGCCCTGAATACCGAGTTCGCTGCCTTCATCCGCCCGCACTGGGTGTGCAACTCCACGTAGTCTTCACGGCCGTCGCAGATCCGTCCCCAAGCCGCAGTGATAATCCAGCGTACCCCCAGGAGTAGTCCACCACTCCCCTCTCCCGCTCTCCCCGCCACTGGCGTCCTCCCCCGCCGCTTACCCCTCCGGCCTCCACGCACCAGACCAATTCCACAGAATTGCCCGGTGTCCATGCTACTTGACAGACGCGCGTCCGTCCGGTTAATTACGCTTCTGCCTTATGGGTTTGG
>MHBL01000395.1 GCA_001803235.1 Lentisphaerae bacterium RIFOXYA12_64_32
CCATGGTCCATTGTCCATAGTCCAGAATTGCGGGGGAACTTGTGGCGGACGAGCACTAGCGCTTTCTCAGCCCTCCCTCTGAGGTCCTCTCACTCTCTTCCGCGCGCTGTGAACAGTGAGTGGATCAGGACCGACGCGATCAGCAGCACGCCGGTGACCACGAAGATCAGTTCGTCGTTGTTCCAGCGCCAGCTCACGAACTCGCGCGTTTCGTGGATCAGCAGCACGCCCAGGAGCGTGCCCGGAATGCGACCGTGGCCGCCGAAAATGCTCGTGCCGCCCAGCACCACGGCGGTGATCACATCCAGTTCCATGCCGGTGCCGATGTCGGCCTTGGCCGTGTTGCGGCGCGCCACGAACAGCACTGCGGCCAGGCCTGCCATCAGGCCTGAAACGGAATAGAGCATCAACTTGATCCGGTCAACCGGGATGCCGGAGAATCGGCAGGCGGTCTCGTTGTGGCCGATGGCGTAAACCGCGCGACCCGACACGGTGCGGGCGAGGAGGAACCCGAACACGACCGCGGCAACGGCGAAGATCAGGCCCGGCACTGGTACGCCGAGCAGGCTGCCGCGGCCGAGCACCGCAAACCCGTCAGGAAAGCCGGAGATCGGGCGCGCCAGACTGATCCCTTCCGCCACGCCGCGGTACGCGGACAGCGTGGCCAGGGTCACGATCAGGGGATGCACTTTCACACGCGCCACGAACACGCCGTTCAGCAGTCCGGCGACCAGTCCGGTCAGCACGGCCAGTACCGCGCCGATCCAGACCGGCACGTGCGCTTCGAACGTGAGCCCGAGAACCACGGCGCTGAGTGCCATCACGGACCCGACCGACAGGTCGATGCCACCGGTGATGATGACCGCCGTCATGGGCAGCGCGAGCAGCGCCAACTCCCAGGCGTGCGTGGACAACTCGAGCTGCGTGCCCGGCCTGACGAACGCCGGCTCCAGCCAGCCAGCCGTCACCAGCAGCGCCACGAGCAGCCCTGCCAACACCGTCTCATGCCAGTATGCGAAGCGTGTCATGTGTTCCGTCTCTGGGGGCGCCGCCCCCAGGCCCCCGCTGGGAAGGACCATTGGCCCTTCCCAGACCCATCCCGATGTATTCCTCCAGCGCGCGTCTCCCGTCCTACGCTGTCGCCGCACACGCCGCACGCCGCCGTCTGGTCACGTGGTCGAGCAGTACGGCCGCGAGGATGAACCCGCCCTGGATGGCGCGTTCCCAGTAGGTGGCGCGCTCGCCGAGGTTCAGGAAGATCAGCACGGTGCGCACGCTGCCCAGCAGCAGTACGCCCAGGAGCGTGCCCCAAACCGTGCCGCGCCCGCCGCTGATCGACGTGCCGCCGACCACAACCGCGGTGACCACGAACAGTTCCAAGCCGATGCCGACGCCCGACTCGATCACCGACATTTGCGGCACGCTCACGACCGTGGCTACGCCGACCAGGAACCCGGTGAACGCGAATGCGAACAACCGGACCCGGTTCGGCGACAACCCGGCGAGCCGCGCCGCCTGCGGATTGCTCCCGACCGCGTAGATGCGGCGCCCGAGTGGTGTGTACCGCACCAGGCACGCCGTGACGGCCACGGCCGCCGCGGCCGTCCACAGGCTGACCCGGATTCCCAGCACCGAACCGGTGCCCAGGAAGCGCAGGCCGTCCGGCAACGCGGTGATCCACGTGCCGCCCATGAGCAGTTCGGTCGCGCCGCGCAGCGCGGTCAGCATGCCGAGCGTAACGATGATCGACGGCACACGCCCGACGGTCACCAGGACGCCGTTGACCAGTCCGACCAGTGCGCCCAGCAGCAGCGTCAGTGCGACGCCCGCGGCCACCGGCAAGCCGGCGTGCTGCGACGAGGTCAGCAGTCCGATCGCCGCCGCGAGCAGTCCCATCAACGAGCCGACCGAGATGTCGATCTCGCCGGTGACGATCACCAGGGTCAGGCCGCAGCCCACAATGATGCCCGGCACGCACTGGACCAGCATATCGCGGAGGTTGCCGGCGCTCAGGAATGCGGGGTTCGCAAGCCCGGCGCCCGCCATCGTGCAGGCGAGGATGAGCGCCACGCCCGTCTCGCGCCGGCTCAGCCACGTCTGGAGTTGCTTCGTCATGACGCAACCTCCAGGGGAAGAGCCAGTTCCAGCACCTTCTCCGGTGTGGCCTCGGCGCGGGCCAGCTCGCCGGAAATGCGGCCGCCGCGCATGATCAGGATGCGGTCGCAGTTCAGCAGGAGTTCGGGCAGGTCCGAGGAGATGAGCAGCGTCCCCAGACCGCGCCCCGCCAGGTCACGGATCAGCCGGTAAATCTCCGCCTTGGCGCCGACGTCCACGCCGCGGGTCGGTTCGTCGAGGATCAGGACGCGCGGGTTCGCCGCCAGCCACTTGCCGAGCACGAGTTTCTGCTGGTTCCCGCCGGAGAGCGTGAACGCGGGCACGTCGGCGCCGGCCGCCTTCACGAGCAGTTCGGACATCAGCCGCGCGGCCGTTTCACGCTCGCGCCGCGGCGAACGGACCCCACAACGCGCCAGGCGACGCAAGATGGCCAGGGTCAGGTTCTCGCCCACGGTCATGGGCAGGATCAGGCCCTGGTGCTGACGGTCTTCCGGCACCAGCGCCAAGCCGCGCTCCATGGCCGCCTGTACACTCCCGGGCGGAACCGGATTACCGGCCACACTGACGCTGCCGCGGTCGGGAGGGTTGATCCCGAACACCGTCTCCGCCACCTCCGAGCGGCCGGCGCCCACCAAGCCTGCCATGCCCACGATCTCACCGGCGCGCACCTGCAGGGTCACGTCCTCGAACGCGCCACGCCGGCTCAGGTTCCTTACGTCCAGCACGATGCCACCAAACTGGCGTGGAGCAGCGCCGGGCGCGTCGGTCGGCAGCAGTTCGCGGCCGACCATGGCCCGGACCAGGCGCGGCGGGTCCATCTCGGCGATCGGCCACGTGCCGACGTGTCCACCGTCGCGCAGCACGGTCACGCGGTCCGCGAGCGCAAAGACCTCTTCCAGCCGGTGACTCACGTAGAGGATACAAACGCCCTCGGACTTCAACTGCCGGATGATGCGGAACAGCACTTCCGTCTCGCGCTGCGAAAGCGACGCCGTGGGTTCGTCCATGATCAGGAGCCGGCACCGGTGCGACAGCGCCCGGGCGATGCCGACCATCTGCCGTTGCGCCAGGGGCAGTTCACCGACCGGTTGCATGACGTCGAACCGCTCGCCCAGCCGCGCGAGCAGCGCTTCGGTCTCACGCCGCATCCGGCCGCGGTCCAGGAGCAGCCCGCCGCACTGCCGCGGCTCGCGCCCGGCGAAGACATTGTCCCGCACGTCCAAGTGCGGGAAGACGACGACTTCCTGGTGGATCACGGCAATCCTGGCCGCTTCGGATTCGGCCACACTCCCCAGCCGGAGCGGACGCCCGGAAACGAGGACTTCGCCCGCGTCAGGCGTGATCACACCGGACAGCACCTTGATCAGCGTCGACTTGCCGGCGCCATTCTCGCCGCACAGCGCGTGCAGTTCGCCCGCCGCCAACTCCAGACTCACGTCGGAGAGCGCGCGGACACCGCCGTAGGTCTTGGTCACCCCGCGAACGGCAATGAACGGATGGATTGACGCGTCGCTGTCCATGCGTGATGTGTTCGCCTCAACGCACTGCGGTCGCAACCAGGGTCGTGTCCCTCGTGCGTGCCGCCGCAGTCGCATAACAATAGACCGCCGCGCTGCAATGGCAACGGGCGTCCGCAGCAGGGCTGTTTCAGGATCTGGCGCCGCGTCTCGGAAGGCCACGCCTCCGCGCACGCCAAGTAGGGGCGGCCTGTCCTCAGGCCGCCCCCCCGGCGTGGGGACACGCCGGGGGTACTCGCTGCACGCGACGGTCACGAATCTTGAAACAGCCCTGGCGTCCGCAGTTCGCGGGGACATACCCGTCGGAGGCTTGCGCCTAGAGTGGTCGGAGCGGCTCGCTCCGACACCCGCGGGACCGGGCCGGTCCCGCCACTTTGGGCAGCCACCCCCAACCCTCCACCCGCGACTGACGCATTACATTCTCTCTCCGCCGCTGTCGGCACGCCTCACGATCCGGTGGTACGTTACGGGACACGATGGCACGGCCGCGCGGGGCCTGGGGCAACGCCGGTAACGGGCGCCATGCGCCGGAGTCGGACGCTTGATCTATACTTGGCTTAGCGTATTCCTCTGCTCGTTCTGCGTGCTGGCGCTGGAGATCTCGCTGACGCGAACCTTCTCCGTGCTGTTCCGCAGTCCGTACGTATTTCTGGTCGTCTCGGTGGCGGTGGGCGGGCTCGGGCTGGGCGGCATGTGCGCGTCGTTTCGGCGCTTGCGCGCGCCGGCCGATGAAAGGGCGTTCCACGCGCGCTTGAGCCTCGTCAGCCTGTTGCTGGCGCTGTCGATCATCGCCGCGGTCCTCATCCTGTTCGCGACGCCGCTGGCCCCGCGACTCGGCGGCGGCGGCGAGGTCTGGGTTGTGATCCTGCTGCCGCTCGTGCCGTTCTCCCTCGCGGGGTTCTTCCTGGCCAGCGTGTTCTCGCACCACGCGGCCGCGGGCGGACGGCTCTACTTCGCCGACCTGCTCGGCGCGGCGGCCGCCTGTGTGGCCGCAATCGTGCTGCTGCGGGCCTTTGGCGGGCTGAATACGCAGTTGCTCCTGGCCTGCCTGGCGGCAAGTTCGGCCTTCCTGCTCGCCGGTCCGGCCGCGCGACGCTGGGGGTTGGCGACTGCGGCGAGCGTGGTCGCCATCGGCGCGGCGGCACTGCTGGGCTACAACGCTTCCCGGCACGCCATCGACCTTCCTGCCCTGACACATGCGTCACCCGACAATCCGTACATCAAGCCGCTGTTCCTCGAGATGGCCGACCCGCGCGCCGGTACGCGCCTGGTCCACACCGAGTGGTCAACGTTTGCGCGCACCGACGTGGCGGAGAACGCCGGCACGACGTCGAAGTTCATCTGGACGGACGGTGACGTGCCGACCGAAATGGTCCCGTTCCGCGGCCGCCTCGACGACGTCGCGCACCTCCGCGAGTTCATCGGGTTCCTGCCCTACCGCCTGCAGCGGCCGGAGCGAGTGCTCAGCATCGGGCCGGGCGGCGGGCTTGATGTTCTGTTGGCGATACTGGGCCATGCCGGGCACGTCGACGCGGTCGAGATCAATCCGGCGATCGTCCCCATTACCGAGCGGTTCCGCGAGTTCTACGGCGACCTCTACCACCGCCCGGACGTGTCGCTGTTCGTCGAGGACGGCCGCAGTTTCGTGCGGCGTTCGCAACCGTCGTACGACCTGATCTACATGGCATTGGCCAAGACCGCGACCGTCTCGACGCTGGGCCTGGCGCTCTCCGAGAACTATCTCTACACGACCGAGGCGTTCTGCGATTACCTGCGGCACCTGCACCCCGACGGCTGCCTGGCACTGCTGCTGCAGGAAAAGATCCAGATCGACCGCTCGTTGCTCACGGCGGTCGCCGCACTCGGCCGCGAACGTGGCCTCTCCAGCCATGACGCCAGCCGGCACCTGGTCGTGCTCAGCCTGCAGGAACCGTTCCCGCCCAGTGCCGGCCCGTACCGGTACCTGCTGCTGATGCGGGCCACGCCGTACACGCCGGAGACCGCGGACCGACTGCTGCAGGAAGCACAGGCCGTGCGGCTGCGACCGATCTTCGTGCCGTTCCGCGTCGAGCCAGCGCCGTACGACAGCCTGATGGACACACGCCTGGCGCCCGGCGAACTGCCGCTGCGGTTCGCCGAAACGTACCCGCGCTTCCAAGGGCAGTTGCTGGACCTGAGCCCCGCGACCGACGACCGGCCGTTCTATGCGGACTTCGCACGCTACCTGCACCCGCAACTGGCAGCGCTGCTGATCGGAGTGGCACTGTTCAGCGCGGCGTTCGTCGCCGCGGTCCTGGTCTGGCTGCGGCATGGCGGTGCGGAGTCCGCAACGGCGGGAGCCCGCGAGGACGCGGGCGCTCCAGGGGATGATGCGGCGGGGTGGCCGGTGGGGGTGTTTGTCGCGTATTTTGCCGGGCTGGGGATCGGGTTCATGGCCATCGAGGTGGTGCTGATTCAGAAACTGATGCTGTTCCTCGGGCATCCCACACGGACACTGTCGGTGATCCTGTTCTCGTTGCTGCTGTTCGGCAGCATGGGCAGCCTGTACACGCAGCGCTGGTCCGCGGCGGAAACACTCCGGCGCGTCCGGGTGACCGCACTGCTTCTGGCCGTTTGCGTCGGCACCTACAGCCTGATCCTGGCACCGCTGTTGACGCAATTCCTCGGTTGGTCGCTCAACGCGCGGTCGCTGCTCACCGGCGTGCTGCTGGCGCCGGTCGGATTCCTGCTCGGCATGCCATTCCCCGCCGCCATCCGCTGGCTGCAACCGCGTTGCGCCATGGCGATTCCGGCGCTGTGGGGTGTAAACGGCGTGACCTCCGTGCTGGGCTCCGTGCTGGCCGTCAGCCTGGCAAAACTCGCCGGCTACAGCGCCACGCTCGCATTCGGCGGCGCCGTCTACCTGGGCATCGCCTGGCTGGCCAACCGCGCCCCGTACCCTGAACCCGCCCCGCCCTCCCCCGCGCCACCGCACACGCCCGGCCGCTGACCGAGACGCAGCCTGCTCAGGCTGCGGTCCCCCAGCGTTGAACCGCCCGTCCCACGGCAACCGCGCCGTGTGACTTCCTCGCCATGACTCCGGGACGCCTCGCAGAAACCCGGCGGCCTTGCCGAAAAACTGGCCGACGCGATCGGTGATGCCCAACTCCGCCAGGACGTCCTGTCGTACATCCGCGACCCCGGGAAGAGCACCGGCAACAACTCCGATGAATTCGGCGGCTTCGCCTTCGAGTGACGCGTCAAGCTTCACCGCGCCTGGTAAAACGAACACCCCACAGTTGCCCCCCCGCGCCCGCCTTGGAGCGCCCGCGTCTCGACGGCAGGGCACGCACGGTGGCTCGGCGCGTCCCGCGCCGAAGCGGGGTGCGTCGGCCGGTCCCCGGCCGAGGACCTCGGGCCGGGACGGCCCCGATGCACCCCCCCGCGGTCGCAACGCTCTCGGCTCTTCGGTCATCCGACACGCAGCGCCAAGGCAACGCCTCGAGCGGCCAGCCAGAGCAGCAGCCCCGCGATGCAGGTCATCAGGCTGAAACGGCGCCAGTGCGCCATGGTGGCGGGTTCCCCTTCGCTGGTCAACCCCCGGTAGGACCGGATGTCGACGAAGCGCGCCGCGAGCAGCAGGGCGACGACCAGCACATAGGCGATGTCCAGGGCTGAGAACGCCCATGGGCCCTTGCGGTAAATGCCCGTGGCCAGGAAGAACAGCAGGGGGTACGCGGCAATCATCCAGAACATGCGCAGAAACAGGCCGACGAACGAGTCCTGAGTCACGGTGGAATCGGCACGCGAGGAAGAGGACGGAGCCGTCATGACACACCTCCGGTGGCTGACGCGGGATGGGATCGCACCCGCGAGCGACCGGATGGCGGCCCGACCATCCGAGATTGGCCTGCGAGCCAGAAGAATGCACGACTCTGGCTCGTACCCTGGTACTCCGGAATATACCCCGTCTCCCCGCCCCGGACAAGTCCGGCAGTCGGCAGGACAGGGCTGTTTCAAGATCTGGCGCCACGTCTCGGAAGGCCACGCCTCCGCGCACACCCGGTAGGGGCGGCCTGTCCTCAGGCCGCCCCCCCCGGCGTGGGGACACGCCGGGAGTACTCGCTGCACGCGACGGTCACGAATCTTGAAACAGCCCTGTCGGCAGGACGTAATGCGTCGAGTCGCGGGTGAAGATAAGGTCGAAGT
>MHBL01000396.1 GCA_001803235.1 Lentisphaerae bacterium RIFOXYA12_64_32
GCGGGCCACAAGGCCACGTTCAGGCCACTGGCGATTTTTTCACAGCTTCTGACGCATTACTTTCTGTCTCAGGCGTGTCTTGCCGTACCCAGCGGCCGGGCGCATATTGTCCGGATAGGACATGAGTGGCCGGGCTGGTCTATCCCACCGGCGAACTGGGCCGACGGGGGAGGGGCGCGAACCAAGAGCGGAGGCGTGGCGGGATGGCACTGGAGATTAGCCACAGTGAACGTGCAGGTTGTCGTGTCAGCAAATAGGCGGAGGTGACCGATGGTCGGCAACAGGTGGACGACGTGCGGGTGGGCGTGGGTGGCAGCGCTGCTGCTGGTGGGGTGCGGGTACGGGTGCGTCAGGACGCATGCGCCGGTGCCTGTGCTGACGGTGCCGACGAACGCGGTCATCTTCTATGTCTCGCCGGCGGGTAAGGACTCATGGTCCGGCACGCTCGGGGCTCCGAATGCCGCGCGTACGGACGGGCCGCTGGCCACGCTCGCCGGGGCGCGTGATGCGGTCCGGGCGCTGAAGGCCAAAGGGCCGCTCACACAGCCGGTCGTGGTGTGGCTGCGTGGCGGCAAGTACTACGTCACCGACCCCGTCGTGTTCGGACCGCAGGATTCCGGCACCGAGCCGTGTCCCATCACGTACGCAGCTTTCCCCCGCGAGACGCCCGAACTCATCGGCGGCCGGCGCGTGACCGGGTTCCAGCCGGCCGACAAGGGACAGCTCGCCGTGCTGCTGCCGGAGGTGAAAGACGGCACGTGGAGCTTCCGCTCGCTGTTCGTCAATGGGGAGCGCCAGATCCGCGCGCGGTATCCCAACTTCACCCCGGGGGACCCATATCGCGGCGGTTTCCTCTACGCCGAGACGCTCGATGGCCTCCCCAAGGGTTGCAAGGACGCCATCGGCGTGAAGCCCGACGTGTTCAAACCAGCCTGGCTGAGTCCGGGCGCCGAACTGCACATCTTCCAGACCGGCGACTGCCGCGCGTACATGGAGATCCTGAGTCTGGTGAGTTACGACGCCGGGACGGGGCGGTTGCAGCTCGGTGGCAAGGAGGCGGTCTCACTGCTGCTACCGGGTGATCGCTACACCGTGCAGAATGTCCACGAGGAACTCGACAGCCCCGGCGAGTGGTACCTGAACCCGCAGACCGGGATGCTCTTCTACCAGCCCGGCCCGGGGTTCTCGAGTCGGGCCGAGGTCGTCGCACCCACACTCGGGCGCATGCTCGACCTGCAGGGCGACGCCAAGAGCAAGCAGCCGGTCTCGTACCTGCGCTTCTTCGGCCTGACCTTCCGTTGCACCGACTGGGCGCTGGGTGAAGGCTGCGCCGGCTACGGCATGGGCTCGGATGGCACCATCTTCGGTCGCAGCGCCATCGGTTGCGCGGTGGAGAACTGCACGTTCACCGCGATCGGCAAGCATGCGGTATCCTTCCATGACGGCGAGGGCAATCGCGTGGCCGGATGCGACATCTCGCACACCGGCGGCGGCGGCGTCATGCTGATGAACAGCGCGCGCAACACCGTAACCGACAACCACATCCACCATGTCGGCGAGGCCTACAAGCACACCGCCGGCGTGATCCTGCAGGGCGGTGGCGCGTCCGAAAACGTGGTGTCGCACAACGCCATCCACGATACGTCGCGGTATGGAATCTCCATGAAGGGCGCCGGCACGGCGAACATCATCGAGTTCAACTTTGTGCAGAACACCAGCCTGGAGACCTACGACACGGGCAGCATCGAGGTCACGCAGGGCGACCGTGAGACGCTCAGCGGCACGAAGATCCGCGGCAACCTGGTGCTGGACTCGGTCGGCTACTCGTCGACCTACGAGAGACCGACGTTCCTCTCCTGGGGTATCTATCTCGACTCGTTCGCCGGCGGGTATGAGGTCACCGACAATGTCTGCGCGCGGAGCTGCCACGGCGGCATCATGCTGCAGGGCGGCAAGGGCAACACGGTCCGGAACAACATCTTCGTGGACGGCGAGAAAGGCCAGGGACACCTGACCAACTACTCGAACAACTGGGCCAACGAGGTGGTTGAGGGCAACATCTTCGCCTGGCACAACTCCGGCTCGCGCGGGTTCGCCTGCGGCAAGTTCGGCCCGGACGTCCTGCGCATGGACCGCAACCTGTACGGCCCGCCGCCGGGCGTGGAGCCCAAGTTCGGGCGCGGCAACAGTTTCGCCGAGTGGCAGGCGCTCGGGTTCGATCAGCACGGCGCGATCGGCGATCCGCGGTTCGTCGGCCCGGAGCATGACGACTACCGGCTCAAGCCCGACTCGCCGGCACTGGCCATGGGCTTCAAGCCGCTGGCACTGAGCCGTGCGGGGTTGGTCGGCAAGCGCTGCACCTGCAAGATCACGCCGCTGTGGCCGGAATTCTGGGCTGTGGCCGAGGCGACCGCACCGGCGCAGGGGCCCAAGCTCGGCGTGCCGGCGCCGCTGCGCGTTGCGCCCGTGACGAAACCGCCGACCATCGATGGTGTCGCGGCGCCTGGCGAATGGCCCGGCACGCCGGTGACCATGGCGCAGACCCCGGAACGCCAGCCCATCTCCGGCGCACCCGCGAACGCTTACATCTGTTATGATGACACAACCCTGTACGTGGCCGTGACCGTACCGCTGAAGACCCCAACGGCGGTCCACCGCGAGGGGCCGCAGGGCGTGGTCGACGAGACCGAGGTCGTCTTCCGCGACGCGTCCGGGGCGAAACCGGGCCCGACCTTCTCGGTCCTCGGCCTCGTGAGCGGCAAGCACGAACTGTCGACGTACACCAACGCGCCCGAGGCGTTGAACCGGGCCGTGGATCAGGGCGCGCGCTTCGCGGCCCAGGTCGGTACGAACCAGTGGACGGGCGAGTGGGCCATCCCCCTGGCCGCGGCAGGCATCACCATGCGCCCGGGCCTCAAGCTGGGGTTCAACCTGGGCACGTTCCGCAGTGAGACCAACGAGTGGCTGATCTGGGTCGGCGCCCTGGCCTCGACGCTGGAACTGGACGGCGGCGGCATGATTGTCCTGGAGTAGCAACGCCATGGCCAAGCTGAAACTGGATCTCCACGACATATTCAACCAGGGCGACTCGATCGAGCGCGAGCTTGAGTCCCTGATCCGCAATGCCGTGGCCAAGCGGATCCCCATGGTCGAGATCATCCCCGGCAAGGGCAGCGGGCAGTTGAAGAAGCGCGTGCTGCGATTCCTGAACCGCCCGGACATCAAAGCCCTCTACGACCGTGTCGACAAGGACAGCAAGAACTTCGGCCGACTCTTCGTGCGGTTCAGGCACTGACACCGTGCGGCGTCCCCGAACTCCGAATCCTGAGAGGTCAACCCGCGAGGCCGGGGGCATTCCAGGTCGGACGCCGTACGGAACTTGGAGCGCCCGCGTCCTCGCGGGCTCGGCGTCTTGCGTCACTGTAGCGGCAGAAACGAGGGAACACGTAACCCGTGAGGCATGACCGGACCGTCTGCGGCCCGGAAGGGCGATGAGTCCGCGCCTATGACACGGAATGGGCTTGCGGCCTGTGCCGCAAGCCCATTGTGTGTCATAACGCAATGCGTCAGCCCGTCCCGGGCGGCGGACCGGCCGGTCATACCTCTCGGGTTACTGGCCGGTTCGCGCCGCCACTGCCCTCGCGGCAGTGGGGCGATCGATTGGGGGGGGAAAGGGGGCGCGACGCCCCCTTTTCCCCCCCCATCGGCGCCCCGCCCGGACGAGCCGGGCGGCGGCGGGATGGGCGGGTGAGCATCGTGTCGCGGGGGTCACGCGCGTTCGGAGGACCTCTCCCTCGTTCCTCGGTCGAGGTGAGGAAAATGAGAGGGGGGGGCAGTCATCGGTTGTAGCTGGGGTCATCCGGTCGCTCCACGCCGCAAGGGCGTGGCAGCGCGGGCGGGGCGGGGGGGCACTCGGGGGGGGTGGAGCACTTTGTGTCACGACTTGGCGGTATCCGCCACCGCGCGGCGGAAGGCAAGGGGCACGGAGCCAGCGACGGGCTCGCCATTCGTCCAGAGCTCGTACTCGCTCAAGTCGACGTCGTCGTTCCACGAGACTCCGTAGCCACCGACATCGACCGTCACGGCTCGGAAGAAGCCCGGATCGGCGAGCATACGGAACTGCGGGCGTTCGAGCAGCGGGCGGCAGTCATAAGTCCGGCCTTCGCCATTGGTGAACGTGACAAGGAGTCGCATGTCCCCGGCGGGACGGACCGAAGCTACTCTGGGTGTCCTCTCCATTGTTCGCCTCACTCCAGGCCGGGCAGTTGCCGGAACTCCTGCCGAGTCCACATGTCCAGTAGTTCCCTTCGGTACTGCTCCGCCCATTCGGCTACAAGTCGGCGGGCCCGGGGCGGCAGGTCGCCCTCCAGCATCTCCAGGCTCTCGATGGCGAACACCGCGTTGAACTCGCCGCAGATCGCGTGGAAGTGCGGCACTCCATGCTCGCTCTGACTGAAGTACATCTTGATCAGAATGCCGAGAACCTGGCGATCTCTGGCATGATTCAGCGTCTCCTGTGTGTCCGCCAACGGTAGCCAAGCGACGCTCTGCCGTGGCCATCCATCCTGGTAAGTAGTGTATTGTGCCGTCGCGATGAAGTCAACGGAGGGCGCGAGCCGGCCAAGTCCGTCCTGATTCTGGACGCGAGCACGGCGTTGGGCGGCGCCTGGCCGGGATACTGGTCGGATGCCGGCGGTGCGATCACGAACTTCCAACCGTCGCCGCACCGCGCCGGAACGACGTCCGTGGCGGTCTTTGCCGACGGCCATGCCGAGGTGATCGAGAACCTGAAACCGTCCGTGCACCTCAAGGCGTACTGATGCGCGTGTGAACGTCGAGTCGCCGTGGCGCGGGACCTCCGGGACCGCAGCAGAGTGCGCGGGGCCGTCCCGGCCCGAGGCCCCGGTCGGAGATCCGTCTTCGCGCGAACAGCTTCGCCGGACAGAGCCGGCCGGCGCATCTGCCCGGGTCCACCCAAGCGAGGTACTCGCTTCTGAACATGACCTTGGTCTTAAGCTTCTGGGTCAGCTCCAGCCCCAGGCATTCGCCCGGCCGGCAACTGCAGATCCCGACGATGAACGGAGTCTCCAGCGTCCAGATGGTGTGCACGAGTCCGCGTTCGCCAAACTGCCGGGCGCGGTCAAAGGCCTCTGCCGCCGTCAGGGTCTCGCCCTCCCCTTTCCGGGCCGGGGTATCGTCCAGAAGTTCCTCCAGAAAACTGCCCAGGGCAAAGCAGTAGCGCTCGGCGCTCGTGCCAAGCAGCTGCTGCCGACACACGCACGGGACACAGCGGATCACATCCACCATCTCAAAAACGGCCTTGACATCCTCGAGCGGGAGAACCTGCCCGAAGTGCTCGACCTTCAGGCGCCGCGTGATCAGCCAGCGAACCAGCAGTCCCAGGGCAGGAACGCGAGTAACATGCCTGAGCTGCGCAATGCGTTTCGACGGCGTATCCCCGATCGAGGTGAGCCAGTTGAGCAGATCCCGGAACTTGCGGCTGTTCCGAACCAGGTCAGAGGAGTAGTTCCTGGCATCCAGGTACCACGTCCGGCCCTCGCCGTGCTTGACACAGAACTCACACACGCACACCCCCCGAGTTGCGAATAGAAGTATTGCCGCAGTAATGAAACCGAGCAAGCACAGGAGTCAAGCTCGGCCGGCGCCCCACGGGTGATGCGTCAGTGAAGGTGGGCGCCGGGCCTCCTGACCCGGCGCGACGCAGCGACGCGGCCGAACCAGGCCAAGCCGGGAGACCTGTCCTCCACATCGGCCTGAAGCGTTCGTGACCGCCCTGCCCTCTTGGGTCTTGACGGCAACCGAATGGAAAAGGCACGAAAACGGGCCATGGTATCGTCGTTCAGCACCATTGGTCAACAGAGAAGAAGCCCGCACCCTGCTCTGGAGGTAGCCCATGGAAAGCGCTCCGCTCACCATCTCACAGTACCTGATCGGTCGCCTGCAGGACATCGGTGTCGCACACATGTTCGGAGTCCCGGGCGACTATGTGCTGGACTTCCTCGACCAGGTGGTGGCCAGCCCGCTGCAATGGGTGGGGACGTGCAATGAACTGAACGCCGGCTATGCGGCGGACGGCTATGCGCGGATGAAGGGAATCGGCGCGGCGACGGTGACCTACGGGGTGGGCGGACTCAGCATCCTCAATGCGGTGGCAGGCGCCTACGCGGAACGCGTGCCGCTGGTTCTCGTGTCCGGCGCGCCCCCGACCGGACGGCGTCAGTCGGGCGCGCTGGTGCACCACCTCGTCGCCAACTACCGCCTCCAATACGAGATCTTCGGCAAGGTAACGGTGGATGCGGCCATCCTCGACGATCCCGACACTGCGCCGGAGCAGATTGACCGTGTCCTGAGCCGGTGCGTGGCGGAGCGGCGGCCGGTGTATCTGGAGTTGCCCGCGGACATGGCGCGCCGCACGTGCGCGAACCGCGCACAGGTCCCCCCCCCTCCGATGCCGCGGTCGGATCCGGACAGCCTGCGGGAGTGCGTGGAAGAGGTCGTTGCGCTGCTGGGCAAGGCGAAGCATCCCGTGGTGCTGGTGGGCGCCGAAGTCTCCAGGCTCCGACTCGGGAGCGAGGTCCTGGGACTGGTCGAGTGGCTGGAACTGCCCTTCGCCGCGATGTTGAGCAGCAAGTCGGTGCTGCCCGAGCTCCATCCCCAGTTCATTGGGCTCTACCAAGGGAACTGGAGCCGGCCGGTTGTTCGCCAACAGGTGGAGTCGGCGGACTGCCTCCTGTCGTTTGGCGTCTGGATGACAGACATCGACACCGGCATGTTCAGCGTCCGCCTCGACCCCCGCAATCTGGTCGGTGCAGGAGGGGGGCAGGTGCAGATTCGCAGTCATTACTACCATGGCATTCAACTGGGCGACTTTGTGCAGGCGCTCGCGGCCGCGGCCAAGCCGCGTTCCTACCTGGCCTCCCACCCGGCCGAGCCGTACCGCCCCCGAGTGGCCTTCCAGCCTGTGGACGGCGCGCCGCTGACAGCGGCGCGCTTCTACGAGCGGGTCGACTGCTTCCTTGATGATCGGATGGTTCTGCTGGCCGAACCCGGAGACGCCTTCTGCGCCGCCGCGGATTTCCACGTGGAAGAAGCCAAGAACTTCATCGTGCAGGTCTTCTATGCCTCCATCGGTTACTGCACACCCGCCGCACTGGGCGTCTCCCTGGCTTGCCCGGGCAAACGCGCCGTGGTACTCGCCGGTGACGGTGCGTTCCAGATGACCGCGCAGGAAGTCTCCACGTTGATGCGCCATGGCTGCCCGGCCATCATCCTGCTGGTGAACAACGACGGCTATCTCGTGGAACGGGTGCTGCATGAGGACGGCCCTTACAACGACATCCAGCGCTGGTCCTACGCCAAACTTCCGGAGGTCTTCGGCAAGAACGCCGTGTGTATGAAAGTGACCACCGAGGGGGAACTGGACCGCGCCCTGACCCTGGCGCAGAAGGAAACCGCTCGGCTGGTTTTCATCGAAGCGCAGATCGGGCGGCTGGACGCGTCGGCTGGTCTGGCCCGCCTGGGCGCCGCCTTCCGGGCCGCGCAGAAGAAGTAGGCCCGATCCCGAACACCGCATCGCATGGGTGAGGTATCCCGCCGATCCCTCCACCCGCGCGAGGCGCCCCCCAGGCCCTCACCGAGGCGAGCGACGTGAACTCCCGCAGACGCGGCGGTGGCGCGGTGAGGCCTGGCACCCTTGGGCGGCCCACGGGATTCCAAAGGGACGAGTCCCTTTGGCGGGGCGCAGGGGCAGAGCCCCGCCTCCCCCTCACCACTCCCGCGCATCCGGGCCGTTGTCGATCACCGGTAAACAGGACATACGCAAGCGTGCACAGCCGAGTGGCACCATGCGGATCGTTTCCTCGGGCTGATCTGACCTGACCGGGCTCTGCCGCAGCGCCTGGACCGTGTTGTCCTCGATGCGCCAGTTCGGGATGCGTCGCGCGTGAGCCGTGATCTCGATCGGCACAGCGTCAAGCGTCCACGGCTGCGTGGTGGAGACTGGCTTCTCCTTGACCTCCAAGCTGGCAACCGGGTCGGCGCGGTCAATCGCGAGGCCGTAGTTCCACGGGCTCTTCGGGAAGACTTCCCACTCCGGCCACGTGTCCGTGCCGCCGGCGCGATGCCAGTCCTCCTCGATCCGCACCGAATAGCTGAGTGGGCCGCGGTCCACGGTCACGCTGCCGGTGCGCGGCCAGACGGTCACCGCCAGTTTTGCCGGCATGTCGATCTCGACCGTGTCGCCGTCGCGCCACGTGCGCTCGGCCTTCAACCAGGTTGCGGGCCGTGGACTCGGCGCTGTACCGCTCCTTGCAGACACTCGGCGCGGACCAACTCCAGGCGTTCCTCCTGGTCCAGTTCGAGGTTGCGCAGCGGCACGCACAACTTGCGTTTACCGGCGCCCAGCGCGACCGCACGCGCCGGTTCGCGTGCGTGCGCCACTCGAACGCGCGGCAGCGGCTCAGGCGCGCCGGGACCTTCGCCGCATCGGCGCGCTGGACGGCCTCGGCAATCTGCGCCGGGAGCGCGACGAACCACGTCGTGTTGATGAACTGCGGCCGGCGTTTGTGCGTGTACGGGCCGAACTGCGTGGCTCGCAGTGGCGCGGGACCTCCGGGACCGCAGCAGAGTACTCGGGGCCGTCCCGGCCCGAGGTCCTCGGTCGGGGACCGGCCCGAGTACCCTGCTTCGGCGCGGGACGCGCCGAGCCA
>MHBL01000397.1 GCA_001803235.1 Lentisphaerae bacterium RIFOXYA12_64_32
GGCCACAAGGCCACGTTCAGGCCACTGGCGATTTTTTCACAGCTTCTGACGCATTACCTTGCCCCCCCGCGCGTGTTTGACACTGACCCCTTGAGCCCTTAAGCTGGACGATTCACGCCGGGAACACGGCGGTCAACCCCGTCACCACATGGCATGAGCACAACCACCAACGCACAATCTGCCCCGTCCGCCCCGGGTTCGACCGGCGGCCTGACGCCGCAGGACCGTCGTGCCGCCATCCGCAACGTCATCCTGGCGCAGTGCTGCGGCTGCCTCGCCCTGGTGGTCCTCACGCACGGCGTGGTACTGCTCTACCTGCGGGCCCTGCACCTCAGCCCGGTGCGCATCGTCGCCTATCTGGCAATCCCGGAACTGACGACCGGCCTGCTCCTGATCCCGGCCGCAATCGCCTGCGATCGCTGGGGCAAGAAGCGGCTTGGTTCGCTGGGACTGCTTCTCACTCTGGCCGGGTTCGTCGCCCTGGCCGGGAGTGGCTTCTTCGTGGCCACGTTCACCGCCGAACTGCTCGCGGTCCTGGGCCTGGTCCTGTATGCCGTCGGGTTCACCCTCTTCACGGCCGGCTGGTTCGCCATCCTGAGTCCCATCGTGCCGGCGGCCGAACGCGGCAGTTTCTTCGGCAAGCTCCGATTCTCCTGGCAGATGACCGGAACCATCTTCGTCGCCTGCTCATCGCTGGTCCTGAGCGCAAACTCCACCCCGGGGCGCTTCCAGTGCGTTCTGGCCGCCGTCGCGTTCGGACTCTTTCTGCGCATCATCTTCTACCGCCCCATCCCGGAACTGGAGCAACCACCGCCCGCCACGGCGCCGGTGCGCGACCTGCTCGGTTGCGTGCTGCGCACCCCGGGGTACGCCTCGTTCTGCGCCTACGTGTTCCTGCTGCGCCTGTTCACCGGCGGCATGCTGCCGGTTTTCGCTCTGATCGAGAAGCAAGTCCTGCATTTCGGCGATCGCCAGGTTGTCTGGCTCGCCAACATGACCATGATCGGCTCGGTCGTCGGCTACTATCTCGGCGGACGCGCCATCGACCGGCGCGGCACAAAAATCGTCTTCCTTTTCTGTCACTTCGGCTTCGGCGCGTTCATGCTCGCATTCCTGGCGCGCGGCGTCATGGGCGACCTGATGCCCATCGCGCTGGGGGTGCTCCATTTCGGATTCGGTTTCGTGACCGCGGCATCGTCCGTCGCCATTTCCACCGAAATGCTGGCGCTCATTCCGCCGGAGAACAAATCCCTGTCCACGGCCATCTGCAACGCCTTGCTCCAAGGCGGGGGCGCGCTCTCCGGCCTCGTCATTGCCATGGCGCTGAAGCTCGGCCTGCTCAACGACACATGGACGGCATTCGGCCAGACCCTGACCGCCTACGACTCACTCGTCCTCGCGTTCGGCGGCATGATCGTGCTGCTGGTGATCGCCCTGGGCCTGGTCCCCTCCGTGCTCCGCAGGGCGGAGTCCGACCCGCGACAGTGATCGAGCCGGCGCCGTCCGCACGCCCCCAACCGAGTTGCCGGTCGCCATCCTTGGACGTATCTTGAGGCACGACGGGCAGAACGGCAGTGGCGCGGGACCTCCGGGACCGCGGCAGGGTGCTCGGGGCCGTCCCGGCCCGAGGCCCCCGGCCGGGGAACCGCCTTCGCCCGGGCAGCTTCCGCCGTCGCTCTGGCTATGGCGGACATGTCGGCGGACAGGCCCGGCCAGAGCACCCCGCTTCGGCGCGGGACGCGCCGAGCCACCGTGCGCTCGCCCGCACGGGTCGAAAGAAGGAGCAACGCGCATGCGACCACCGAACATCATTTACCTGCACTCGCACGATACCGGCCGATACATCCAGCCATACGGCCATGCGGTCGCCACGCCCAACATGCAGCGCCTCGCGGACAGCGGGGTGCTGTTCCGCCAGGCGTTCTGCGCCAACCCGACCTGCTCGCCCAGCCGCGCCTGCCTGCTGACCGGCCAGTCCGCGCACAGCAACGGGATGATCGGGCTCGCGCACCGTGGCTTCAGCATGACCGACTACCGGCACCACATCATCCACACCCTGCACGCCGCCGGCTACACCTCGGCCCTGGCCGGAGTCCAGCACATCGCGCACGGCCCGGACGCGCCCACCGCCATCATCGGTTACCACCGGTTCCTTGGCCCACCAGCGGTCGCGCACGAAAAAGCATGCGAGTTTCTCGCCAACCCACCGTCGCAGCCGTTCTTCCTCTCGGTCGGCTTCTTCGAGACACACCGCGAGTTCCCGCCGGTCGGCGCGGACGATCCCCCGACCAACTGCCTGCCCCCAGCCCCACTGCCCGACACGCCGGAAGTCCGCGAAGACATGGCGCGCTACAAGGCGAGCGCCCGCATCTATGACCGCAAGGTCGGAATGATTCTCGACGCCCTGGAGCGCAACGGCCTGGCGGACAACACGCTGGTCATCAACACCACCGACCACGGCATCGCGTTCCCGCGCATGAAGTGCAATCTGACCGACAGCGGCACCGGCGTCATGCTCATCCTGCGCGGTCCGGGCGGATTCACCGGCGGCAAGGTCGTCGACGGCATGGTCAGTCAGATCGATATATTCCCGACGCTCTGCGAACTGCTCGGCATCACGCCGCCGGCCTGGCTCGAGGGCACGTCGTTCCTGCCACTCGTGCGCGGCGAGAAAGCCGAGGTTCAGGACGAAATCTTTACAGAAGTCAACTACCACGCCGCCTACGAACCCATGCGGGCCGTGCGTACCCGCCAGTGGAAGTACATCCGGCGCTACGACGGCCGAACACGCCCCGTCCTGCCCAACTGCGACGACGGCTTGAGCAAGACAGTCTGGATGAACCATGGCTGGGCCGACATCGCCCCAGCCGAGGAAGCCTTGTTCGACCTGGTCCTGGACCCAGATGAAACGCACAACCTCGCCGGCGAACCGCGCTGCGCCAGCGTGCTCGCCAACCTGCGTGCCCGCCTGGCGAAATGGATGCAAGAAACGAATGATCCGTTGCTGGCCTCGAATCGCATCCCCGCGCCCGTCGGGGCGAAGGTCAACGACCCCGACGGGATTTCTCCGCGCGAGGAACCGCGGCTCGTGTAGGCCCCAACGACGGGCGATCAGAGCTGCTCCAGTGTTCAGAAAAAGAGGCGACCGGTGCAAGCAGAGTGACGCCGGGTAGGTCGCGGTGCCAGCCCAGACCGCCTTGCCTGACCGACAGTACCGCGGGCGGCCCTCCGCCCGCCATCCGAGTCTTAGCGCTACGTGCGTGCCGTGCAGCGGGCGGAGGGCCGCCCGCGGTACTGTCGGATAGTGGCGGGGCTTAATCCGCTGCTTGCACAGGTCGAAAAACGGTGTACCCTGGAGCGCCCGCGTCTCGCGGGCTGAACCGACGCCATGCCCAAGCCACTGGTAAAAGCCATCTTCCGCTGGACCTGGCGCCTGCTCGTCATCGGCTTCATTCTGCTCATCCTCGCCATCTGCGCTGCTCTCGTCTGCCTGCCGCGGGTCCTGGAACCAGCCATCCGCCGAGAGCTCGCGAAGCGCGGTATCGAGAACGTCAAGGTCGCAGTCCAGGGCGTCTCCTGGAACTCGGCCACGTTCGGGCCGATCGTCATCGGCGAGGGCAAGGACACCCTGACCGCGGAGTCCGCACGACTCGTGTACCAGCCGGCACTCCTGCGCCAGGGCCGAGTCGACGAAATCCACATCACCGGCCTTACGTGCACGGTCCGCAACGACAACGGTGCGTGGCGCGTGGTGGGCGAAGAGACCCTGCGCCGGATGGCGAACGCGTTCAGCGCCTCCGAGGTACCCACAGCCGCAGCCCGCAACCGCAACGCCAGACCGGAGTACTACCTGGCTGGCGTCGCTCTCGCGCCGCAACCGACCCAGGGGGACAGCTCGCAAGGCCGCTCGCCCCCCAGCGTTTCCGCGGCAGCGCCGGCGTTGGAGGGCGAGCGGCCCCGCGAGCCGTCAGAATTGGGGCCCCCACCTTCCGGAACGCGGACACCCGTCCCCCCTGCACTACCCGATTTCTGCCGGCTCATCACGGTGCGGAGTTCGCAGGTCCGTGTCGTCCACGGCACGGAAGAACTCACGGCCCCCTTCTCCGCCACGGTCCAGCTCAACCCAGGCCGACCGATCACGGTGGATGCCACGCTCGCCCCGTTCGGCAGCCCGATCAGCGCCGAAGCACAGATTTCTCTCGAGGACCAGTCCGCGTCCGTAATGCTTGACTGGAAACGCGTCCAGATCCAGGACTGGTTGCCGTGGCTGCCGGTGGCCGGCGTCGCGTTGCCTGCCGAACTCACCGGCCTGGCGGCCTTGGTCCGCGGTACGGCAACCCTCACTCTCCGTGAGTGGCAACTGCACGACCTCACGGCGGAACTGACGGCGTTCAATGTCCGCGCCGAGTATGACACCAGCCAGGGCCGGTTGCGCGAACTCCGCGTCAACCTGGAGTCCGGCGCTGATCCGACATCCGCCACCATCCGCTGTCACGGCGACCAGGTCCTGCTGCTATCCGGTGCCGCCACGGTCGGACCGCTGGCGTTCGATGCACAATGGCAGGGCCGCGCGGGCGAACTCAGCGCCGCTGATGTCCCGTTCCGCATCGGCACGGATGTCCGCGGCAGCGTCAGCCTGCAGACCACCTTCGCCGTGGATGAGACGGGCAAGACACCGTCCGCCAAGGTGAGACTCGTTCTCGGCCCCACGACGGCGAGCGGCGTCCACATCAACGCCGGCACCGCGGAAATGAGCGGGACCCCGAACGATGTCGAGTTCGACACGCGCTGGGAACTGCAGCCGTCCCCGGCGTCGTACGGACTGAGCGCCGCCACCTGCAAGGGCCGGTTCCACCGCGCACCGAACCCGGCGTTCACAGCAACCGGAACCGCGTCAGTCCTGCCCGCGTTCGCGCTGGCAAAGTCTGCCGTCCTCGTCAAGCTGGACGACGCGCCGCAGCCCGTCGAATGGAGTATTGATGTGTCCCAATCCGAGGGCCGCCCGTGGGACGGCACCTGCCGCGTGACTCTGCCCGAGCAGACGCACACACTGGCTTTCCCCGGCGGCAAGGCTGCCGCTGCCCTTACCCTCACGGCCGAACTCAGCGGCACGCCCGAGGCGGCTGTGGTGAAGGTCGGTTTGTCCCTGCGCGACGGCAAGGGCGAGTACGACACGGCGCAGGTGTCGTTCGGCCGCGGACGAGGCACTGTAGAGACCGCGCCCCTGCGCCTTCCCCTGCCCTCGTCGGGACCGGACGCCAACACCGCACCCGACTGGCGCACCGTACTGAACACGCTGGCGGCAACCGGGAAGCTGGAGTTGACAGGCGCCGAGTGCCGTGTCGGCACGGATATCGAATGCAAAGACATCACGATGAACCTGCCGTTTCAACTGAATACACTTGTCGTCAGCGGCACGCTGGCGTTGACGAGTGCCGATTACCGCGTCGGAGCGGATGTCGAAGGCAAGGACATCGCGATAAACCTGCCGTTTGAGTGGATGCCGGAAAAGGGCTTCGCCCGCGCCGTTGACAACGCACTGCCCGGGCGGATCGACATGGGCGCAGTCCGTTTCGGCCCCGTCGAGGCAACCGCGTTCCATGCAACGTGCGCCGTCGAAGGCAATACGCTGCGCTCCGAAGGAACACTGGACGTGAAAACACCCCAGGTCCCCGTCAAGGTCTGGGAACTGCTCGACTGGTCCGACGGACTGCGCGCCCACGTCAGGTACGAGAGCCCGCAGGTGCATCTCACCGGCGGCGACCTGCCGCCACGCCTGGCGTCCAGCCTGAGCGGCCTCACGCTGAGCGGCCAAGTCAGCGTCACCGGCGAAATGAACTACGACGACGACGGACTCCGCACCCCGGTCGCGGTGGCCTTGACCGGCGGCGAACTGCGCTGGGACGCGAAGAAGCTTCAGATCACGGGGATCGCCACAGACCTGGCATTCGAAGATATCATCGCCCTTCGCTCCAAGCCGCACCAGGAGATCCGCTTCGAATCGGCCAAAGCATCCGATATGCCGGTCGAGGGGGGCCGGCTCGTGTTCCAGACCGAGTCGTGGCAGTCGCTGTTCGTGGAACACTGTGAAATGAACTGGTGCGGCGGCACCGTGCACTCGGAGGCGTTCACCTTCAACCCGTACCAACCGGAGTTCGACATCACCCTGTTCGCCGAACGCGTGGACCTGATCCAGGCCCTGTCGTTGGTCAAGGGTTTCACCGGCAAAGGCAGCGGCGTGCTGCACGGCAAGCTCCCCATCTCGTTCCGGAACGGCCGTTTTACCTACAGCGCGGGTTACCTCTACAGCATTCCTGGCCGCGAGGGTCGGCTCCAACTCGCCAATGCCGGGTTCCTCACCGGCGGTGTGCCGCCCAACGACCCGAACTATGCCCAACTCAAGCAGGCCGAGGAAGCATTGCAGGATTTCCGCCTGGACATGTTCCGGCTCGACTTCACCGGCAAGAAGGCGGGAACCCCCGGCGCGAAGCTGTCGCTGGCGGGCGAGTCGGTCAAGAGCAAAATCCCGGTCCGGCTTGACGTCAACATCAACGGCGCCATCGAAGAAGCAATCAACGTGGGCTTGCGAATCGGCGGTTTCTGAGTATGCTTGAATAATCGGCCATTAACGTACGTCAGAACCAACAGATGCCGCCGTGACGCGACACAGGGGGTACGAAACAATGAAGAAAGCACTTCTTGCCATGCTCATGGTGGCGGGACTCAGCCCGGGATGCATCAAGGTCAAGACCGACCCGGTGGAGGTCAAGCCTATCCACATCACGATCGACGTCAACGTTCGTGTCGCCAAGGAACTGGATAACTTCTTCGGCGATCTGGACAAAGCGGACCCGACGATCAACCCGCCGGCGCCAGCGACCAAGTAAGCGTCTGCAAAAGAGGAGTCTGCATACCATGAGAACTCTGGTTCGTCTCACATCCCTCGCGGCTTTCCTGCTCACCTGCGGAAGCCTGTTCGCCCAGGACATGGCCGCCATCCAGGAACGAATGAAGGAGCGCATCGCCCAGGTTGCAGCGCTGAAGACACAGAAGGTCGTGGGTGAGAACCGCGTCGGGTTGCTTGAGATCGTCAAGCCTGAGGCGGCTGACGACGCGGCCCGGAAAGTGGTCGAGGCCGAGAACGCCGACCGCAAGCTGGTCTACGCCGCCATCGGCGCCAAGACCGGTGCCGGCGCGGACAAAGTCGGAACCGAACGCGCCAAGAAGATTGCGGAGTCCGCAACCCCGGGCGTCATGCTCCAACGCGAGGACGGTTCCTGGTACGCCAAGTAGCACCGGCGTGCCGCGCCGCCCATGATTCCCGTCTACCTCGCACTCCGGAACACCGGCGAACTGGCCCAGCGCGCCGAGACGCCTTCGGTACGCCTGCGTGCCTGCGACCACTGCCCGCGCCGCTGCGGCGTGGACCGCACGCACAGCGCCGACGGCGTGTGCCCGACCGGGGCGCTGGTCCGTGTCTCAAGCACCGCCCCGCACTTCGCCGATGAGGCGCAACCCCGCCAGCATCTCTGGCAGGTTGCCCCGCCGGCCGCCAGGCCATTATGAGTCGTATGAGTCGTATACGTCGTATAGATCACCGCGCCTCAGACACCGCCAGGAAAGGCCCCCCCCCATGCTTCTTACCGGGCTCTGCTCGATCAGCTTCAGAAAACTCACGCCCGCCGAACTCGCCGTGCTGGCCGCCAAGGCCGGCATTGACGGTATCGAGTGGGGCGGCGACGTACACGTCCCGCACGGCAACGTTGCGGTGGCCCGCGCCGTGCGCACCTTGACCGTCGACGCGGGACTGAGGATCAGTTCGTACGGCTCGTACTACCGCGCCGGGGAGAGCGAGAAGGAAGGTCTGTCGTTCGCCGACGTGCTCAAGACAGCGAAGACACTCGAGGCGCCGTGCATTCGCGTCTGGTGCGGCAATAAAGGCTCGGCAGACGCTGACGCCGAGTACCGCGACGCCGTATGCCGCGATCTGGACCGCATCGGCGAGCTCGCCGGCACCGAAGGCGTCACCGTCGCCTGCGAATACCACGGCCACACCCTGACCGACACGCTTGAGTCGGCCCAGACCATGTTCGGCGCCCTGAACAACCCCAACGTCTTCCCATACTGGCAGCCGCCTGGTGGCAAGACGATTGAGGCGTGCATCGGCGAACTCCGCACCTGGCTGCCCACACTCGCCAACCTGCACGTATTCTTCTGGCGTGACATCGGCGGAAAGCGCGAACGCTGCCCGCTCATCCAGGGCGCCGAACTCTGGCAACCCACCATCCAACTCGCCGCCACCACCGGCCGCACGCACTGGGCCCTGCTCGAGTTCTTCCTCAACGACAGCCCCGACCAGTTCCTCCAGGACGCCGCCGTGCTGCGCGACTGGACCAAGGCGGCGAACGCCGCCCGCGCAGGAACCGGTTCACCCCCTGTCCACAAGCCTGGGGGAGCATCTTGCGCGTCCCGGTGAGTTCTCCGAATTCAAGGGGCCAGGCCGGGCGGGGCAACACCTACCGAACTGCGTTGCCCCGCCCGGGGGGCGCATGTCACTTCCGCAGGGGCGGGCGCCGTCAGCGTGCATTGTGCCTGAGTCC
>MHBL01000398.1 GCA_001803235.1 Lentisphaerae bacterium RIFOXYA12_64_32
AAGCGTATATTACTTACCTAGAAGAACTTACGGAAGCCATAATTCTGACGCCATAGTTCCCGCGTGCTCACCATAAACGATTTAAGCCTACAACTGAGCATAATCAAATAATATAACATGCTTGTACGCAATGGACAATATTACGCAGACCCCTCAGTTGAGGTCGGGCGTCGGCGACCCCGAGCGTGGTGGCGTTGGTGTGGTTGGCGTCGATGACCTTGGTGAGGTTGCCGTTGGCGTCGTACTGGAACTTGGTGGTGGCCTCGTCGGCGGTGTCGGCGGCGGCGACGGTCATGATCTGGTGACCGACGGCGTCGTAGTAGTGGAGCGTGGCGATGCCTTTGAAGTCGAGCTCGGCGCTGACGCGGCCGAGTTCGTCGTACGCGGTGTGGGCGCTGACCTCGTCCGCGGTGCCGCGTGCTTGGGTGGTGGCGATGCGGCGGTTGAGTGCGTCGTAGGTATAGTCCACCGGTGCGTTCGGGACGCCGTCGGGTGGCGTGGTCTGGTGGAGGTTGCCGCGTTCGTCGTACGCGAACGTGGTGGTGTTGCCGGCGGCGTCGAGGGTCTGGACCTTGCGGCCCAACAGGTCGAATACGGTGGTGGCGGTGACGCCGTACGGGCTGGTCTCGACGAGCGTGTGCTGGCGGTCGAGGAAGGCCCAGTTGGTGGCGAGCGCACCCGTCATGCCAACGCCGACCGTGGCGCGGACCTTGCGGCCGAGTGCGTCGTACTCGTAGGCGGTGATGACTTTCGCATCCGTCGAGACGGGGATGTCGTCGTACTCGTTGTCCAGGCCGCGCTTCTCATACAGGAGCTGGCCGGCGGCGTCGTACTCGTAGCGCGCATCAAAGGGACAGGCTAACCTTGTCGTGATGGCGTCAAGGACCAGGCCGGAATTGCACCTCGGCGGTGTCCAGGTCGCGGACCGTGAACTCGAGTGTGGCGCCACCGATGCGTGGTTCCGGCGCGCCACGGTAGTAGGCGTCGCCGTAGACCGGGTCGGCGAGATTGACCACCAGGCGGTGCCGGGCCCCGTCCGCCGTTCGGAACTCGACGATGGCCCGGGCCGGGATGGAACGCGAGACGCGTTCGGTTACGGTCTGACCCGGTGCCAGGACCGGGGTTGGACGGGTGTGGAACGTGCTGTACCAAACGCACGCGTCGGACACGTCCGCGCCCGTGCGGTTGGTCAGGTGCACCTCATACGCCGGGGGGAACGCCACACACCCACAGAGCACGACGGTTGCGGCCACCGTCATCCAGCATCGTGACATTGAGGTCATGAGGGGCCTTCCTTGTCCGTCGCTCACTGGCCGGAGCCCTTCGCTGGTGTCGTTGATGGCGGGCCTTGGCCCGGAACTGGAACCGGCGGCGCCGCCGCCTCTTGCCGCTCACGGTATCGCTTGCACTCCTGGCGCTGGCGGTCAGCTTCTTCGCGCAAGTCCCGGTCGGTCTCAAACCGCACCGCGACCTTGTCGATGTCCTCAATGGTGAAGATCAGTTGGCCTCCGTTGATGGCCTTGCCCTTGACCACCGGGCCCACCTCGACCACCGTCCGGTGCAGTACGCCGTCGTCCGTCTTGTACTCGATCACGGCGAGTTCGGGGATGGGTGCGTAGATCGGCTCGTCTAGCCGCGCGGAGGCAAAACATGAGCCATCTTTGCGAATCAGTCTCGGTCCGAGCCCACCGTTGCCAGAATGATAGTCCTCGTAGGTGACACGCGCTGGACGAAGCCACAGAGCGGTAGCATTTTCCAGTACGACGCTGTAGTGCGGTGCAACGCAGCCGTTGCAAGCGAGCAGAAGAACAAGACTGACAGTGGTGGCGCGGAACATGGAATGGGCCTCCTGACTGTTCGTAGAAGACTACTTGAAGAACCCTCGCACCGTGTCTGTCGGGACCGGCATGCTAGTCATGGTGCCCCGACCGTACGCGGGCCGACGGACGGTAGAGAACGGCGCACTCTGGCCGCCGGAGACCGAGAACCCGTAGGGTTGGTATCGGACGTCGCCAGTACCCATGTCCACGTCCAGACTGTGTCCAGAGTAGAGCGTGGTTTGGTTGAACCGCGAGAGTCCGTCAGAGTCTGGCGCGACCGACTGGTATGATTGTGTATCGAGTGCTTGATGCGGATAGGACGGGAGCGCGCTCGCCCATGCCTTGGCGTCCAGGCCGACGGCACCCAGGATCGAGCGCGGCACGGCCGCGGCGAGTTCCCCTCCCAGGGTCGCTACCATCTGCAACGCCGCAAGGGGCAGTGTGACCCAGTCCAGAACCTGGCGTCCGGTAGAGTGGGGATAGTAGTTGACCGCACGGTGCGGCGTGAGCCCAACAGCGCTTTGCAGCAGGTTGCGGACCTTGTCCGGGAAGTACCGTGAATCGTGGTATAGCGGGCCACCATTGTCCTGGTACGCTGCCGCCGGGACGGGGCCAAGTGGCGCACCCGCCGCCAATGCTTCTGACGCGACCCAGTCCATGGCCTGACGCGATGCCAGGTTGTTGTCCGGGTAGCCCCCACCCTCGTCCGAGTGAACGCCCGGGAAGAACCTCTCGACAATGCGGCCCGCAGGATCGACGTAACCCTCATAGGGAAGAACTGACGCCAGTGGGAAGAACGGGCGCAGTTCGTTCTGGGCGATGGCGTGCCGCACCGATCCCACGTTGGATGGAATCTCCAGGTCCAGGCCGAAGTCCAAAGCATTCCCGGGGATGCCGAACGACGGCACCGTGTCGAATATCCCCATGAACCGGATGGCAGGTGGCGTGCCAGCAGTGCGGTCAGGGAGAAGAAACCGTGATTGCCATTGCGTCGGGTCGCCGTGGGCATAGACGTAGTTGGCGAAGTCACGGGTCTCGGCCGCGCCACGACTGAACCCGAAAACATCCACGTTGATCTGGGCGCCAGGATTGGCGCGGTATATCGCGGCCAGTTGGGCGTACGCGCTTTCAACTCTCGCCTGGCCGCCATACCCCATCAGGCCGCCGGCCACCAGATCCAGGGGATTGCTGAAGGTGTGGCCAAACAGGTTCAATACCGCGGTGCCAACGCCTCTTTCGTAGATCTGCCGGCCGCCGGCGCTGAGGTACATGTCGCTCAGGATCGCCACATTTGTATCGGCGCCGAACTGTCGTGGGAACCCTTTGCGGTTGCACGTGCCGTCGAAGAAGATCCCCACGTTCATGACCGTCTGCGGATCGAGCCCCATCGGATCGGTGAACCTGAGTGGGTTATTGGTGACATAGGCGTAGAGATTGTACCCATCGACAAACCCCGACGGGTCGCGCTGGAGGAAGCGGCCGAGGACGGGCGAGTACATGCGGTTGCGGTAATACCAGAGGCGGGACTCGGCGTCCCACTGGCGGCCGGTGAAGCCGAAGGGATTGCTGCAGGCGGAGTTCGTGATCACCGCGCCACTGGCGTTGCGCATCGTCATGATGCCGAACGGGGTGTAGTCGTAGGACTCGACGATAGCACCGGCGGCGTTGGCGAGTGCGACGACGGAGTTGCGGCGGTCGCGCAGGTAGTAGTAGCGGGCGCCGGACGGTTCGGCGATCATGACTTCGGGCTGGTCGATGCCGGCGCCGTACAGCCAGGTGCGGACCAGCGTGGTGTACGTGTACTCCTGCACGAGGTTTGCCCCGTCATAGGCCCAGGTCGTGACCACGCCGGAGGCCCGCTTCGTGGTGATGCGCCGGTTCAACGCGTCATACGTGTAGGCTGCCACGAGATGATTCAGCGCGTCCGTGACCAGGATCAGGCGATTGGCCCAGTCATAGACGAAACGCTGGGGGCTGCCCGGGGTGAACGTCAACGAGGTCAGGTTTCCGCAGGCATCGTACTGGGGCGTGCCTTGCGCCAGGCTGGTGTACTCGTTCTCCGCGTTGACCGTGCGGGTTTCGCCCCCCCAGTACTCGTTCGTGTACGTCCAGTTGCCGACCGGGTCGTACTGCCACACCGGGTCCGTTTCGCCGGCTGGCCTGTCCTGCAGGGTCAGGCGGTCGAGGTCGTCGTGCGTGTAGCCCAGACTGCGCGTCGCGCCGGCGGCGGCGGGTACGGCCGTACCCGAGAGCTGTTCGGAAGCGATGTTCCCGTTCGCGTCATACCCGGTCAGGCCGCCGAACAGCGTGGCACCGCCGGCAGTTGCCGCGGTCACGCGACTGGACTCACGGCCCCGTGCATCGTACGTGAACCCGGTGCTGAGCACACCGGCGCCGGTCGTGTTGAACGCGGACTCCGCACCCGGCCGGTTCAGGCCGTCGAACGTGGTCCACTCGGTCGCGAGGTTGTTCGTGCTCATGTCCTTGATCCCGCAGAGCCGCCCGGCCGTGTCCGAGCGGCGCTCCCAAACGCGCCCGCCAGACGGCCAGGTCTGCGTGACTTTCAGGCTCAGGCCGCTGCCCGCCGTGCCCGGCGCGGAATACGCCGTGTTCACATGACGCGGTCCCAAAGGTCCGAGTCCCCGCGAGCCAGAATACACCTCGTCGCTTTGCGCCTCGTGCGTGGTGCGTCCGGCAAAATCGTAGGTGAACTCGACGGTGTGCGTGCGTCGCTCGCCGCTGGGCACGTCCGCGTTGTAGTCCGTGGCGAACGTCATGCGCGACTGCCGGTCGTAGCCGAACTCCTGCAATGACGTCGCGCCCTCGCGCACGTCCGTGACGCGGTTCAGCGCGTCGAACACCCGGGTAATGACTCTACCGCTGCGCAGTCGGGTTTCAACCGGATTGCCGGCCGCGTCGTACGTTACGGTCTGGTAGTTCGCGTCCGGGTCGGTTTCCTTCCAGCGGCGGTTGAGTTCGTCGTAGGCGTAGGTGGTGATGGCGACCTCGGAGTCGGCGACCCCGAGTGTGGTGGCGTTGGTGTGGTTGGCGTCGATGACTTTGAGGAGGTTGCCGTTCGCGTCATACTGGAACTTGGTCGTGGCCTCGTCGGCGGTGTCGGCGGCGGCGACGGTCATGACCTGGCGGCCTGCGGCGTCGTAGTAGTGCAGGGTGGCGATGCCTTTGAGGTCGAGTTCGGCGGAAACACGGCCGAGTTCGTCGTAGGCGGTGTACGCGGTGGCGCCGGCCTGGGTGGTGGAAGGCCGGCGGTTCAGCGCGTCGTAGGTGTAGGTGACGGGTGCGTCCGGGACGCCGGCGGGCGGGGTGGTCTGGACCAGGTTGCCGCGGCTGTCGTACGCGAACGTGGTGGTGTTGCCGGCCGCGTCGATGGCCTGGACCTTGCGGCCCAGCAGGTCGAACACGGTGGTGGCGGTGACGCCGTACGGGCTGGTCTCGACGAGCGTGTGCTGGCGGTCGAGCCAGGACGAGGTGGTGGTGAGCGCGCCGGCGAGGCCGGCGCCGACCGTGGCGCTGATCTTGCGGCCGAGTGCGTCGTACTCGTAGGCGGTGATGACTTTCGCATCCGTCGAGACGGGGATGTCGTCGTACTCGTTGTCCAGGCCGCGTTTCTCGCGCAGGAGCTGGCCGGCGGCGTCGTACTCGTAGCGGGTGACGGTCTGCTCGTCCCTGCCCCGGGCCTGGATGACCATGACGGGTTTGTCGAGGACGTTGTAGCGTGTCTCGGTCTGGGTGTTGCGCGGGTCGGTGACGAGCGAGGCGCGGCCGAGCGCGTCGTAGGCGGTCGTGGTGGTGACCGGCGTATTTGGTGTGGTCGTGCCATTGCTGTTGTAAACCGTGACCGTGGTGCTGAGCGCTATGGGCTGGTCGAGGTTGTCGTACGCGGTAGTGGTGGTGTGATTGCGCGGGTCGGTGACCGTTTCCTGGCGGCCGCGGCTGTCGTAGGCGAACGTGGTGCGGCTGCCGAGCGGGTCGGTCTGAGCGGTGAGGTGGTTGCCGTCGGCGTACTCGCGCAGGGTGCGATTCCCGAGCGCGTCGATGACGGCGGTGACGTTGCCGGCGGCGTCGTACTCGGTCCAGGCGCAGTTGCCGAGCGCGTCGCGGGCCGCGATGGGGCGGTTCAGGGCGTCGTACCAGGTGTAGGTAGTCGGCGGTTCGTGGTTGGAGGTTGGCGGAGTGGAACCGGAAGGGGCGACGACGGCGACGCGGTTGCCGTTGGGGTCGTAGACGTAGGCGGTGGTGTTGCCGAGCGCGTCGGTGGCGGTGGTCTGGCGCCGGAGCAGGTCGTAGGAGAAGAAGCTCTCGCCGGTGAGCGTCTGGCTGGAGGTGCGGCCGTCCGCCTCGGCGCTCACGAAGGTGCGGGTTCGGACCGGGTCGCCCATAACGTCGAAGACGTTCTGCTTCCACTGCCAGAGTTGCGTGTTGGCGCCGTCGGTGTAGGCGCGGCGTTCGCCGGTGGTGCGGCCCGCGGCGTCGTGGAAGAACGTGGCGCCGCGGCCGAGCGGGTCGGTCGCGGTGGCCGTGAGGTTGCGGCTGTCGTAGGTGGCAGACGAGGTCTGCTGTGCGACCCAGGCGCTGTTCTCCCAGGCGTACACGGTCGTGGCGGTCTTGTTGCCGTTCACATCGTACGCGAACGTGGTGCGGCGCAGGAACGAGGAGCCGTCGCCTTCGCGGACCTCGGTAACGCGGCCGAGCGCGTCGTAGTCGGTCTCCGTGACGCGCCGTTCGGCGGGGTACGCGGACCCGGCGTTGCGGACTTCGCGGGTCCTGTGGCCGCGTGCGTCGTAGATGAAGTCGGTCCAGTCCAAGGCGGAGAACGCACCGGTCGAGTTGCAGGTGCCGCGGCTGACGCGGGTCGCGTTGCCATAGTCGTCGTACTCGGTCTGGACGGCGCGGCGCGCGCCCCAGGCCTCGTACTGGAGCGTCGGGCGGTTCGCGGCGTCGAAGACGAAGCGCGTGACATTCCCGCGCGGGTCGATGCTCTCGACGATGTTGCCATTGCCATCGCGGCGCACGCGTGTCGAGTTGCCGAGCGCGTCGACGGTTTCGACCAGGCGGCCGGCCGCGTCGTAGAAGAACTCGGTGAGGTTGCCGTTGCGGTCGGCCGTGGCGGTGCGGAGTCCGCGCGCGTCGTACTCGTGATCCACGCGGCGCCCCAGCGCGTCGATTTCGGCCAGAACGCGGTCCTTGTGGTCGGTGTAGAATGGGCTGCCGTAGACCAGTTCCGAGATTGCGCCGTTCGGGGCAATGGTGCGGACCGGGCGGCGGTTCGCGTCGTACTCGAGTTCCGTGACGGCGCCGTCCGGGCTGACCTTGCGGACGGGCAGGTCGGCGGCATTGTACTCAGCCTGGGTCACGTATCCGGCCGGGTCGGTGACCGCGACGACGCGGCGCAGGTCATCGTAGAGGTAGTGCGTGGTGTTGCCGTTCGGGTCGACGGTCCGCACCAGGCCAATGCCGTCCAGGTCGTAGGCCAGGGTTGTGGTCAAGTGCGCCCCCGGGCTCGCGGCCAGGTACTGGCGCTTCGCGCTCAGGTTGCCGAACGCGTCGTAGTCGAACTCGACCGTGCCGCGCTCGACGTTGCCGGTTGAGGCGAAGGTGCAGGGCGTGCCGCCGGACCAGAGGACTTCCTTGGTGTCTGCGGTGACGGCACCGGTGACGCCTTTCCTGACCGCGGCCTCGGCGCGCGCCAGGCGGCCCAGGCTGTCATAGTAGAACTGGCCGAGCACGCCGTTCGGGTCGATCTGCGCGGTCTGGCGGTTGAACCTGCCGGCGATCGTTTCCCACTTGTAGAACCAGGTGTGGTCGAGCGGGTCGCGGATCGAGGTCAGATTGCGGCTCGCGTCATAGGTGTACGTGGTCTTGCAGCCGTTGTCGTCGGTGTGCGCGGTCAGGTTGTGCGCGGCGTCGTACTCGGACAGCTCCAGGGTCCCATCCTCGGACTCGACGCGGATCACGTCCCAGTTCGGGTTGTAGAAGACCTTGCGGTAGAACCCTTCCTCGTTCCAGGTCTCAGCGTAGCGGTTGTACCAGGAGTACTGGAAGTTGAACGTGGCGCCGTCGGTGCGGGTGTGGCGCGACACGGTGTCGTTCTTGTAGTAGCCGATGTCGAGCCAGTCGCCATCGGGCAGGGTCTGCCGGCCCAGGTTGTGGTTGTTCAGCGGGTTCTCCTGGTCGTGCAGGTACGCGTAGTGCCAGGTGTTTTCGAGCGCGTCGATGAACGCGGTCAGGTCGCCGCGCGCGTCGTACTCGTACCGCACGCAGCGGCCGGTGAAATCGGCGACCTGCACGACGTGGTACTCCGCACCGCTGCCGGGCGCGCCGTACGTGAGGTTGAGCACGCGGTTGACCGGGTCATGGATGGCGATCAGGCGGTCCTGTGCGTCGTACTCGAATGTGAGCCGGTTGCCGTCGGAGTCGGCCTTGTGGACAAGGAACCCGTCGGCGTCGAAGCCGGTTTCCGCACCGTCCGGGGTTGTGACGCGCCACGCGGCGGGTGTGAGCGGGTCGGTTTCCGCGGCCAGCGTGAGTGTGACACCCGGCGGGGGCAGGATCTCGTCCCGAACCAGAATGGCGCCGCCGCTCTGGGCGACGATCGCGTTCCCGGACTTGAGGTACGCCGTGAAACGGTTGGCGGAGAACGAATCGATGACGGCGGTCTTGTTGTTGTTCGCGCCTCCCAGCACGCGGACCGTGTCGCCGGCTTTGAAGTGCTTCATCGCGTCGGCGTCGCCCGCGGCGATGCTGGCCAAAGAGGCGCCCGCCGGCGTGAAGGTGAGCGTCTTCCCGGCGCCGGACCGCAGGTCTTCGAGCGCGAGGATCACGTTCAGCGCCCCCGACCCGGCCAGGGTGGTCTCGTCCAGGTACAGCGTGGCTTTGCCCGGCTCGGTCTCGATGCTGGCAATGGTAAACGCCGTTTCGTTGTCCGGGGTCGCGGAGCTGCCGTTTGCGATCACGATGCGCTGTCCGGCGTAGAGGTTTTCGAAGTCGAACTCGCCGCCCGCGATGGAGGCCGGCTTGCGGAGGCCGGTGTTGGCCGGGGTGAACGTGAACGCTTTCGCGAGCCAGGGTTTGCTGAACGCGATGGGCTGGCGCGTGGCGGTGCAGAGCAGGAACCGTTCGGTGGAGCGGACCGTGAGGCTGTCCGCGTGCGACCAGGCCCAGCCATAGCCGAACGGGCCGTTGTACTCGAGCTGGCTGCGGTACGAGCGCGCGACGCCGAACATGAGCCGGCCGCGGGTCTTGGCCGCGAGGTCGGCGGGTTCATCGAGGTAGAACTCGCCGGTGACCAGGTCAATCGGGTCGCCGGCGGTGTGCACGGTGCGCGCGGCGGCATTGGTGAACGGCGCCTGGGTGCGGATGTTCCACGCCGCCGCGTCCTTCGCCTTGTCGCTCTTGCCGCCGTTGAACTGGCCGAAGGTCCAGCCGATCGACGCGGGGTTGTCGGTCAGGCGCACGTCGGACTGGACCGCGACCTGGCCGGCAAGGTCGCTATCGCCGGGGTAGAGGATCTGGCAGACCTGGGTTGGGGTGATCACCGTGGCGCCGGCGGCGACGTCGCTGACAATGGCCGTCTTGGCCGTGCTCGGGATCTGCAGCCCCGGTGGCGCCGCGTTCAAGGCGCTCGAGATGGTGGCCTCAGGCGTACCGGGTCCGAAGACCGCCAATTGGTTCCCTGTCCCGTTGGCGTCGGCAATGGCGAGGAAGAACCCGGCCACGGTAGACAGGGCCGGTGTGCCCTGCCAGTCTTCGAAGATGCGCGCTTCGTTGTAGGAGCCGGCGCCGCCGACCAGCATCGCGGCCAGGTGCCCGAGCGGGCTGGTCATGTCGGTGCAGGTGGTGAGCGGCGAGTCCGGTTGGTACGCGCTGGCGAGGGTGTAGGTGGCGTCGATGCGCCAACCGGCGGCCAAGCCCAAGGCGCTGGCGTTCTCGAGCTGGGCCGCGGTCACGCCGGTGGGATCGCCGGGGTACGTCCAGATGAGGGTGAGGTTGTGGGTCGCGTCCGCGTGGAGCCGCGTGACGTTCATCAGCGCATCGATTCGGCGCGTGTCTTCGGCGAAACGCGAGTTGAAGGTCTCCGATAGCAGTACGGCGCAGCGGCCCAGGTACCCTTCGCGGACCGCTGTGTCCGTACTCAATGCGTCGGTCGCGTTCCTGTCTTCAATCTCCGTCTTGAGCTGGGCCACGGCGGCCGGTGACGCCGCCAGGGAATCCACCGAAATGCTCATAATGGCGCCGGCGCGGATGGCCGGCCGCACCAGGGGTGTGGCATAGAGGCTGTCGCCCGAGAAATGCCAACGGAAGTAGACCTGGAACGCATTGGCCGACGTGAGGGGAACCGTCGGGCTCGCCGGTTTGTCGAACCAGGCGCCCGTGTCGGCCGGCGCAGCGCACAGCGGCGCACCATCGAGCAGGAGCCGCGGCCGGAGCCGGTTCGAGACCGGCTCGATGAAGTCCAGCGTCAGCCGCCGTCCCGCAATCTGCGCCCCGGCAAAGGCGGCAATGGGTTGGAGCGGCGCCGGCGTGGCGAGAGTGGCGCGGCGAATCTCCAGGTCGAAACAGGCCTGGTCCGCGGTGGGCGGCGAATCGCACGTCGCATCGGACGCGGCGCCGGAGAGCACGCACACGGCCAGGTCCATGGGCAAACCTGGCGCCAGGACGCCCAGGGCCTCGCGCCGGATCGCGGCCAGACGCGGCACGTCAGCCAGTGCGTGGCTGCCCGGCTGCGTGCCCAGATACTCTTGCACGGCCGACTCGAAGTACTCGACGGCGTCGAGCTGCGTGTGCGCGTCGAAGCTCAGGTCTGAGCCGGTGTACGTCAGGTAGTCGTAGGGCACGTCCAGGTCAGTCGGCACGGTCGGGACCAGCCGGCTCTCGGCGTCCGTGACGTGGAACAGGTCCACTCCCGGCCGGACGTCGTACTGTTTGCACCACGGCGCGAGCGCGACCCACTGCCGCGCCGGCGCGGTCAAGCCGGGCTGCGCGTTCCGGTGCTCGGGCGAAACGCTCAGCCACGCCTGCACCAGCACCACTTTCTTGTATGACATGTACAGCCGGATCGAAGTGGCGCCATTCGGATCGGTGTCACCTGTCAGGCGCAGTTCGAGACTCCAGAAACAGGGGCCTTCCGCGGGTGCGACCTTGCTTCTGGCGTACTGGCCATCAGTGGGTATGGCGTCTCCCACCGGCTGGGTCAACACTGAGCCGTCGACCTCCAGTCGCGCCACGTCTGGTGGAATGCCCGGGTCGCCGCCCCCCGTCTTCTCCAGCACGTATGTTGCGCGGGTGGTCCTTGTCCACCGGTATTGGTCTGTCTGCAGTTCCAGTGGTACACCGGCGCTCATGTAGTAGTGCCCGGCCACGTACCGCGCCGGGACCCCCGACAGGCGCAAGAGCGCCACTAGGAGACTGCACTGGTCCCACTCGTTCCCTCGCCGTGTCAGGAACGTCGCGTAGGCGCCCTTGCGCGACAACTCGTAGTCCTCAAACTCGATATTGTTGTAGACCCACTCGAAGATGCGGACCGGGCTGAACTCCAGGCTGTGCGCCAAGGCCGCGAGTTCCGGCTCGAACGTCGCCTCGACCGTCGGAGACAGGCTGGGGTACACCGTGGGCACTGCGGTGGGCGCGGCGGGAAGCATCGCCAGGTACTCGTCGAAGTCCGGCGTACCATTGGCGCCGGCCACCGGCAGTCCGGTTCCTGCCGGAATAGTGACGTTGTCCGCCGTCCTGCCGTTGGCCAGAGCCAGGGCAAGGTTGATCTTGGCGGGTGTCGCGCCGCCATCGTCCATGGCGGACCCCGCGATGAGTTCCTGCAGGTCGGTGTAGCCGTCGCCGTCGGTGTCCGTGGCAGGACTCGCAACCAGTCCATCCAGGGCCGCCGCCTGCGCGGACGTGGCCGGGCAGGCGAGGCTTGTCACACTTGGCCTGAGGTACAGGCCCGCACCTGCCGCGACGTGACAGAGAACTGTGGCGAGCATCGACACCAGGGTGGCGTACACCGCGATTGAACACGGCGCGATCACGGCATACCAGGGCCGGCGTGCAGGGAGTTGAGCGTTCATGGTCTCTCCAGAAGGATCGTGGTGCATGTGGCTGGAAGGGATGCGGTTCATCAGAAATCCCTCCTTCCGAGCGTCCACTGGATCGCGGCGTCGAGCAGGTCGCGGGCCTCGTCGTTAGGTGTCGTTCCGGGCTGGACAAAGCATCCGACGCATCGGGCCGGTGCGCGTTCGGCGGAGGGCAGCCATGCCCCTTTCTCGTAGGCGAACAGGGCCGCCTTGGCCGGGTCGCCGTCGACTGTCGCGACGGTGAGGGCCGTGGCGCCGGGCGTAGCCCAGGCCAGAGCGCTTCCATCGAGGTACACGCAGCGGCTGCCCTGGCCGAAGTTGGCCGCCAACGCGCAGCCTGGCAGGTCGGGCAGCACGACGAAGGCGCCGTTGGCTGTGCCCCAGGTTTGCTGGCCCTCTGATGGTGGCGGCGCCAAACCCAACGGTTGGAAGCAGTCCGCGGCGCAGACAATCATCGGTACGCGCCGGACAGCGTCGGCGATGGCGTCCAGGTTGGTGGCACCGGCCACGATGATCAGATCGACGTCGCCGGCGTCAACGGGCAACTCGGTCACACTGAACCCGCGGGCGTTGAGCACCGCGGCCCAGGGCGATGCTGTCAGCGTATCGCCGGCCAGCAGCACGCGCGGAGCGGTCAATGCCTCCAGGCACAGTCCGGTCAGCCAAGCGTCATTGTTCCAGGACCCGTTGACAAGCTGGGCCTGAGCCAGGAAGCTCCGGGCGGCGTTGCGTTTGCCGGTGTCCGTGGTTGGGGCCAGCAGGAGCGCGGCGGCGGTTTCGGTGACACTGCCGGCCAGCGCACCGTTCGACTGGCTGCTCCACGGCCATGTGGACGGCCATGTGGACAGGTAGTTGTTGGTGCTGGAGTGACGGTTTCGACCCAGGGCCGCGGCCACCTGCGCCGAGACCAGCGGACTGGCCGCGGCCGCGCCAGGCGTCCAGCCATACCGGCCGATGGTCGTCCCACTGCCAGAGCGCAGGCCTGCACCGCTGATGGTTCTGTTGCCCACGTTGAGGCTGGCGCCGGAGACATAGGTGCGCATGGTCAAGAGAGCGTCCCAGGTACTGGGCGCCGGCGTCAGGTCGCGCGAGAAGACGAGAAGACCAAATGCGGAACACAAGGCATCCGGGTGCGAGCGCCGGCTCGGCGCCCAGCCGAGGGAAACGGTGGTGGCCTCGTTCGTGAACGTCGAGGCCCGGGCCAGAAGGGCCGTTCTGCGGCCAGCCGTATTGAGGCCAAACGCATCCAGTACCGGAATGATCTCCGCGAACTGCGCGTTGTCCGCCGGAGTCCGGCCCGCAAGGTATGCCAGCGCCCGGTCGATCATGCTGGCGTTGCGCGGCACCAGGCGCCATGCCCGGGAACGAGAGAGGCCTCGGACGGCCGCGCAGGTTGCGGTCCCGGACTGGCGCCCGGGCGAGTCCCAGCCGCCCTGCAGTTGCTGCGTGGACTCCAACCACGCCACCGCCCGGCGCACGGCTTCCGCAACATCGTTGCCGGCCGGCGTCTGATTGCCCAAGTCCACGACCGCCAGGCCGGACGCCGCGCCTTCGACGTTGTCCGCGTCGACCGATGACACGGCGTAGAAGATGTCGACGCCGGTCGGCGTGATGGTGGTGTCGCACCAGGCCAGGTCTGCGACCGGGGCAACGGTCGCGCGCAGGCCGAGCGGCGGCGGGAACACCCGACTGTGGCTCTCTTTCAACAGCATGGCATCGAACGGACTCGTCGCGCGATAGATGTGGTAGCGCAGGCCCGCGCCGGCCGACGTCCAGACCCCGGTCATTCCCGCGGCGGTCTTCACGAACGCCTTGCTCGACAACTCGGGCGGCGGCGGCAGTTCGGCGAAGGCGTAGAACTCGACGCCAACAGGCCCGACGTTGCCGGCCGGGTCAACCGCGTAGAACCGCAACACGGTGTTGGCGGCGAAGGTCAGGTTGATCTGGTCTGCCTGCGCGTCCGCACCAAGGACCGTCTGCGGCGGGTCGGAATCGCCGTTGATACTGTAGCGGATGTTGCAGCCCGGCTCGGAGGCGGAGAGAAGCACCGGACAGGAGAACGGCCGGACGAACCGGCCGCCGGGGATGGATGCGGTCACCACGGGCGGCGCGGCGTCCACGGTCAGAGACAGGCCCTTGGAGAACACCGGCGTTCCGCCCCGCAACACCACGGCTGTGATCCCCAGAGAGGCAAGCCCCGGCTGACTGGCGGCGTCCGTATCCAACGGCACCGAGACAAACGCGGTGGCGCCCGACCACGCGATCGAGGCGCCGGCGGTGATATCGTTACCGGCCGCGTCATACACGCGGATCTCGTCGCCGCTCTGCAGATTCTCCATAGTGAAGCTCAGGCTGACCGTATCGCCGGTCTCGGGCTTGCGTACGATCCGGCCGTTGTCGGGACAGGTCAGGCCGATGGCAGCCGGGGCGCCGACGGTGACCGACACGCGGCTTGCGGCTGACAGACCGTTCGCGTGGGCCGTGACCGCGACATTGACCGTGCCGGGAATGGTTCCGGCGGTCAGGACCAGATTGCCGCCCTGGATCGCGGCGCTAACGACCGGCGCCCCGGTCTGCGCCACCGTGATGGTAATCTCATCGCCCTCCGGATCGGCAAAGACACCAGCCAGACTGAACGACACCGACGCAGCGAGGGCGAGCGTCTGGGCGGGGATCGGATTCACGACCACAGGCGCGTCATCTACCGGCGTGATGGTGAGGCTGACCGTGGCGGGGTGCGACGGGCCGCTGCCGGCCGCCGCGGTCAGCACGTACTGGAACGAGTCCGAACCGTTGTAGTTGAGTGCCGGGACGTAGAGGAAGCCGCCATTCGCGCTGAGCTGCAGTGTCCCGTGCGTCGGCCCTGTCGTGACCACGGCACTGAGCGAGCGGCGGCTCTCGTCACGGTCGTTGCCCTGCACGCCGGGCGCCGGCACGGTCAGGGGCGTATCCTCGGCCGTGGTCCAGGCATCGTCGGTGGCCTGAGCTGGCCGGACGGAGTTCGGGTTTTCGTACGCGCCCATGTCGACTGCCGTGCCCACGGCACGCGGCCGCCCAGCGACGTCGAGGGGCAGGAGCTCGCCCGTGTCGCCATCGCCGTCCAAGTCGGCTGGATCGGCTGGGAGCAAACCGCTGTCGCCAGCGTTGAAGCACGGGCTCTCCGCCTCGGGTGCCAGGCCGTCGTCGGCCGTGCCGAACACGCCATCTGGTCCGGAGGGCTGTGCGGCATTCGCAAACAGCGGATCGGAGTCGATGTTGCCACCGTTGTCCGTGCCCAACGTGGTCTGCCAGGACACCCCGCTGCCACCGCAGCCTTGTACGTCGCAATGGTCGAACGACAGGCCGGTGCAACTACTGGTGTTCGATGGCGTATTGCCCCACACAACGCAGTTGGCGAACGACGAATTGGTCGCTCGGTAGAGACCGCCGCCGCCGTACGGGGCCGAGTTGCCGGCAATGGTGCACTGCGTGAACGTAGCACCCGTCGCGCGATAGACGCCGCCACCGTAGAAGCCCGCCGAATTCCCGGAGATGACACAGTTCGCGAATGTTACCGAACCAGAGGATGAGAGACTAGCCCCGCCGCCGTAGAATCCGGTGTCATTGGACTCGACTGCGCAGTTGACGAAGACTGGGGTGCTACTGGTCACGTAGATCCCGCCGCCGTAGTTCCCGGAGGTGTTCGAATGGAGGACGCAGTCGGCAACGACCGGGCTGCCGCCGCTGATGTAGAGTCCGCCGCCGTTGCTGGACGCGAAGTTCTCCGTGATCGTGCAATTGCGCACGGCCATGGCGGCGGTGATGCGCAGTCCGCTGCTGCCGTTGGCGCCGGTGATGGTGAACCCGTCCAGCGCCGCACCGCCGGCGCCGGCCACGCTGGGGCTGGTCACAACGTTCACGGCGTTGTCGCTCAACACGTTCTGACCATCGTCGCCGTTCAAGTCCCCAGACAGGATGGTCGGGTGTGTTTTCCAATCCCGTTCGGACATGTTGGTTTCCATCCCCGCGAACCCGCCGTAGACCCTGACGTCGGCCTTGAGCTGGAACTTGGACGACGTCGGGCCGCCGGGGGCGGCGGGCTTGTACGTCCCGGCTGCCACCCAGATCTCGTCACCGACCACCGTAGCGCGAGTGAGGGCCGTCTGGAGATCGTGAAGCGCGTCGGACCAGACAAGCCCGCCCGTACCAGCCCGCGCGGCATCCACAAAGAACCTGATCGGTCCGGCAACCACGGCCAGGTCGAATGCGGGAAGGCTGGACGAGGCGCCCCCGGCATCCGTGACCGTGATCACAATCCCGCTGGTCGTGCCGGTCTGGGACGTTGATGGGGTACCTGAGAGCGTGCCTGTTTGTGTATTGAACAATGCCCAGGCGGGCTTGTTCACGATCGAGAACGTAAACGGCACATCTCCATCCTGATCGGTGACCGTGGGCGTGAAGGACATCGTCAGGTTCGGTCTGACCCGTGTGGGCGGCAGGCCTGAGATCACCGGCGCGTCGTTGGCGTCGGTCAGGGTGACGGTGATGACGGCGGTGTCGGTGAGCGCGCCGGCGTCGGCGACGGTGACGTTGAGCGTAAACGATGGCGTGGTCTCGAAGTCGAGCAGTGCGGAGTTCGCGACCGTGATCTGGCCCGTGTCGGCAGCGACGCTGAACGCAGTTGCACCCGTCCCGCCGGTGACGGTGAACGTGCGCGTGTCGCCGGCGTCCACGTCCGTGGCGATGATCGTGCCCACGCTCGAGGCACTCGCGCTGTTCTCGGCGATGGTGAAGGTCTGGTCGTCGACCACGGGCGGGTCGTTGACGTTGATCACTGTCAGGCTGAACGCGGGGAGCGATGCGGTGGCGTTGGCGGAGTCCGCAACCGTGATGACGATGCCGGCGGTGGTGCCCACGTCGGCGTTGGCGGGCGCGCCGGAGAGTGCGCCGGTGGCGGTGCTGAAGCTGGCCCAGGCGGGTTTGTTGACGATGGAGAAGGTGCGCGTGTCGCCGGCGTCCGGGTCGGTGACGGTCGGGGTGAAGCTGTAGACGGCGTCTTCGAGAACCGAAGTGCCGGGCGTGCCGGAGATGACTGGCGGTTCGTTGACATCGGTGACGGTGATGGTGAACGACTTGGTGAACTGGCTCCCGGCCGAGTCGGTCGCCTTGACCTGGATGCTGTGCGACGAGACCGCCTCGTAGTTGAGCGCGACGCCGGCCTTGAGACGCAACGTGGTCCCGGCAACCTCGAAGGTGCCGGACGGATCGCTCTGCAAAGTGAATGTGTGCATGTCGCCCGGGGTCGAGTCCACGGCGGAGAGTGTGCCCACGGTCGCCGCCGGGCTGTTCTCGGCGACACTGGCGTTGGTCAGGAGGATGTCCGTTGGCGGGGCGTTTGCCGAGTCGCCCGCCAACCGGATATCGTCGATGTTCCAGCCGGAGCGCGACCAGGCGCCGCTCGAACTGACCTGGTAGCCCCAGCGAATGCGCACGGCGGCTTGGTTGTCGGCCACGCTGCTGATGTTGTAGTCCAGTTGTTGCCAGGCCGAGTCGTAGATGGTCACGCCGGACTGGTTGTGGAAGACCTCGGTCCATGTCGTGCCGTCACGCGACACGGCGACCACGGCATGGACGTAGTTGGGGTAGTCGGTGTTGAGCCGGCGGGCGAACTTGAGGCGGACGTTGATCTTGCCGGTGCAGTTGATCGGCGCGGTGGTGAGCCAGTAGGGGCCGCCGATGGCGGTGGAGTAGTCGCCGGCAAGGTTGACGCCGTACACGTTCGTACCGGTGCAGCCGGCGGTGGGGTCGGCGTAGTACTGCCCGGCCGCCGCCGAACCCATGCCCTGGGGCACGCCGAAGGCCCATTGGCCAGCCGTGGTCCAGCCGGCGGGTTGGGTGTTGAGCGACTCGGAGTAGAAGTCTGCTGCTGCCGAGTCGCCCGCCAACCGGATATCGTCGATGTTCCAGCCGGAGCGCGACCAGGCGCCGCTCGAACTGACCTGATAGCCCCAGCGGATGCGCACGGCGGCCTGGTTGTCGGCCACGCTGCTGATGTTGTAGTCCAGTTGTTGCCAGGCCGAGTCGTAGATGGTCACGCCGGACTGGTTGTGGAAGACCTCGGTCCAGGTCGTGCCGTTATTCGACACGGCGACCACGGCATGGACGTAGTTGGGGTAATCGGAGTTGAGCCGGCGCGCGAACTTGAGGTGGACGTCGGTCTTGCCGGTGCAGTTGATCGGCGCGGTGGTCAGCCAGTGCGGGCCGCCGATCGCGGTGGAATAGTCGCCGGCAAGGTTGACGCCGTACACGTTCGTGCCGGTGCAACCGGATGTGGGGTCGGCGTAATACTGCCCGGCCACGGCCGAACCCATGCCTTGGGGCACGCCGAATACCCACTGGCCAGCCGTGGTCCAGCCGGCGGGTTGGGTGTCGAGTGGTTCGGAGTAGAAATCCGCCGCGCGCAGAGATAGCGCGCAGGCGGAGATGAGCGCTGCCAGGGCCAGCCCGCAGGCGCGTCGCACGCGTGGACCTGGAGTGCGCGGCTGGCAATGAGCGGACGTGAAGGCGCGACGTTGCGTGGGCAGGACGGATGTGTTGGTGTTCATTGTGTCTTTCGAAAATTCTTGTCCGGCGCCGCGTACAACGCGGCCGCTACAGTCATGAACGCGGGCTTGCGGCGCGTCGCCGGCGGTGAAAACGGTAACGCGCGACCACCGCGACAACATGCCAAGCATGTGGCCGCGGGTACGATGGCATCGAGGGAATGGTCTCTACCCCAAATCCCGTCCGTCGTTGGCGCCAAACCCCAGTAAAGCGCGGCGTGCCGGCACGGTTGCCGACACGCAACGACGTTGGTTCATAGCGTAGATTGCCGTCTGCGGGGCTGCAACGGCCGGGAGGCGGAAAGCGTATCCGGGAAAACCCGGTTTTTGGGGTCCGGGAAAACCCGGATAGGGCATCCGGGCTTTCCCGGATGTGCGCGTGCGGGACGAGAGCATTCGGAGGTTGCTGCGAGGTAACTACTGCTTGGCCACCCGAAGAAGGGGGGGCGTGGTTAGCAGTAGAACCCGCTTCACCACCGGCACAAGGCCTGTCGGGTTGCCAATCCGAGCCTCCTGCGCGAGTCGGTGAATTGCGGGAGAACTTCTGGCGGCCGAG
>MHBL01000399.1 GCA_001803235.1 Lentisphaerae bacterium RIFOXYA12_64_32
GAGCATGGACCATGGTCCATTGTCCATAGTCCAGAATTGCGGGGGAACTTGTGGCGGACGGGCAGTAGGCCGCGTCGAACCGCACGCCGGCCGCCGCCCGCAGCCGCCTCGCCAATTCGAGCCCCCCGCCGAAGTAGAGCATGGCTCCAGCCTTGCTCACCCGAGCTCTTGCACTTGTCCGCGTCGCCAGCAGACCAGCGTCGGCGGAGGTCTGACACCGAGGGGCCACAGGGCAACTGTGCTAAAACAGGTAGGTTTGACACCGGGGCCCCGGGCATTGACACCGGGGCCCCGGGCACCAGCCCCCCCCTCTCGACACCTGACACTTCCGTCATGCCCCGCCTGACATTTCTGTCATGTTCCCCGGGTGGTTCGGGACGGCCGGAGGGGTCAAGCCTTGGACGGCTAGTCCTTATATAGTTATGGTACAACATGTTATGATCTTAGCACCATTCATTCTTACCTTGTTGGCATACCCCGTGCTATGTCCCTTGGCATTGTCCGTACCAGCGAATGTCATGCGTAAAGGCGAGAACGTCATGGGTGGAGTTGTCCTCATTGAAGATGCACCGGTGGCCCGGGATTACCTGGCGGCGGCGTTGAACGCCGATCCGGAAATCCTGCTCTTGACGAGCTGTGCGGATGTCGCGCAGGCGGTGACTGCGCTGTCGTCGGAGCCGGCGAGCGTGGTGGTGGCGGGGTACCACCCGCCACACACCAGCGGCCTGGACATTGCGGCGCAGGTCCGTGCCGTGCGCGACGTTCCCGTCGTCCTGATCTACCAGGGTTGGGCGGAGACCGACGCTGCCCTGGCGGCGCTGGCGGAGCAGGCCCAGCACGCCGGGGTTATCGGTGTGCTCAGGGGTCCGCTCGGCATGGGCAGTGCGGCGCGGGCGAACTTCTTTCGCGGTCTTCGCGCCGCGGTGAAGCGGGCCACGCCGGTTGTGGTGGCATGAACGCACGCCGCGAAGCGGCATCGGTTTGGAACAGGCAGAACAGGCAAGGTTGGCAGGGAGGTCGCCAAGCTGTTGGAGGTGGAGACCCGGTGGCAGACGCAGGGCATCGAGCAGGTGAACACGGCGGTGGCCGAGATGGACAAAGTGGTGCAGCAGACCGCGGCTACTGCCGAGGAGTCGGCGAGCGCGTCGGAAGAGCTGTCGAACCAAGCACAGGAACTCTTCGACGTGGTGGGCGAGTTGACGGCGATTGTGCGTGGCTCCGGCAACGGCGCCGGAAACACGCCCGCGCAGCTCGGTCCCGCACCGGTGCGGGGTCAGCACGCGCTGGGCACCGGGCCGGCATTGAACAGGCAACCCCGCGCACTGGCGACAGTCGTACACCACACCGGCAATGGAAATGGCAACGGGCACCACAATGGGCACCGCCACGGCAAGTTCGAGGTGGTCGCGGCAGGCGCGGCCGGGCCGAGGCCCGAAGAGGTGATCCCGCTGGACGAGGCGGAACTGAAGCAGTTCTGAGGTGTTGGCCGGCGGGAGGCCAAGCGTGTCCCCACGCTGGCCTGCGTTGCTAGGTGTGCAGGTGCGTCTTGCCAGGGGCCCCGGCGGTCGGAGGTGCGTGGGGTTTAACACGAAGATGGGGCCGTACTGAGGAACGCACAGAAGCGCCGGCGTGGGGACACGCCGGGCGTACTGGTAGGCCAAAGCGTGTCCCCACGCTGTCCTCAGGGTCGGGCGATGGCGCCGCAACGTGTGAAGATTCGCGTAACGCAAGTGGACGAGAGAGGAGCATCGCCATGGGAAACATGAAACTGGGTGCCAAGATCCTGTCGGGGTTCGGGGCCGTCATTGTCCTGCTCGGGATGGTCATCGCCGCCTGCTGTTACTTCACGACCTCGACGGGCAGTGCGTTCAAGACACTGATGGGGTCGGAGGTCAAGATTGCGGGGCTGGCCAAGGACGCCGAGGTGCAGATCCTGCAGTGTCGCCGGAGCGAGAAAGACTTCCTGGCGCGGCGCGACATGAAGTACGCGGAGGCGGTCAAGGCCAGCGGCGCCGGACTCGGGAAGGACCTCCAGGCGATTCAGGCCTTGGCTCAGAAAGCCGGGAACCAAGGCTTGCTCGACCACGTCACGCCGTTGCTGTCGAAACTGGACGAGTACCTGAAGCACTTCGACGGCATCACCAAGGAATGGGAGACGAAGGGCCTGGACGAGGACTCCGGGCTGCAGGGCCAGTTCAGGGCCGTGGCCCATGAGCTTGCCGGCGTGGTCCAGCAGCACGAGGTGGACGACCTGCTCATCGCCCTGCTGATGGTGCGGCGCTACGAGAAGGACTTCGTCCTCACCCGCGAGGATGGCTACCGGCAGAAACTCCTGGCCGCACTGGACCAGTACGAGACGGACCTTACGGCCAGCAAGTGTGAGGAAACCGCCCGGACGGCGCAACAGGACGCCCTGGCCGACTACCGGAAAGCGGTCGAGGGCTACGTCAAGCAGTCGGACCCCGCGGAGCAGAAGCAGTATCAGGAACTCATCCGCAAGTCGGCGCATGTGATGGAGAGCAGCATTGAGCAGACGAGTATACACCAGGCCGCCGTGTTGCTCCTGGAAATCCGGAAGAACGAGAAGGACTACCTGCTGCGAATGGACCCCAAGTACGTCGACGCCACGCATGCGTCGATCGAGAAATTGATGGCACAGGTCAAGGCGGCCGGCATCTCCGACGCGCGTCGCGCCAAGATCAGTTCCCTGGCGGACGCCTACAAGACCGCGTTTGACGGACTGGTTGCGTGCGACGGCCGGATCGCTGCCGTTTACGCACAGATGCGCAGTACGGTGCAGGCCCTGGAGCCCGAGGTCCAGGCGATCGCCGAGCAGGCGCAGGCGGCGGCCGCGGCGGTGACCGACACCACCACCGCACGCGCCGATCGTTCCTCGTGGGTGAGCATGGTCGCCGGGTTCAGCATCGGCCTGCTCGGGTTCGTGGTGGCCATCCTGCTGACCGGTTCCATCACCCGCCCCATCCACAGGATCATCGCCGGGCTTTCCCGCAGCACGGAAGAGGTCGCGTCCGCCTCCGGGCAGGTGGCCAGTGCCAGCCAGACGTTGGCGCAAGGTTCCGGCGAGCAGGCGTCGAGCCTGGAGGAAACGTCCTCCGCACTGGAGGAAATGGCGTCGATGACGAAGCAGAACGCGGAACACGCGAACCAGGCCGACACGTTGATGCGGGAAGCGAAGAGCGCCGTGGGCAGCGGTGTTGAATCCATGACGCGTATGTCCGGAGCGATCGACAGGATCAAGACGTCGGCGGCCGAGACGGCGAAGATCATCAAGACGATCGACGAGATTGCGTTCCAGACCAACCTGCTGGCGCTGAACGCGGCGGTCGAGGCGGCGCGTGCCGGTGAGGCGGGCAAGGGCTTCGCGGTGGTGGCCGAGGAAGTGCGGAACCTGGCGCGGCGCAGTGCGGAGGCGGCGAAGAACACCGCCGACCTGATCGAGGGCGCGCAGAAGAATGCCGAGGCCGGCGTCCAGGTGACGGCGGAAGTGGGCAAGTCGCTGCATGCGATTCAGGAGAGTGCCGGCAAGGTGGCGGCGCTGGTGGCGGAGATTGCGGCTGCGTCCAAGGAGCAGTCGCAGGGCATCGAGCAGGTCAACACCGCGGTCGCGGAAATGGACAAAGTGGTGCAGCAGAACGCGGCCACGGCGGAGGAATCCGCCAGTGCCTCGGAAGAACTCTCGGGCCAGGCGCAGGAACTCAGTGACATGGTGGGCGACTTGATCGCTGTTGTTGGCGGTGCCGACGATGGCATCCAGCGCGCCCCCGCGCGGCTGAGTCCCGCACCGGCGCGTCGGGCACTGGGCGCCGGGCCGGTGCCGACACGGAAGCCGGCGCTGCAACCGCGCGCGCAGGCGGCCCGTGGCCACGACGGCAATGGCAATGGGCACCGCAGCGGCAAGCCCGAGTTGGTCACAGCCAAGAGCCAGAGGCCCGAAGAAGTCATCCCGCTGGACGACGCGGAGCTGAAGCAGTTCTGAGGCGTTGCGAACGTGGCCGCCAGGTCTCCCGGCCTGGCAGGACTGCGAACCAGGACCACTGATCTTCCTACGAAACTGGCATGTCGCCATAGAGTGGCCGGAGCGGCTCACTCCGGCGGTTGCGGGACCGAGCCGGTCCCGCCACTCTGCCAGAACGACTCGGACGGACCGTGAGTAACGCCCACACATGATCGGGCCGTATTCCGCCCGGGAGGCGCTGACGCATAGCCGTCGGCAAGAGACAATCCTTGCGCATCCGGGAAGATGCGGTAGGATATGCGGACACAGGCAAGAGTTCGCCGATGACGGAAAGGAATTGGCGATGCTTAGGAACATGAAACTGGCGACGAAACTGATCGGCGGGTTTCTCATTGTGGTGGCCATGATGCTGATCCTGGTCGGCTACAATCAAATGAAGCTGCGCGCGCTGCGCGATCTCCAGGATCGAGGCGCAGGACGCGCCAAGTCTGCTGTGGCGGCGGAGGAAGGGGCGGGCATGGCTGCGCGCCTGTACCAGGTCATTGCCGACGCGATCATCAACCGCCAGCTCGCCGAGTCCAAGCGCGCTTGGGACGAGGTGAGCAAGGAGGTGGACGGAGACCTCAAGACCTTGAAGGAAGCGGCCGACACGTCGGAGGAAAAGGCGTGGGTGGGTCAGGCCGCTGGCGCGTTTGTGGAGGTGACACGGCTCTTCGAGAAGGAATTGCTGCCGCTTCTCGAATCGGGGAACGTGGCAGAGGACAAAGTGCGCGCCCTGGACGCGCAGGTTGACGGCCCGATCTCGGCCATGCAGGAATCACTGGGGAAGCTTACGGAATCGTTTTCCGCTGAGGCCTTGGCAGCCGATGCGGAGTATGACAGCGTGGCCAGTGCCATCACGGTGTTCAGCCTGGTACTGAGTGGCGTCATTGTAGTCGTGGCCCTCGCGCTTGGCATCGGGCTCAGTGTCACAATCAGCCGGGCGCTGACGCGTGTCATCGAGGGTCTGTCTCGGGGCTCCGAGCAGGTGAGTTCCGCGTCCGGCCAGGTTGCGAGCGCGAGCCAGTCGTTGGCGCAGGGTTCGAGCGAGCAGGCGTCGAGCCTGGAGGAGACGTCGTCGGCTCTCGAGGAGATGGCATCGATGACGAAGCAGAACGCCGAGCACGCGAGCAAGGCCGACGCGTTGATGGGGGAAACCAAGGGCACGGTGCGCAGCGGGGTTGAGTCGATGCAGCGCATGTCGGTGGCCATTGACAAGATCAAGACGTCGGCGGCCGAGACGGCGAAGATCATCAAGACGATTGACGAGATTGCGTTCCAGACCAACCTGCTGGCGTTGAATGCGGCGGTCGAAGCGGCGCGGGCCGGCGAGGCGGGCAAAGGCTTTGCGGTCGTTGCGGAGGAGGTTCGGAACCTGGCGCGGCGCAGTGCGGAAGCGGCGAAGAACACTGCTGACCTGATCGAGGGCGCGCATAAGAATGCCGACGCCGGCGTGAACGTGACCACCGAGGTGGGCAAGTCGTTGCACGCGATCCAGGAGAGTGCCGACAAGGTGGCGGCGCTGGTGGCGGAGATCGCCGCGGCGTCCAAGGAGCAAGCGCAGGGCATCGACCAGGTCAATACGGCCGTGGCCGAAATGGACAAGGTGGTGCAACAGAACGCGGCCAACGCCGAGGAATCGGCGAGCGCTTCCGAAGAGCTCACGGGCCAGGCCGAGGAGCTCAACGGCATGGTCGCCGAACTGGCGGCGATTGTCGGCGGTGCGGGTGCGAGCGACGCCGGCACCCACCGGACGCCTCCGGCGCCGATGACCCTACGCCCGGCGCGCCGCGAGTCGCACGCCGAGGCCAGCGCCGCACCACGGTCTGCCCTGCTGTCCCTCAGATCGGCTCGCGGTCCGGAGCCGTTCATCGTGTGGTCCGATAGCCTCAGCGTGGGCGTGGAGGCGATCGATGAGCAGCACCAACGGCTGGTTGCCATGATCAACCGGTTGCACGACGCCATGCGGAGCGGCAAGGCACAGAACACGATAGGCAGGATACTGGACGAGTTGGTTGGGTACACGGCCGAGCATTTTCACACCGAGGAAGACCTGATGGCCAAGACCGGCTTCCCGGACCTGGCCAAGCATCGGCGAGTCCATGCCGAACTGGTGGAGAAGGCGCTCGATGTCAAGCGTGACTTCGACGCGGGGAAACTGGTGATCGGGGCGGACCTGATGAACTTCCTCAAGTCATGGCTGGTGAATCACATTCAGCGGATGGACAAGCAGTACGGCCCACACTTGCGGGAGCATGGGTATGGGCGACAGGCGTCCCTGTCCGACGAGGGGTAGATGACACTGGCACTTGGTTGAGGTCCCCACGTAGCAGGCGTCGAGCCTGGACCGGACGCCTGTTCGGACTCAGCCAGCCGGCAGTGTCCAAACGCCTGCGCCAGCAGCGCGCGCCCGGCTGAACCGCCCCGCGCCGCTCCCCGCCAGTGGCGCGGGACCTCCGGGACTGCGGTAGAGTGCTCGGGGCCGTCCCGGCCCGAGGCCTTCGGCCGGGGACCGGCCGGGGGGCGCTGACGCATTACGCCACTGGGCCAGCCGGCACTGTTCACGTCGCCAAACACAGGCTATCTTGCTCAGTGTTGTCGGGACCAGACCGAGATCGACCTTCCCCTCGACGCTCGACACCGGAAAGAGGGATGAGGGATGAAACCTGAAAGCTGAGGGAAGACGTTCCACCAATCCACCAACACCCGTCCCGCAACACCCGGCACCCGACACCCGACACCCGACACCCGACACCCTGACTGAGGTCGCATGAACGTCATTCTGATTCTCGCCGACCAGCTCAGTGCCAAATGGCTGGGGTGCTACGGCAACCCGGCTGCGGCCACGCCGCACCTCGATGCCATGGCCCGGCGCGGGACACTCTTCGAGCGCTGCGTCTCGCATCTGCCGGTCTGCATGCCGGCGCGCGCGTCAATCATGACCGGCCGCAGTGCGCAGCACCACGGTCTCTACTACAACGGCTGGGAGCTCGGACTGGGACTGCCGACCTTTCCGCAACTCCTGCAGAAGGCGGGTGTGCGCACGTTCGGGATCGGCAAGTTCCACTTGGAGTGCCACGGGCGCTGCGCCTACAACGATGTCCGGAAATATGGCTTCGACGAGGCGCAGACCACTGAAGACATTCGCGCCGGCGAGTGGCTGGACTGGGTCGCGCGCACTTACCCGCAGCACTACGAGCGCGCCGTGGCCACCTGCTGGCCGATTCCGCACCTGGCCGAGTATGGACCGGAGCGCCGTGACCTGATCCGCGAAATCCGTGCCGCCGCCGCGAAGTTCGCACCCGCCAGGAGAACATTGCTGACCTATCCGTCCGTTGTCCCGGAAGAGGCCTGCCAGACGCAGTGGATCGGCAACGAAGCCACATCCATCATCGAGCGCTGCGATCCCGGCAAGTCGTTCTTCCTCCAGGTCTCGTTCGTCGATCCGCATGACCCTTACGACCCGCCCGAGCGGTTCCTGGACCGGATCGACGCGGACAAGATCCCGGCGCCCGTGTGCTCGGATGATGCGGCGCTGCGGCAGGCGCTGAGCCGGTTCGACGCAGTGCTGTTCCTGCGACGCTTCCGGGACTTGAGCGACAACGATTGGCGCATCATGCGCCGACACTACCTCGCCTCAACAGCCTTCGTCGACGACCAGGTCGGGCGCATCTGGGCGGCCGTGCAGCGCCGCGGCCTCGCCGACAACACGCTGCTGATCTTTACCTCGGACCACGGCGACATGCTAGGCGACCACGGCCTGGCGACCAAGGGCGCCTGGCACTTCGACGCCTGCTGCCATGTCCCGTTGCTGATCGCCGGCCCGGGCGTGATGCCGCGCCGCGAAGGTCGGATGGTCACGCTCCTGGACCTGTTCCCGACCGTGACGGACTATGCCGGGGCCCCGTGCACCGTGCCGATCGAGGGGCTTAGCGTCCGGCCGTTGCTCGAGGGGCGCGGTGGTCTCGATCGCCCTGATGCGGCCCTGGTCGAAACCTATGGCAGCTATGGGGTGATGGACGCGGCCGTGTGCGCCAAGTCCGTCATCACGCCCAAGGCGAACCTGACGCTGTTCGGAGATCGCACCGGCATGCTGTTCGACCTGGCCAGCGATCCCGCCGAGACCGTGAACCTGTTCGGATCACCACAGGCCAGGCCGCTCGAAGCCGAGATGCGCGACCTGATGCGCGACCTGCTGATCCGCCAGAACGAACCGCTGCCGCTCCGCGGCAAGCACCCCACGGCCCAGCATTGAACCGGTATTGGGTTCACAGTGTCTCGGAGTGTCCCGCGCCGAAGCGGGGTGCGCCGGCGTAGTTTAGCGAATGGCTTGTTCCGGGTGTTGAGGGAGGGCTCTGCATGCTGTTTCAGAGCTGGGTTTTTCTGGTCTTCTTCCTCGTCGTCTACCTGGTCTATTTGCCGCTGCGCCACACGCGGCACTGGGTGGTCTGGCTGCTGGTCGCGTCGTATTTCTTCTACGGCTGGTGCAACTGGGCGTATCCGGCGCTGTTGCTGTGTACCACGGCCGTGAATTTCTTCTGCGTCCGGCGCATGGCGCGCGGCGCCCGCAAAGCCCTGTGGCTGACCCTCAGCCTGCTGGTCAGCCTGGGATTGCTCGGGTTCTTCAAGTACTCGATCTTTGCGATCGAGAACGTGAATCACCTCATGGCCGCGCTCGGAAGCGCCCACAAGCTGCCGCTGCCCCAAGACCTGCTCCCGCCTGGCTGGACGTTCATCCTGCCGGTCGGCATTTCATTTTTCACGTTCGCGTCGCTGACCTACACCGTCGACTACTACCGCGGCCAGATCGAGGAGGAGCCCAGCTTCCTGCGCTACGCCGCGTTTGTGTCGTTCTTCCCGCAGATCCTCGCCGGCCCGATCGAGCGCGCCAGGAACATGCTCAGCCAGTTCGCCACGAAACGCGAGATCACGCGTGAACACATTGCCGACGGACTGTCCCTGTTCCTGGTCGGGTTCTTTAAGAAGGTCGCGATTGCTGACTACCTCGCCAGCTACGTGAACCAAGTCTACGCCGTGCCGCAGATGTACAACAGCCCAGCCCTCTTCCTGGCCACGTTCGCTTTCGCCTGGCAGATCTACTGCGACTTCAGCGGCTACACCGACATGGCACGCGGCGTGGCGCGCCTGCTGGGCTTCAACGTCATGCTGAATTTCAACAACCCCTACCTTGCGACCGGGCTCGGGGAGTTCTGGCAACGCTGGCACATCAGCCTCTCGAGCTGGTTCAAGGACTACGTCTACATCCCGCTGGGCGGCAACCGCCACGGCGCGATTCGCACCTACGTGAACATGTTTCTGACCATGCTGGTAGCCGGCGTCTGGCACGGCGCCTCCTGGACGTTCGTGATCTGGGGCGGCCTGCACGCCTGCGGCCGAACCCTGACGCGCGAACTGGAGCGTACCCGCTTCTACAGCCAGCGCGTGCCGAAATTCGCCAAGCAGATGCTGGTCTTCGCCATCGTACTTCTGACTTGGGTCTTCTTCCGCGCCAGCACCTTCCAGGATGCCATCACCGTTGTGCGCCGCATCTTCACCACGCCGCTGACCGACCCGCAGTTCCCGGTCATGGGGTACGTGTTGTGTCTCGGGCTCTGGGCCTACCAGTTCACGTACGAATCACGGTTCCGCCGTGTCCTGGAGTCCGGCCCGATGCGCGTGGCCACCGCCGTAGGCATGATCCTGTACCTGCTGTTCTTCGCCTCATCAAAGAGTCAGGGGTTCATCTATTTCCAGTTCTAAGACGGCAGCGCGAAGGACAAGAGGTGTCAGGTTTCAGCGGGGCAGGCCATGCGACACATGGGACACATGCGACCTATGGGACGGAAGTCGGCTGCGATCCCTCCTGAAACCTGAAACCCTTTCCGCCCCGCCGCCGGTAGGAGAGAGCGCAATGCCAAGTGAAAAGCCATTCGAGTTCGCGCCGCACGCACTGCGGCTTTCGAGCCGGCAGTGGCTGGTCGTGGCCGGCGTCATGGCGGTCCTGCTCTGGGGTGTCCCGGCCATGTGGGGCTGGTTCGAGCCGCTCGACGCGACCGGACAATACCGACTGCCGTATGACTTCAGCAACGACTACTGGTTCTGCGCGCGCTGGGACCGGACCGCCGCGGCCACCCACTCGACCTTGGTCTTGGGCGACTCCGTGGTGTGGGGCGAATATGTCGACATGGACAACACCTTGCCCGCACACCTGAACCGTCTCGCAGGCGGCGGTGGTGCGGAGTTCGCGAACCTTGGCATGAACGGACTGCACCCGGCGGCCATGCTCGGCATGGTGCGCCACCACGGCGGCAGCGTCCGCCACAAGCACGTGCTGCTCGTCCTCAACACGCTCTGGATGAGTTCGCCGCGGCACGACCTGCGCGAAGTGCCCAAGGAGGGCGAAGGCGAGGAGGCCTCCTTCAACCATCCGTCATTGGTGCCACAGTTCGCCCCACGCGTCCCCGCGTATGGCGCCCCGTTCGACACCCGCGCCGGGATTGTGGTTGAGCGTGCCGTGCCGTTCATGGGCTGGGTCGGGCACCTGAAGGCCAAGAGTGACTACTACGCCGCGCTCGCTGCCGCCAACCCGCCGGCCCATCCGGAACCGGCACGCCCCGTGTCCGACGAACCCCGGATCGACGACCCGCTGCCCACGCCGTTCCGGGCCTTCCTGCAGCCCGTGCCCGCACCCGAGAATCGCGCCCACAGCGGCCCCGCGACCTGGGAAGCACGCGGCATACCGGTGTCGAATGTCGCCTGGCCGACTGCGGACGAGTCGTTCCAGTGGTACTGTTTCCGCGAGGTGGTGAAGTTGCTTCGGGCACGCGACAACTCGGTGCTCGTGCTGGTCACCCCGTTCAACCCGTACCTGCTGACGCCCGAGAGCCGCCGGCAGCACGAGGCCATGGTCAAGGATATGGAGTCCTGGCTGACCGCCAGCGGTGTGCCGTTCGTGCACGGCACACCCGTGCCCACGGAAGAGTACGCCGACGCCAGCCACCCGCTGGCGCCGGGGTATGCGCGCGTCGCCACGCAGTTGCTCGGCGACGCCACCTTCAAGGCATGGGTGGACAAAGCGCACACTCCGCAGTGAAGTCGCCCCTCCCGACCAACAAGGGTTCCCCCATCAACCATCACCCCGAAGATATCGACGATCCCGAAGAACTCGTCAACAACAGCCCCCCAAGGAGCAGAGCATGATTACCCACCGCGTGCGGTCCGCCATTCGCGTGATCTTTCTGTCCGGCTGGACCGTGTGTACGGCCTGGGCCGCCGACGCGGGCAAGCCCGGCGCCAACCTGGTCCCGAACCCGAGTTTCGAGGACGGCGCCGTCGGGCAGCTCCCGACCGGCTGGCACATGGAGAAGGAGAGCGGCTCGGAAGGTACCGTGGCGCTCACCGACAAGCAGGCGCACACCGGCAAGCGCAGTGTTCTCATTGACCACACGAACGACAAGGGCTACATCCACCCGGACGGCAACGTCACGCTGAAACCGGGCACCTACCTGTACCGCGTCTGGGCCACGAGCGATGCGGACACGACGTTCGACATGCAGCTCTACGACGCCAGGGCCTGGGGCAAGGACAAGCCCAAGACGCTGCAACTCGGCAGCGGGCTGCTGACGCAGGAGTTCCCGGTACGCAAGGACACGTGGACCCGATTCGAGATGGCGGTGGCCGCAACCGAGGAGTTTCCCGGGTCCATCCAGATCGGCCTGCGCAAGCCCGGTCGGCTCTGGCTCGACGACGTTGAAATCATCACCTGCCCGCCGCAACTGGTCCTCGCCGACACCGGCAGTCAGCACGCGAGCAGCCTGACCTCAGAAGAACTGCGGAACCGCGACGGCTGGACCATCCTCCGTGACCACGCGACGCCGATCGCCGGCGATGCCTGCCTGACGAACCGGACCGTCGCCGTCGTGTTCCGCAAGGCCTGTGGCGCTGCCGAACTCTACGCCGCCGCGCCCGAGGCAGCCTGGCGCAAGGTCGCCGACCTGATCCCGCTCTCCGGCGACGGCAAACGCGCCAAGTCCGTCAAGGCGTTCAGCGCGTTTGAGGTCTACCCCGACAAGACGGTGCTGGACGTCACGTTCGACGGCGAGGACGGCAAGCCACTGTGCGTCCGGTACAGCCTGCGGCAGAACCGGGCCTACGTGGAGACCGAAGCCCGCGACGGCACGGAGAGGATCCTGGTCAGCGCCCCGTCGAAGTTCGCGGTGGTCCCAGACTTCTTCGGCAACGACTTGGTGGTCAACGCTGAAAGGACGACCGCCGCGCAGGTTCGTTTCCCCAGCGAGCGCGTGCTGGTGCAGTGCCTGCAGGGCAACGGCGCGCTCCTGACGTGCGTGTGGCTGACGCCCGACCAGAAAGTCCGGGCCACGCTCGCCGGCGACGGCCAGAACCGCGTCCTGACCGGGACGGAGATCGACTACCGCAAGGACCAGTGCGCCGGCGTCTGGATCGCACCGCTGGTCGCGCCCGGCGCCTGGGGTCAGAAGAAGATCTCCGAACTGACCGACCCGCAGGGCAACAAGGTCGACTGGCGCATGCCGTTCGACGCCGGCTGGCGGGTCGACTTCCGACGCCAACAGGACGGACTCATCGACTCGTGGATGCCGACCCGGAAACGCAAGGACGGCAATTGGGAGGGTTGCCGCGACAATGGTTCACGGACCATGTGGACCAGTTCACGTGACGACCTCGTTTACCCGGCCTTCATCCAGGATGGCGCCCTGTACCTAACGAGTACGAAGTTCGCCAATGCCATGCAGCACACCTTCTTCAAAGGCGCGGACGACCTGACGTTTGATCCGGCCGACGTGGCGCTCGTCTACCCGTTCGAGCGCAGCGGCGCGACGCCGCCCGACATCGCCACGGTCATCGACATCGTCCAGCAGACGCTGGAGACGACGCCCGAGTTCGAGGTCTTCCGGCAGATGAAACCGATCGACATGCCGCGCCACCGCTACCCGGCCACGTGCGGCGTGACCGGCGTCGTCGAGAAGATCTGCGACGAAAAGCAGGAGCAGCCGAAGCGGCGCACCATCATGGAAGAACTGCGGAAGATGGACTTCTTCGTCCTCACCAAGCGCGAGCGCATCGAGGAATACATGACCTGGATGCGGCGCCTGCAGGAGGACCTCAGCAAAACCAAAGCGGCGAAGCCGCAACTCGCCGGGGTGACCGTCCAGTTCGAGGCCTTCCTCGTCCGCTACAACGAATGCCACACCCAGGACCGCGGCCCCCGCATGAAACACCCGCCGGACTACCTGGTGCTTCGCGAGAAGGTGGCCGCGCTGGTCGATACCCCGGGCGACGCAGACGAGAGAACGGCCGCCGTGGAAGAACTCGGCAAGCAGATCCGATCCATCGGCGGCGCGCAGGACGCGGTGCTCGGCTACCAGCGCCAGATCAGCAAGGAACTGCGGCAGACCGCCGGCATGATCATGCTTACAGCGCAGAACGATGACGAATTCAACTGCGCCCGCGAAGTCCGGGAACGTACCATGGACATGCTCTGGCGCACCTGCGGCCACGAGTGGCGGTGAGGCGGCGGCATAGCGCGGAGAGTCCTTGCCCGCAGTCTGCGCCGTTCCCGAGACGCCGGCCATGGGACTGGCCGGGCCACACACACACCGTCCCGCACTACGGCAGGGTCCGGCTCCCGTTGCCCGATGGCCAATCGTGGTTCGGGTACCGCTCGTCATAGTCCCGCAGGTAGAGCAGTGTAGCCAAACCGATCTGCTTCGAGTTGGACATGCAGACGGACTGCCGTCCCTTCTCCTTGGCCAACTCGAGCGCCGGCAGCAGCAATGACGCCAGAATCGCGATGATCGCAATCACCACCGGCAATTCGATGAGCGTGAACGGGGGTCTGCTCCGTGGGTGCATCGCCGCAACTCCGCTATCTTAACGACCGTCACGACGCTGAAGGCCTGACTTCATTACCTGATAGGGCTATGTACTTGACTCAACCACCCCCTACGGGTTGTGTCCGGGACTTCCTTCTGCGCCACCTGCCAGCTCGTCTGGCAGGAGCGAGTGTTCTGTGGCTACCATTGGACGGCGGTCTATTTCCCCTCCTTCCCCGCCCGGCCGCCTGCAGGCGGCCGGGCGGGGAAGAAAAGAGGTGTGCCGCGTCGTTAGCCGTTGAACCTGTTCACCTGCCGCGCGAGGCGGCAGGGGTCCAGCGTACCTACAGGTAGTGGTTAGGTTGAGTCAAGTACATAGCCCTATTGCCTGATTACATTAGGGAACCTGCCATGTGAACGGCTCGCTGTCAAACACCAGCAAACACTTCCCATTCCCCGCTGCGCAGGCGCGCCCACGTCAACCACAGGGGCGCTTGCGGACCGCGCGTCGGTGCGATACGTTCCTGAATCAATCCCAGGAAACAGGCAAGGCGGGGAGGACCCATGACAAACCCAGGACGTGAGCCCCGACAGGTCGCCGTGCTGTGCGCGTGGCTGGCAGCGCTTGGCGTCGCCTACGCTGCCGATCCGGCCGTCAAGGAGATCCAGACGCCCACCGGCATCAGCATGGCGCTCATACCGGGCGGCGAGTTCATGATGGGCGAGGCCCAGGGCGCCGAGGATGCCAAGACGCTACACAAGGTCGCGGTCGCCAGTTTCTACATGGACAAGTCCGAGGTGACTCAGGAGTCGTTCATGGCCCTGACGGGATTGAACACATCCAAAGTCCAGGGCGCGAAGAACCCGGTCGAGCAGACCGGCTGGGTGCACGCAGCACGTTACAGCAACGCGCGTTCCGAGAAGGAAGGCCTGAAGCCCTGCTATGACCTGAAAACCTGGGCTTGCGACTTCACGGCCAACGGCTACCGGTTACCGACCGAGGCGGAGTGGGAATACGCCTGCCGCGCCGGTGCCACAAGCACCTATTTCTTCGGCGACGACGCGCAGAAACTGGCCGCCTACGCCTGGACCAAGGGCAATGCCAACGGCGTGCCGCACCCGGTCGGGACCAAGCTGCCCAACGCCTGGGGCCTGGTCGACATGCACGGCAACGTCCAGGAATGGTGCAACGACTTCTACGATCCCGGATACTACAAGATCAGCCCGGCGGCCAACCCCACGGGGCCGGAAAAGGGCGAACAGCGCGTGCTGCGCGGCGGCGGCTGGCGCTCACTCCCCAAGGCCTGCACGGCCGCGGCGCGCGGCAAGGACTCGCCGATGAACCTGGACACCTGCCTGGGCTACCCGGACTACGGCTTCCGCTGCGTGCGCCGCGCCACGGAAGGAGCCAAATGACACGGTGGCGGAGGAAACAAACGCCATGGGAGACGGTTCGGTGTCCGTTGGGTCCGTTTGGTCTGTTCGACAAACGCTGGGCGCTTCAGCTCCTGGACAAAGTCCTTGCCGGCCTGCAAGCGGAGTTCGCAACCGCCGGCAAGGCCGAGCAGTTCGAGCGGCTCAAGACGCTGCTGACCGCTGAGCGCGACACGGTCCCCTACCGCGACCTGGCCGCCAAACTCGGGATGACCGACAGTACCGCGACCTACCCGGCCTCACTTTGCTTGCACAGGTCGAAAAAACGTTGCACCACAACGTCAAGGTGCGCCCCTGAGTCGGGACGGCGGGATGCCGAACCGCTGGCGAAAGGCGCGGCTGAGGTGGAACGGGCTTGAGTAGCCCAAGCGCTCCGAGACCTCCGACACGGTGTGAATACCCAACCGCAGCAACTCCGCAGCCATGGACAGGCGCAGGTTGTCGTAGAAACGTTTCGGTGACTGGCCGGTGGCAGCCCGGAACGCGTCGCGGAACAACCGTTCGCTCATCCCCGCTTCAGCCGCCAGTTCGGCGATCGTGCACCGGCCACCGAGATCCTCGTGCATGAGGTCGATGACCCGGGCAATACGCTCCGCGTGCGGACTCACATGCCGCTCGCCCCGCCAGCGTGCCACCCAGCGGTAGACCAGCAGCGCGAATGCCGCCGTGGCCACGCAGCGGTCCGCCGCCGTCTCCCGGCGCAAGGCGGCGAATAACTCCCGGAAGGCCACCTCGTCCGCCGCTTCTGCCGGAACATGCATGACCCGGTTCAACGGGAAATGCAATGATCCGGTGACGGTGAACTCAAACCACCGGAAGTGCCACCGGTCCGCCGCGCACCAGTACCGCCGCAGACGGTGCCCTTCCAGGACCAGCAACGAGGCCGGCCCCACTTCCAGCGTGCCTGCCGTCTCGGACGTAAGCCGTCCAAGCCCGTCATCCGTCCGCACTGCAAGCAGGATTCGATCGTCACTGCGTCGGTGTACATCGTAGGATGGATCCGCCTTCACATCCCAGATGCAGCGCAGGTCCACACCGCTGACCCCGGCCGCACCGGGCGCTTTGGAGTATTCGTTCCACATTTGCCGAAAGATATATGCTCAGGACCGGTTCTGCCATTCCCGTTTTCCCGTTGAGGGTGCATTTTGTCTGTATGATAGCAGACGGCATGGAAACCTCAGGCTCCAGCACAGCGCGCCGCGCTGGCGCGTGAAGCGCGCTGGAGCCCTCACCCGGTCAAACAATGCATCGGAGCCATCACACATGAGCAGCAGCCACAGTTCACACGCACCCGCCGACGGCATCCACGCCATGGTGCCGCGGGACCGCATGAGCGAAGGTGCACGGAAGATGCGAGCGGTTTTCGAGCGCGTGCCGGGGGCGCCGCTGTACCGCAAAGAGTTCGGGTACTACTGCCTCGAACAGTGGAAGCAGCAGGGCATGCCTCAGGACGTGCCGCTGGACAAGCTCTTCAGCTACGACCCGCCGGGCATTCACAGCCTGGGGCAGCTCGGTTGGTGCGAGGCTGCTTTCGTCCCTCGCTTCGACGAAAAAGTGATCGAGGACCGCGGCGAGTGCGAAGTGGCGCAGGACTCTGCCGGGCGGCACGTACTGTTCTTCAAGGGCCGGCGCAGCGGCTTCATGCCCGAATACCTCGAACACCCGGTCAAAGACATGAAGACGTGGGAGGCGGACTGCCTGTGGCGCCTCGACCCGGCGACGCCGGCGCGCTTCGCGGACCTGCCCAAACGCATGGACGCGGCCAAGGCGGCGGCCGCCCAAGGAATGATCGTCACCCAGAACCTGGTCGGCGGCTACATGTACCTGCGCAGTCTCATGGGGCCGGAGGATGCGCTGTATGTCTTCTACGACCAGCCGCAACTGGTTCACGCCTGCATGAAAACGTGGTTCGAACTGGCTGACGCAGTCATCGCCAAGCACCAGGAACACGTGACCCTTGACCAGCTCTTTCTCGCCGAGGACATCTGCTACAACAACGGGTCCCTGATCAGCCCGGACATGATGCGCGAATTCCTGTTCCCGTACTACCAGCAGCTCATTGCCAATCTCCGGGCGCGCCAGATCGACAAGTCCCGGCACCTGTACATCCAGATTGATACCGACGGGTTCGCCAACCCGCTGATCCCGGTGTACCAGGAAATCGGCATGGACGTGATGAGCCCGTTCGAGGTCGCATCAGGCTGCGATGTGGTGGCGGTGGGGCGGCAGTACCCGGAACTGGTCATGACCGGGGGGATCGACAAGCGCGTGCTGGCTCGCAGCAAGGCGGAGATCGACCGCATGGTCGAGCGCATCCTGCCCGTCCTGCGTGCGCGCGGCGGCTACATCCCGACCTGCGACCACGGCGTGCCCGAAGAAGTCCCCTACGAGAACTACCTGCACTACCGTAAGCGCTGCCTGGAACTCGGGGGATAGCCGGTGCATCGGGGACAGTGGCTCGGCGCGTGCTCGCGCCGAAACCTGTGCGCCGGACGCTCTGGAACCGAGACCCTCGGGCCGGGACGGCCCCGAGCACCCTGCTGCGGTCCCGGAGGTCCCGCGCCACTTGCTGACGCCGCTCACGGGGCGGGGATAAGCAGCGCTTCGCGGGTTGCGGCCAGGAGCGGCGGCACGCCCAGCAGGCGCACGTAGAAGTCCTCCAAGGTACCTTGCGACGGACGGTCGAGACGGACGCTCCAGACTTCGCCCTTGGATGCGTCGGCGCGGCTCACCGTGAACCGGTGTGCGGCCAGGATGCTGTCCTTCTCCTCGGCAACCGTGCCGTCGGGCCGCACCAGTGCGGCTTTGACCAGTTCGCCCGGCGAACCGGCGCCCGCGTTGACAGCACACGCCTTGACACCGGCCGGAACGTAGAAGAAGAACTCGCCCGTGGTGGAGAGGAAGTGGAACGACCCGGAGGCCGAGAACGAACAAGCGCGCTGGGGGGACGCGGCGATGCGCGACGTGTTCGGGCCCGGCTCGCAGATCACGCGGTACGCCCCGGTCTCCTCGGCCTTGACCGTGTACGGCGTGTCCTGCTTGAACGCCGCCTTGGCCAGTTCTGTCTCTTTGCCGGACGGCGTCACGAGTCGGACCCGCGTCGGGGTGTCGCTACCCTTGCCCACCGCTTCGATCCGGAGCGTGAACGACAAGTCCTGGCCGGCTTCGCCCCAGACCAGGTACTCACCACGCTCGCGCTGCCGCGCCCCGCACCCGCGCAGGTCCTCGGGCTTGACGTCGCTCATCAACGGCCGCCACTGCACGCCGTTGACCTCGAACCGCGCGATCGGCACCGCCTCGGCCTGGGCCGGGTACCAGGCGTCCATCTGCTTCTTGTCCAGAATGTAGGCAGTCGTCTTGCCGTTGCAGTCAACGGTGATATTGCCGGTGACATCCGTCAGTGGCGAATCGCCGCTCAAGTCGGCGTACACCAACGGCAACCGCTCGACCGTCTCGACGAACCGGCAGTTCACCAGCGCCAACCCGCCCACCGCGTCACCGCCCTGCGGCGACGAGGCGAGCACAATCGGCCCGGTCTCGGGCTTGTCCTTGGCCAGGTTGCGGAACTCGCAACTCTCGAACCGCACCTTGCAGGCCGCCGCCGGCTTGTTGATCGATACGCCGCCGCCCTCGCTCCCCTCGAACGTGCAGTTCACAAACTCCATCAGTCCCGTCACCGCCGTGCTGCCGACCTCGCTGCCGGTCGTGAATGTGACCGCCCGCGGGCACCCGACCGAGCGGCAGTTCTCCACCCGGATCGAGATGGGCTGGGTGTCCGTCTGGAACTGCTTCAGGTAGAAGTCATACGCCGAGCCCTTGTTGTTCTCGGACACGCAGTTGCGCATCACGCAGTTGACGAGTTTCTCGTCCGGCGCGTTCGGCTCGAAATCGATGCCAGCCTGGGGCGCGGTGCCGGCGGTGTCCTTGAACACGCAGTTCTCGATCAGCAGGTTCTCGGCGCTGATCACACTGATGCCTTGGCGGTAGTTCGCGACGCACACCACATCCTTGATGTGGATATCGAGATTGGTCACGCCCTTCGTGGCCACGCCGAGGTAAATGCCGTCGCCGCCGCTCTCGGCCAGCGTCAGGCCGTAGACCTTGACGTTCGAGCAACTGCGGATGTTCAGCGCCATGCGCCACTCGGCATGGTCGTACTGCTTCGGGTCGTCGTAGTCCTGGCGCCACATGCGGAACGTGGCGCCGTAGCCCGTCAGGGTGATGTTCTTCTTCAACGACGCGGTGAACAGCGAGTCGCCCTTGCCCTTGAACGCGCCACGCTTGGCCCGTATCTCCACGCCCTTCTCGAACACCACCTCCTGATCGCTGGCCAGTTGCAGTTTATCGGCGATCCACGGTGCACCCATGTTCTGGACGATCACCTTCTTTGCGCCCGAGTCGAACGCCGCCTGGAGCGCCTGGGTCGAGTCGGTCGCGTCGAATCCCCACCAGACGGCGTAGGCGACCTGACGCTTGCCGGCCTGCACCTCGCGGATCCCGTCCGCCGGGCTCGCCGGCGGCGCCTCCCTGACGATCTCAGCGGCGGGCGCCGGCGGCGCCACGGCACACTCCATGCGGCAACCGCTCGTTCCCAACCACCCCAACACCGTGACTCCCGACACGGCCCATAGCCAGCCACCTGTCATCGCCGGACCTCCTCTCCGAATCGTTCGTTTGTCATCTACACGGCCATCGCGTCGCGGCACCCCGTCCCGCTGCACCCGCCGAATCGACAGGTCCCGTTGTCCAACAGGACGAAAGCAAACGGAGAACGGTTACCCCTTGTTCGTTACCGTCCTCTCTCGTCAACGTGAAGCGCCCCTAAGCCTCGGCCCCGCGCCCCATGCTGTGTGCCCGTTCCCTCGCAAGCCTTACCCAATTCCCCAACCCCAACACGCCTTACACCGTAGCATGCCGGACGCAACTCCGCCATCCCACCCATGCCTGCGACCTCGACGCCCAAGAACCCGGTCACTTCCGCGGCACGGGAGTGCATGTTCGCAGTTGATTTGTGCCCGTTGGGGGTTTAGGATAGTGGAGTTCTCGCGTTGGAACCATGGCTCCTTAGGACGAGAGTCCGTAAGTCACTCTGTGCGGCGGTGAGCAACAAGAGCGGCAAGATACGGACCGTTGTAGGTCTATTGTGCCCATAGCCCCTGACAAAGTCAGCGAGACACGGCGCTTCGACAAGAAGAAACGCCGCCGCGTCCTGCTGGTCGATGACGACCCTTTGGTCCGGCGCCTACTCCAGAACTGCCTGCATCGGCAGGGCTTCGACACGCTCGAGGCGGAGGATGGCGAGGTCGCCCTCGAGGTGTTGAATGGCAACGAGGTCGATGTCCTCATTGCGGATGTCAACATGCCCCGCAAGAGCGGCGTTGAACTGCTGGAAACGGTACACATTGAGAAACCGTTCCTTCCGGTCATCATCATCACCGGCATGCCGACGGTCGAGGCGGCGGTCGAGTGCATGAAGATTGGCGCCTTCGACTACATCTCCAAGCCGGTTCAGCTCAAGAAGCTCGAGGACACCGTCTGGGCGGCCATCGAGCAGGCGGAAGACAACCGCGGGGCTTCGCCGCTGGCCAGTCCAGGCACGATCATGGCCGGTTACCGAGTGGTGCGCACCATCGGCGAAGGCAGTGCCGGCATCGTCCTGCTCGTCGAGAGGAAAGGCGAGATCGAGCCCGGCCAGGATCGTCGCTGTGCCTTGAAGATCCTGAAGATGAAAGGACTCAGCCCGCAGCAGCGCGAAATGGTGCTGCAGCGGTTCCTCAACGAAGCGGAAGCCGCGGCGCGCGTGCAGAGCGAAAACGTGATCCGTTTCGTCGAGTACGGACTGGCACGCAAGGAGCGCATTCCATACCTGGTCATGGAGTTCTTCCTCGCCGAACCGCTGCACCACATATTCCCCAAGGTGGCCAACTTGGACTATCACCAGAAGGCCGGCCTGGTCCGTCAGGTCGCCTGCGGCCTGGCCGCCATTCACGCCAACGGCATCTGTCACCGCGATGTGAAACCTGGCAACATCATGGTGGATCTGCAGACACTGACGACGAAACTCAGCGATTTCGGGATCGCCAAACTCCCGACCTCGGATCTGACCGAGACGTCGAACCTCATGGGGTCGCCGGCGTACATGGCTCCGGAATCCTTCATCTCGGCCAACGTGGATGCGCGCGCCGACATCTTCTCCCTGGGTATCGTCGCCTACGAACTGTTCCTCGGGCAACGTCCATTTCTCGGTGAAACGGCCCAGATCCTCTGTCGTCAGATCACCAACGACCGGCCCATCGCGCCGCAGAAGCTCGATCCGCATTTCCCCGTGCATCTGCAGGCTATTCTGGCCCGAATGCTCAAGAAGCGCCCCGCGAACCGGCATGCCTCCGCCAACGAACTGATCGAGGACTTGAACCAGTTCCTCACCGGCAGCACGATGAAGACCAGCGTCTGGCGCCGCTTCGTCGACACGTTCTCGTCGGACTGGAGCTAGTGCTCGGTCGCCAGAAGTCACCCCGCAATTGCGCGCAATGGTCCGCACCTTCCCAGGCGAGACGCCAAGCCGTTGACGATGCCCCCCCCAGAAATCGCCTGTCCCCTCCGCATCGTCCCCTCCGCATCCCTCCGCACCTCCAGAGACAAAGACCAGAGACAAAGACCAGAGA
>MHBL01000400.1 GCA_001803235.1 Lentisphaerae bacterium RIFOXYA12_64_32
ACCATGGTCCATTGTCCATAGTCCAGAATTGCGGGGGAACTTGTGGCGGACGAGCACTAGGTTCTCGGCGACGTCACCCTATGGAGCGCGGTGGCAAGTCCGCCACGGGTGGCGCGACACCGCTTTGGCTGAGGCGCATTGCCCGCGCAACGTACTCCAGCCAAAGCGGCGTCGCCGGGCGCTCACTCGCCCTCTGCCGCCGCACTCCACATGCCGCTGTCGAGGGCCGCGATTCGCCGCGATCCCGACGCGTTTGCCAAGTGCGACGGACACGCAGCACCGGAGAACCTAGTAGCATTGGGGGGTGGGTTACACCCCATAGACAGATGGGCGGTCATGCCGGTATAGTAATCAAGTCAAGTGGTACTGGCGACACCGGCTCGCGCTTCACGCCCAGGGGGCCTGTCGGCAAGACGGTCTGTGGTGACGGCACCTGCCTGTGAGCTCTGGAGGTCCTGTATGAACACAAAGTCGAGCCATTTGGCAGAGCAGTACCTGGCGGCGCTGCGGACACACTTGAAACAAGGTTCACGGGGCAGTCTGGCGCCCGCCGACAAGCTCGGGCGCCAGGCGATGGGGATGGGACTGGAAACCTTGGACGTCGCGCAGATCCATGAGCAGGCGTTCACGGTCTTGATGGCACCGACTCACCCGCCCGGGAACGGCAATGGCGCGATCCAGCGGGCCGGGAGTTTCCTCATCGAGACACTGACGCCACTGGCGGCAGCCTGCAGCGCCGCACGCCAGGCCAACGTCCAGCCCCAGCCGCCGAACACGACGACGCCCCCGCGCGCCACTGAACTCGCCGCCTTGAGACAGCACCTGCACCGGGAAACCGTCCGGCGCAAGACGGCAGAGACAGCCCTCGCGAGAACCCGACAGCACTACAAGCAGGTGTTGGCGCAGTCGCGTCTCATGCAGACGCAGTTGCGGCACCTGTCCCACCGCATTCTTCTGGCGCAGGAGAAGGAGCGACGACAGATCAGCCACGAACTACATGACGAGATCAGCCAGATCCTGACGGGCATCAATGTCCGTCTGGCGGCATTGAAAATGGAGGCCACGGCCAATACCGGCGGTCTGAAGCGGCGGATCGTCAGCGCGCAACGACTGGTGGAAAGATCCGTAGCCACCGTGCACCGGTTCGCGCGCGAATTGCGTCCGGCAATGCTGGACGACCTCGGGCTGATTCCCACCCTGCTCTCCTTTATAAAAGATCTCGGGAAACGGACCGGCCTCCACATTCGATTCAACGCCGTGACGGCTGGCAAGATTGAGAAGTTGGACAGTCTTAAACTGACGGTGCTCTATCGTGTTGCCCAGGAAGCGCTCACCAATGTCGCCAAGCATGCGCAGGCCAGCCAGGTGTCCGTGTCCATCCAGACCCCCCCGGGCTTCATCTGCCTGGAGGTCTGGGACAACGGCACGTCCTTTGACGTGACGGACGTCCTCGGCCCACGCCGAAGAAAACGCCTGGGGATCCTGGGCATGCGCGAGCGGGCGGAAATGGTCGGCGGGACCTTCGCCATTGAGTCGGCGCCGGGCAACGGCACCACGGTGCGCGTGCAACTGCCATTCCGTAGCGACGCCAAGAAGTTAGGGTTGGCAGTGACTCCTGACGAGGCCATCGGGCGATCGGGGATACTATGACGCAAATTACGGTCCTGTTGGCTGACGACCACACGATCGTCCGGGAAGGGCTTCGGGCGATGCTGGAGGCCGAAGGCGATTTCGAGGTGGTCGCCGAAGCGGCCAATGGGCGGGAGGCGGTGGACCTGACGCAGACGTTGCGTCCCGCCGTCGTCGTGCTGGACATCGCCATGCCGCAACTCAATGGGTTGGAGGCTGCACGGCAGATTCTTCAACGGGTCGTCCCGCCCCCCAGAGTGCTGATTCTCTCCGCGCACGGCGACGACGCCTACGTCGAGCAGGTCGTGGCTCTGGGCGTGGCGGGGTATCTGGTGAAACAGACATCCGCCCACATTCTGGCCAAGGCGATTCGGGAAGTCTACAACGGGAAGACGTTCTACAGCCCATCCGTTGCCCGGCGTCTGGTCGACGCCCGTCAGAACTCACCGCACCGAACGGGACGGGCCAAGAAAGGCGCCATTCCCCTGACCGCGCGCGAGCGGGAGGTGCTGCAACTGGTCGCCGAAGGCGGGGCCAACAAACAAGTCGCCGCGGCTCTGGGCATCAGCATCAAGACCGTCGAGAAACACCGGCAGAGCGTTATGAAGAAGCTGAACATCCATGACACCGCGGGCCTCACCCGCTACGCCATTTCGGCGGGAGTCATCGAGAGCTGCGTCCAGTGCACCATCACGTAATCCCTAACCCGGCGTAGCCGGAACCAATACGAACGCCGAACGCCGAAGTCCGGAGGCACTTCCCCAATGCTACAATGCTACTAGTGCTCGGTCGCCAGAAGTCACCCCGCAATTGCGCGCAATGGTCCGCAC
>MHBL01000401.1 GCA_001803235.1 Lentisphaerae bacterium RIFOXYA12_64_32
TCTACCGCCCAACCGTGCACCCGCGACTCCCATGTTACTCGCGTGCCACTCCGCGCCGCCACCGGGCTCGTCCGGGCGCCTGCCTTCGCGGAGCCGCTACGGCAGGCATGCAAGACCCGCGGCGGCGCGAACCGGCGCGAGTAACATCAACCTATGATCGGCCAGGCCGCCGACCGGGCGGCGCTGACGCATTACAGTCAGGGTAATGCGTCAGCGGTTCCCGGGCGGCTGCCGCCCGGTCATACCAAGGTGAAACTGACAAGGACGCTCCCAGTTTCAGGGTGCCCCACGACTCCAAACTCGCGTTTTCTGGTCAACATTGTGACGGTCGCAACCACGCCGGCCGAGTGTCCCTGCTTCGCTCAGAAGCTACGCCGTGGCAAGCGGGTGTCGAGGGTGGGGAAGTGCCCCCTGACTTCGGCGTTCGACGTTCGAAGTTCAGCGTTCGACGTTCGTCTTGGTTCCGGCTACGCCGGGTCTGGAGTCGCAGGCGAGAAGCGCACGGCAACGGGCCGCCGTCCGAGCCGTCGACTTCAGGTTGGAGCAACCCGGCGAGACGTGTTCACTTCTCGTACTCAATGCGGAGTTCGGGCGGGGTCGCACCCTCGCGCGAGAAGTAATCCGTCCCGTCGCAGTTGACCGGGTCGATGGCCAGCGCGAGCACGCGACGGCCTGTCAGATCCACTTTGAGGTCCAGTTCGAGGACCTGCAGCGGCTCGACCGGGCCGAGGTTGCCCAGCAAGTCGCCCACAGGCGGCCGGTTCTGGTACGTGAGGCTGCCCTCCGCCCAAGTGTCCGGGACCAGGTTCACGTTGCCGCCGTTCGACGTCGGATTGCCGGCGTTCGCCAATCGCAACCTGGCCAGCACGGCACGGCCCGGAATGTCGCCCAAGTCGAACTTCAGGTACGCAACACTGTGCTGGTCATCGCCCACTTTCTCGTTGCCGCCATCCACCAAAAGCGTGGGAGTCTTGCCCCGGGCAACCCCCGGAGCACCCGCGTTGCCGTACGTGTCCTCAACTGCCTTCAGAACGATCCGACCGCGCTTCCCAAGGTATTCAATCTCCGTCTTCTGCGACGCTTCGATGCCGCCATCGGCCCGCACCAGCTGCACCTCGAGCGGATAGACGCCAGGGGCCACGGCAACGGCCAGTTTCGCCGTCAACGGCCACCTTGCCGAACCGCCGGAAGCGACATCCACCGGGATGCGGTCGGGACTCACCGTGAACCCCTGCGGGACGACGACCTGCAGGATCCCTGAGAAACGCTCCGCCTTGTGGTTCTCGACCACGACGTCCACCGTCTGCGCGGGACCGTCGTCGTTGAGCAGGAAACTGGGGGCCTGCAACCCGGCCGTCAGCATTTGCTCGCGCAACACCTCGATGGACTGAAGAATGGGCGCCTGCTCGAGCGGAGGATTGGGCGTTGCCGGGAGCAGGTCGATGGCGAGCTTGTCCGTCACCTCAATGCCGGTGAACTCCTTGACCAACGCCTTGCGCGCGCCGCCGACTTCCTGAACCACATCAAGCTTGTCAAGCACCGTCTTGCCCTGCAGCGCGATGCCGAACACGCGCTGGCCCGGCTGGTCGTTGACCAGGTCGGCGAACCCGAGCCGCACCGTGTAGCGTGCCGTCCCCTCGCCGGGCGCCACCAGCGGGATCTCGCACCGCTTCAGTCCCGCGTACCCGAACGTGTAGAGCCACGGCGCCGTTGTGCCGGCCACCGGCATGAAGTCCGGACTGTTGCGGAAGTAGTTGCCGCCGGGCCAGCCGCCCAGGTCAACCTTGGTCTGCAGCACCAGGGCGCCCCCCGGCCGCGGGAACGCGAGCCAAAGCGTACCGGCCGGGTCCTTGCGGTCGCCCGGCGCGCCGAGGTTGACCGCGAGGTGCTTGACCGGAGTGGCTCTGCCGGTCAGGCTGTACTTCGCCCAGGCGCGGTCGCGGGACGACGACGCGAACACCACCGTGCACATGTTCGCAAACGGACACATGCAGCCGGAACTGGCTTCCGGCACCATCACCAGGCCGTTGCCGAAGATAAAGTTGATCCAGCACCCGGCGCGCTGAGTGCTGAAGTGCGTGACACCCGAGTCGCTCAGCAGATCGTAGTACCCCAGATGCCCCGAGCGAAAGAACAGGCAGTTCGGGGCGCCGACCGGACAGCCGCAGTGATGGCCCGGCCGCGCGTACTGCCACGGTTCCTCGTACCCGGTCAACGGATTGACACGCATCTTCTGCTCGCCGGTGCGCAGGTCGTAGGCCCACGGCTCGGCGTGCAGCGTGTCGCCTACGATCAGGGGCCGGACCCGGTACCCCACTTGGCGCTCCCACATCTTCTCCCCGGTCGCGGCGGCGAGAACCACGATCCGACGCGACTCGAACTGGTGCGCAAAAAAGTCCTGCCAATAGTGACCGTCGCTGTAGATCCCGAAAATGACCAGCACGCCGTCGCGAACCATGGTGCCAAGCGAACTCCAGTACAGGCCGCCAATGCCGCCGGTCAGGTCGACCGGCCGTTCCCAGACGGGGCGACCGGTCCGGGCATCGAGGCAGACCGCCTTGCGGACCGGCGCGTTCTTCAGGATGCGTTCGACCTCCTCCGGTTTGGCATTGCTCAACCGGTCGCCGAGCGCGGCCTGGCGTTCCTCGGGCGACACGGTATCGTCGACGAAAAACACCTTGCCATCCGCGACCGAGATCGACGGATGCGCAATGGTCTTGCCGGTGTAGGTCCACAGCACGGTGCCGGTCGCCGGGTCCAGGGCGAACACCGCGTCCGAGTTCATGCGCGCCTTGGTCCGGCTGCCGAACAGCAGGTTATTCGCCGCGGCGACGTAGCCCCACACCCGACCTTCGGCCGGTCCGGGCATCTCGTACGTCGCGTTGACTTCGCCGGTTTTCGCGTCGAGCTGCAGGCATTGCTTCTGGTGCACCACGTAGAAGTGCTGCGGGTCAGCCGCCAGGTTGCTGCAGTCGTGCGACACGATGTCGCGGACGACCTTGGGCAGCTCGCGCTCCCAGAGCTGCAAGCCATTGTACGGGTCATAGCCCATCACCACGTTTTCGCCCTGCACCAGCAGCACGCCGTTCGTGGTCAGCGGCGCGGCGGCACGGCGATGACGGCTGATCATGTTCAACGGCCCCGGGCGCCCGTACCAAAGCAGCCCGAGCGGACACTTCACGGCGGTGTCCGTCGAACCGCCCGTGTTGCCGGCGTCCGCGTACTGGTGCGTCCACGTGGCGGCGCCGGGCAGCGGCCCGCGGTCGACCTTGATATAGCCCAACGGGGTCTGGCTCACCGTGGCACCGGGCATCTCGCACGTCGTCAACCACTGGCGCACGGCGGCTGGCGCCAGTTCGGCGACCTCGGAAGGGCGTGGGGCCGGCTGGCCGAACAGCGCCACACCGCCATGCGGTTTCAGCACCCGGAACATCTCCGCGGCCGAACCCCCGTCGAGACGCCCGAGAAGCGCCTGCTCCGAAACGATGAGGTCGGCGAAGTAGTCGGAATAGGGCAACGGCGCGAGCGGGCAGCAGTCGACCGTGACCCGCGCGCCGTACAGCCCGGCCGCATCCAGCGCGGTGCGGGCGACTTCGGCCAGTTTCGCGTCCGGCTCGATGCAGATAATGCTTAACTGCGTCCGTTTCGCGAGCTCAAACGCCATCCGTCCCGACCCGCCGCCCAGCACCAGGCAGTAGCCGCGCGTGACCCCGGACTCGCTGACTGCCGCGGCGGCCGCCGCGGCAACAAACGCACCCTGCGCGTCCGCCGGGAACGGCTGCTCGGTCACCGGCTCGGTGACCGGCCCGATCACTGCGGCACCGTTCGACGCAAAGCAGTGAATCGCGCCGCTGTCCGTACTGACGAACAGCCGGCCATTGGCCACGGCCAGGCCTTTGGCACAGCCCTGCACCTTGCCGGACCAGAGGTTCTTCCCGGTGGCCGCATCGACCGCCACGACCGTGTCCTGGCCGCCGGCGTACAGCGTGCCGCCGGCCATGATCAGAGCGTCGGGGCAGGCGCACTCCAGTTTCCAGAGCCGGCAGGCGTCCATGTCGGCACCGGCCTTGTCCCAACGCGCGTCCAGGTCGTGCTGTTGCGCCTCAAGCGGCGCCAGCGCCTGGCGCGCCTCGTCCAGCGCCTTGTTGGCAGCATCCAGTTCAACCTGCGCCGCATCCCGCTGTTTCTGAAGGGCCTGAACTTCGACATCCTTCCCCGCGCCGCGGGCCGTCGCCACCTGCTCGTCCAGCTTGGCGATCCGGTCGGTGACCGCCTTGGCCGCGGCTTCCTTCTGCTGCACCGCGCGCTTGGCCGGACTGAGCTGGTACCCGAGCGCCTGACGCTGGTCGCGGAGGCCGAAGCGATTGACGCTGGGCGCGCCGTAGTCCTTGCGCGTGATCGCCGCCAGCTCCTTGTCGCCCGCCACGTACGTAACTTCGGGTGCGACCAGAATCTGGCGCGCATCGAACCAGGCGAACCGGACCCGGTCGGCCTGGCGGAAACTCATCACCTCTTCCGTGCCGGTGAAAAGCATGTCATCGGCGATCAGGGCGTACCCGCCCCCGATCGTCTTGCCGAACGTCGCCGTGTACAGGAGCCGCCCGTCCGTACGACTGAACGCAGCGGGCGGGACGCGGCCTTGCGGCACAAACAGGTTCGAGTCGGTAGCCAGCAGGTAGCCTTGGGGCGAGAGCAGGGTCTCGGTGCTTTCCCCGAACGTGTCGTTGCGCCAGACCAACTGCCCGTCGTCCGCGCGCAGGGCCGCCAGGTACACACCTTCGGCGGGCCAGATCCCCGCCCCACAGTAGACCGTGTCCTGATCGACCAGCAGTCCGGTCCGCAACGGCCAGCGCGAGATCATCTTGCCGTTGCCGAGCAGCCGCTCGTCGCCGGGACCGATGCGGCGCTGCCACGCCGTGCCGCCCGTCGCGGCATCCAGGCAGTAGGCAACACCATCGTCCGACCCCACGTAGAGGCGGTTCCCAACCACCGCGGGGGCCAGGCGTACGGGCCCGTCCAGCACCCGCACCCACTTGACCGCGCCCGTCGCCGCGTCGAGGGCGTAGACCTTGTGGTCGGTACTCGTGCCGAAGTACACGACGACGCCGGCCACCACGGCGTGATACGTGTCGTCGAACTGGATCCGGCCCAGCTCGCGAATGCCTTCGACCGGCTCGGTCCGGGGCGCTTCCCACGCCGGCTGCGGCGCGTGCCGCGGCCGGAACACCCACGCCTCGGCCAGGGGCGCCGCCAACGACTCGGTCGTGATGGCGCTGCGGTGGTTGTCGTGCCGGTACGTCGGCCAGTCCTCGGCCGGAAGCGTCGCGGTCAGCGCCAAGCCCAGTGCCACGCCTCGCGCTACGCCTCGAAAACGCGCACCCGACACCAAGCGCCGATGGAAGAATCCAAGTATCGCTCGCCCGTTCATGGTCTCCTCCTTGTCAAATCGCTTCTCGCAATCCTCGTCGCAATCGTTTCTCGATGACGGCCGCCTTGCGACGTCCAGATCGAGGAGCGATTGCGACGAGGATTGCGACAGCGATTGCCTGTTTATCATTCCTCTTCCATGTCGAGTTTGGCACTACCAGTCCCGACCTGCGCACGCGAGCGCCCCCAGGTCGACCTCAGTTGCGACGGCGAAACGTCCAGCTCTCCAGCCGTCCCAGCCCCTCGATCCTGGGGCGCCGCCTCTGTGCCCGACTACCATACATACACTGCTCAAGGCCGAATGGCAAACGCCTCGGGACCGTGCCCAGGGCTGTTTCAACCCCCCCCGGCGTGGGGACACGCCGGGGGTACTCGCTGCACGCGGCGGTCACGAATCTTGAAACAGCCATGGACCGTGCCGTTAATACGTCGCGGCTGGAACGACTGCGTGCCGGCCCGTGTGCGAGACCCCCGTAGCCTTGTGCCATGGGTGACTCGGGTTCGCTGGCTGAACGTGCGCGTCACTCGCTCTTTCCCCCGTCCGCCGCTGGCGGACGGGGGAAGAAGGGAGAGGGTAAGGTGCTGCGTTGCCGCCGATGAACCCGTTCACCTGCCACACAAGATGGCAGGGGTCTTCGCTCCACCCTTTCCGCACTGCCCGCGCCGAAACGACGGCTTGACAAAGCCCTGTGGTTATGGTTCATTGTCCGTGGTCGTGGCTGGTACCGCCTGCCAGCGCACGGGAACCGGCGCGAGCGAGGAAAGCAAAGAGGAGGGGCACGTGATGAGAATCGTGAACTGTGTCCGTGGCGGCGCGTTGCTGGGTGGCGCTGTGGTGCTGAGCCTCTTCGCCACATCCTGCGCCAAGGGGCCGGGGATGAACCTGCCAGGCATGCTGCGCCAGGTCGAGCGTATCCCGGTCGTGTTCCAGGGCACGGCGCAAGCGCGCCTGGTGATTCCCGCGGACGCGTCGAAGCAAGAGCAGGACGGCGCCGCGCTGCTGGCCGAGTACATCGCGAAGAGCACCGCGGCGCGCCTGGACGTGGCCAAGGAACCCGCGCCCGAAGACGGGCTGGTGGCCATCCACTGCGGCGCCACCGCCTACGTGAAGGGCCTGAACCTGGACGTCGCCAAACTGGACCCGAACGGGTATGTGATCGCCTTCCCGGATGCGCACCACGTCGTGCTGCTCGGCGCGGGCGACACGGGCCAGGAGTATGTCGCGTACGAGTTCCTGGAGCGGTACGTGGGCGTGCGCTGGTTGTTCCCGGGCGCCGTCGGCGAATACGTGCCGGCACGGCCGGACCTGACCATCCCGGCTGAGTCGGTCCGGGACGAGCCGCGTTTCCAGCACCGCCTGTTCAGCGGGCTGGGCAAGGAAGAAAAGCCCGAGCACAAGGGCGAACAGGGCCAGTGGGCGAAGCGCAATCGCATGCACGACCGCGTCAAGTTCCACCACAACCTCTGGCAGCTCATCCTTCCGGAACAGTATGGTAAGACGCACCCGGAGTTCTTCCCGATCCTGAAGGGGCAGCGTCACGTGCCGCAGCCCGCGTCCGGCAAGACGACCGCGCAGGACGTGAACGCCCAGTGCCACTGGCAGCCCTGTTTCACGGCCCCGGGGCTCGTCGACGAGGCGGTCAGGAACATCTGCGACTACTTCGCGAAGAACCCTCAGGCGACGTCGTATTCGTTCGGGGTCAACGACAGCGGCGGGCACTGCGAATGCGAGGCGTGCACGGCCGTGGACGGCGGGCGTACCAATGCGCTGGGCATCCGCGACGCCTCGACCGGCTACTACACCTGGTGCAACGCGGTGGCTCGGGGCGTGAACGCGACGTATCCGGACAAGCGCTTCGGACTGCTCGCGTACTCCGGTGTCTACAACCCGCCCCCCGGCCTGCGGCTGGATGAACACATCGTTCCGTTTAACACTTACGACCGCATGAAATGGGCCAATGCGGAGATCCAGCGCAAGGGCCATGCCGCCACCGAGGAATGGGAAAAGGCGGCGCCTGTCCTCGGCTGGTACGACTACATCTACGGCGGTCAATTCTACGTCGCGCCGCGGGTGTACTTCCACAAAATGGCCGAGTACCTGCGCTACGGTTACAAGCACAACGTGCGGCACTACTACGCCGAGGCCTACCCGTCCGGCGACTGGCACGAGGGGCCGAAACTGTACGTGCTCCTGAAACTGCTCTGGGACCCGAACCGCGACGTCGACCAGCTCCTCCAGGACTGGTACGCGTGCGCCGTCGGACCGGCCGCGGCGCCGTACCTGGCGGAGTACTTCCAGCTCTGGGAAGAGTTCTGGACCCAGCGCTCACCGCAGACCGCATGGTTCCGCCGCAACGGCGACCAGCAGTACCTCGACTTCGGCAGCCCGGGCTACATGGAGGCACTGACCCGCGACGACCTCCGACGCTGTGAAGAACTGCTGAACCGGGCGGTCGCCGCCGCGACCACCGATGCGGAGCGGGCCAGGGCCAGGTACTTCCTCGACGGATTCGTGGCGCGCAAGTCCGAATTCGAGGACGGCATGCCACTGCGGGACTCGGCGAGCACAAAGGTCGTCGCCACCGTCGTCGCCTCGGCCTTCGACAAGGACACGGACGGCTGGGGCAACTGGCAACGTGACTATGCGAAAGCAACGTTCACATTCGACGCCATGACCGGGCACGTTGCGTCGGGAGCGCTGAAAGTGGACGCCACAGGCTCACAGGCGTCCCCGTTGTGCTTCACGCGCCAGATCCCCGTGACGCAGGGCAAGATGTACCGTGCCGCCGTGTGGATCAGAAACGAGAACCTGGCCAGCGACGCCACCGTGAGTCTGACGATCAAGTGGAAGGACGAGAAAGGCGGGTGGCTGGGCGTCGGCGAACGGTCCGCCAGCGCGGACGCGCCCAAGCCCGGCGAGTGGCAGAAACTGAGCGTCTGTTTCAAGGTCGGCACCGGCGAACGCTGGAGCCAGGTCCGCTACGCCATGCTCCTCCTGACGACCGACCGCACCGACCAGGGCAGCGTTTGGTTCGACGATTTCCAGTTCGAGGAGATCGAGCCGGGACCGTGAGATGGAAAAGTCCGGCGGAACGGACCCAACGGCCGAAACGGACGGATGGGACGACGCGTACGTGTTGAGGTTCTGTACCGTCCCGACTTCCGTCTGCCACTTGCCTTGGGTTCTCTGTCACGATTCGTTCTGCAGGTTCCCTGGTGCCTCCCCCCCCCCCCTCACCCCTTCGACACCCGACACCTTCACACGGCGGTCGCGTCACGGTGTCCGGCAACCGGCTCAGCCATGCAGCCCTGCGGCGCCGCCCGGCGCCTTGACCACCGGCCTGCACCCCAGACCAGGACCAACCCGAGCGCCAGGCCGAGTACCGCAACACCGCATCCTGCCACGAATCCGGGCGGCGCGTAGCTGAATTCGACCATGTGCTGCCCCGGCGGCACAAAGACCGCCATCAGGTGCGCGTCAGCCCGCGTAATCTCCACGGCCTGCCGGTCGAGTTGCGCGCGCCAACCCGGCAGGAACCAATCCCGAACCACCAACCAGGTCGGTCCCGTACACGAAGCCGAGATCCGGCCAGGCTCCAGCGTCAGCACCTCCAGACGCGACTCCGCCAGCGGCGCGGCGTCGGCGCGGTAGTGCGAGGGCAGCGCCGTGACGGTGATGGGTGGCACTGCGCTCGGAGCAGGTGTCGAGTCGGAACTCAGGTCCAAGTCGGTCCTGACGTTGCGGAACGTCTCAGCCTCGGCGTCCTCCGGGGCCACAAGGACATGCCGCTGCGCCAGGTGGATACGCGGCAAGGCGGCCACGTCTTCGACAATGCTGTAGCCATCGGTGCCGTTGGTCGCCAGGATCCTTATCCCTGTCGGCAGTTCCGATGGCGATACGGCAGAGGGCAGGATCAGGTAGCGTACAGCCAGGAGGGCTCCGACCTTGCGCGGGTCGTGGCGTCGGAAGTCAGTGAACTCAACGTACTCCGACGGGGTGATGGAGGAAAACCCCAGCATGGTGTGGAGCCGGAAGATGGCTGGCGCATTACACGTCATTCGCGCATAGCGCCCGAGGTCCTCGGCCACGAATAGATCCTCCTCGCGCCATCGCCCGCCGACGGGAACGACATTCGTCTCTTCCGAGTACAAACGGTACAACCCGGTGCGTGCGGCCGCCGGGAGCAGGTCGGCGGCCGGGACAAACGTGCGCAACGCGTCGAGGGGCACCGTCCAGCGGAGCACCACGCCGACAATGGCCAGGTGAACCACGGTCAGGCCGAGGGCTGCGGCAGCGAGCAGGCTGCCGCCCGCGGTCCTTCGCGCAAACCACAACACCGCAGCGAAAATGCTCACGGCGGCCGTTGCACCCGCCGCTTGGAGCACAGGCCAGGCCAGCCATGCCGCCCCACCCCGGTTGCCGGGCGGCAGCCATCCGGCGAGCCACGCCGGGTCCTGACGGGATGCCACGAGCAGCACACCTGCGGCCAACAACGGGAGAACGCCCAACACTGCCAGCACAATGTACGACCGGCGGACCGAGTCGCGGAATTCCCGCGCCAACTGGGTCAGGCCGACCGTCCCGAGAATGACGAGCGCGAAATGGACCCAGCCAAGGTACTTCTCGGGATACCGAAACACGTTGAAGCCGGGCACTATCTCGTAGGCCAGGCGATAGAACGGCGCATAGCGCCCAAACGCCAGGAGCAGTCCGATGGCCAACACCAGAACGGCCCAGGACGTCACAAGCGACCCGCGCACTCGCACGAGGCCCGCGCCGGCGAGAAGTGGGATACCGACGAACAGGCAGATGGCCCACGGAAATGCTCCTCCGTAGGCGCCGCACACCGACTCGCCGAACCCCACGGGCGCCCCGGCCCCGAAAAAGCACGGCACCACGAACTCGATCAGACGAAACAGCGGAAATGATCGGGAAACCGCGTCCGCGAACGATATCCCTGTCGCTCGGTACGAGGCCGGCGTTGCCATTACGGTGGGCAGAAGTTGCGGCATGGACAGAAGCGCGGCCACCGTGACAAGGCCCACATACACACCGCAGAGTGCGAACGCCGGCCGTCGGTCTTTGGCCCGGATGTGCAAGGCCGCCGCAGCCACCACCAGGAGCCCCCCGAAGAACACCGTGTCGCAGGCCTGCTGGAAATTCCCGCAGCAGAACAGCATGACCAACGACAGCACGCCGACACTGAGCCAGCGCAGCGACATGACTGACGTCACCGCCGAGTCACGAGTTGCAGGGCCGGAATCCGCCTCTCCGGTTGCTGCCCCGTGGAGTAGGTTCGGCAGGCTGCAAACGGAAGTAGGGCAAGGCTCCCGTCTTGCCGATTCCTCGCGGGGCCATCGCCCTGCAGGGCGACAGCAAGGCGGGAGCCTTGCCCCATTTCCGCCGAGCCCAGCCGAAGGCGAGGACACGCGCTGCCCCTCATTGCACAGGTCGCCGGTTGCTGTGGTGGCGGCTCCACGACAAGAGCCGGCGGCAAGCAACCGAATAAGCGCGAGGAAGAACAACGGGACCCACGGCGCGGCCTGAAAGAACAGGTGATCAATCATGCTCCAGAAGTAGCCGCCGGCGCAGTAGGCGAACGCGCCGGTCACCGCCAGGACCGGCAGGCAGCGAAACGCCTTGCGCAGCAGCGCGTACATAGCCCACGCCGCCAGGAGATAGTGGCAAACCACGAAAAGGTGGAACCCCCACAGGGGAGACCCGACAAGCAGCAGCACATTCAGCGGGTACAGCGCGCCAGAGACGATATTCGCCAGCACCGGCGTGCCGCAGAGGATGTATGGGTTCAGGACCGTCAGGTGTCCACGCAGAAGTTCCTCGCGAATCAGGAGTTTCTCGCCGAGAATATACGAGAAGGTGTCTGCGCTGAACAGAATGTGACCGGCGAGCAGTCGACCGTAGACCAAAAGGACCAGCCCGGTGAGCAACAGCAGCAGCGCACCCTCGGCACGGAAGGTGGAAGCGGGCGCCTCTGGGCGCGGGGCGCTGGCGTTGGATTCCGTTTCAGGCATCGGCTCCCAGCGTAGGTCGGACATGACCGCCTACGCCGTACGAACTGTATTGCGGCCGACCGGGTCGTGCAACCGCTGCCAGGGGAGCTTGACCACGGCCATCCGTTACCGGTTCAGATCGATCGGGACCCGCACATCCAGCATGTAGGCGACGACCAGTGCCATCACGACGATAAAGAACTCGCCCACGATCAGACCGATGAACAGCTTACGCACGTGCCGGTAGGTGTCCTTGTTCCCGTACTTCGTGACCAGGCTCTTGGCCAGCCAGCCCAGCAGGATCGAAAACCAGTACGTGGCCATGATCGGATTGACGAGCATGATCAGGCCGATGGGGTGCGGCAGCCAGAACCACATCGCGCGCAGGTACAGCAGCGCGGCCATGACGGCACCGCCGGCCAGCACCCACCAACCGCAATGCGCGGTGTCCACCGGCATGCTCTTGGTCGTGCTGCAGACGCTGTCGAACAGCAGACGCGGGAACGAGGAGTAGAACCAGTTGTGCATCGAGTCGGCGCCGCGGCTGTAGGCCAGCATGATGTGGTACACCACCGCCGAGACCATGGCCAACAGGATAGCCAGCCAGATGGCGAGATGGAAGCGCAACCGCTCCATCTTCAGGTCGTCGCGGATCTTGATGCAGTTGGCCATGCCCGGCGCAATGAACGTCTTCAGGTCGAGGAACATGACCGAGTAGAAGACCATCAGCGGTGCGAACAGCGACGGACACGTCCACGTCTTGTTCATGCCGAACAGACTGCGAACGAAGTGGAACGGGCTGACCCACGCCTGGAACCCGAGGATGCCGCCCTCGGCCACGGCGCGCACCAAGCCGATGGTCAGCACCATGATCACGAAGTAGGCGAACAGCGTGTAGTAGACGTTCGCGCCCATGCCCAGCCACAGGAGCAGGATCAGCACAGCGGACCCGGCCAGGAACAGGAACGACGAAATGCGCAGTTCCTTCTGTTCGGGCGGCTCGAGGTCGCCGACGCTGGCGGGCGTGACGCAACACAGGAGGTACTTGCGACACTTGTAGAGCACGACGATCGCGAAAACCATCATGGCGCCACCCGCCTCGGCCATGCGGAAGTTGAACGTGTACCACCACTCGGTCGGGAACGAGTTCTCGTTCACGCCATAGCCGCTCCACACCATGACCAGGAGCTGGCACATGTACAGCACGTAGAAGAACCACAGAGAGAAGGAGATCTTGGCCGGGACCAGGAAGGTCAGCCCGATCAGGGTGAAAAAGATCGGCGAGCGGGCGCCCGGCAGCAGGCCCTGTAGCGGACTGTTGATGATGTAGCTCGACCAGGAGTTCGTCAGGTTCAGAACCTGACCGCCCGGGACCCGTTGGGCGTAGCAGAGCAGGTTCCAGCCCATGACGGACGCGGAGATCGCAAACCCGACCCAGAACAGACCGCTGCGGAACACGCTCGGGACCCAGGCGAGACCGGACTTGTCCTCGTCGGTGTGCCCGGCGAGGATTTCCGGCAGTTCCGCCAGGGGATAGACCAACCGCTCGTTGTGTGCCCACTGCCGGAAGATCAGCACGTTGAACGACATGAGGACCAAGTAAGTCAGGCCGACGAGCACGAACCACAGCAGCACGGGTCGGGCCCAGACACGCCACGGCACGTCCCCGATGACGAAGCGCCGGAAGGACGCGTCGAACCCCGCAAACCGCGCCAGGCACACCCGCAACTCGCGGGCAGCCCCGCTCCGGGCCGGGTCCGACGGAGACATGCCAGCAAGCTGCTGTCGGATCTTCTCAATGTCCGTCGCCGTAGCCGCCACCATGCCGGTGGCGGTCAACTGGATCTGGATCTGCTCACGGACGAGTCCGAGCTTAACCAGGTCGCGCTGCAGGTCCTTCTCCTCGGCGACGAACCGGCTGACGAGGCGGTCGAGTCGGCCAAACTCCGAAGCTGGCGCCGCTCGCCGCTCTTCCCGGGCTTGCTTCAGGTCACCGCGCTTGCCCAGCAACTGCCGGTTGAGCCGCTCCCACTCGCGGTCGTTGTCCGCTTTCTGGGCGAGCAGCGCATCCTGACGCCCGAGGGGCTGAAGCAGGTCGAGCGCACGCTGAATACGGTCCACGGCCGCACGCCATGCGTCGGCGGCCGGTGCGGACTCCGCATCGATGGTCACGGCCGCGGCGTGCAACCGGCGATACGCTGCGGTGCCATCGCGGAGGCGCCGCACGCGCCCGGTGTAAATACTGAAACTCTCACCCGCAATCGGGATGAATCCCGGAAACGCGCGCAGCGACTCCGGCAACCCGCGGCGGAACACATCCACGCGCTCGAACGCAGCATTCTCCAAGACGACCAGGCGGCTTTTCTTCTGGTTCATATCCTCGGCCTGGGCCGCAATCCGAGCCGGATATGAGTTCATGACATCAGGGGCTTCCTGCATGTGGTGCGCCGCACGCAGCGCTTCCCAGAACTTGCCCGCCTGCTCGGCCGCCTGCCGGGCCGTGCTCAGGGTCTGCCGGGCACGGTTGAGTGCCAAAGGATCGGCGCCGGTGTCGACCTCGAGGGTATGCAGGCTCGACTCCGACTCGACCAAAGCCTTCCGGCACCGCACGTGGTTTGCGGCCGTGTCGTAAACCTTTTGCAGGTCGCGCAACGCCATCAACGAGGTGCGGTATTCACCGGCCGCCGCCGTCGTGCCAGGCTCCGATATGAAGAACGCCTCGTTGACGAACGGCTCGACATACACGTCCCACTCGGACTGGTCGTTGTTCCAGTGCTGGTTGAACAGGCTGCTGATGACCGGCACCACCTGCGACGCCAGCCCAAACGTCGAGATACCAGCCGACACCGAGCCCATCATGAAGATGACCAGAATCTCGGTAATCGTGAACGGCTTCACCGCCCGGACCAGACGGCACAGCGGATTCAGCATCAGGACCATCACGAACAGCAGCACGTACGGCAGCGGGGCCACCTGCGTGGCGGTGAAGATATTGTTCTTGCGGTTCTCGAAATACACCGTGACCACCGCGAAGAACACGGTGAAAAGCGCCCCGAGCAGCAGCGCGCGTACGGTGATTTTCGCTCGGTCGTTCATCGGCCCTCAGTCCTACTGCAGAGGTTTCGGGTTTCAGGTTTCGGGGCGGACGAGATCTTCGGGACCTTCGAGGTCATCGAGACTATCGCACTTGCTGACACCTGCCACCTCTCTGCCGTTCCTCAGAATATCAGCGGCGCCATCATTTTCGTCAGAATGGTGAACGCCACCGAGACCATGCCGATCAGGCCCATGCCGCAGGAGAACCCAGCCATGAGCACGGGCGTGTACCGCATCCACATGTCGCCGAACCGGCGTCGGAAGTAAAGTCGTCCAATGAGTGCGCCGGCCAGTTCGAACGTGATGTTCGCCGGTGTGCCCTGCCCGAGGCCGCGCACGACCCCGAACACGAGCAGGGTGGGCAGGCCAAGCGCGGAAAGCAGCAGGAACAATCCGGTGCCCAGGCCAAGCCCCAGACTGAAGTACCCCCACCGCCACGCCTCCATGAACAGAGACCCGCCCTCCTGTGTGGAACTGTAGACCAGGCACGCGTTCTTGACCTGCAGTTCCCACATCTTCTGCACAAACGGATACGCATCGGACGGCACGTCGGCCATGTACCACATGAGCTGCGAAAACAGGATCATGGAGACCAGGACCACGGGCAGGGTCACAAACTGGGTCAGGATCTGACTGCGCAGCCGTGTCCCGGTCAGTTCGAGGATACGGAACTCGACCGTGGCAGTGCCGTAGTTGGGCAACGGCGCGGGCGCGAACCAGATCTTGACGCCCTTGTAGTCGCTCAGGATGTAGGTGACCTCGCGCACCATGGGGATGGTCAGCGCCTGGCCGCACAGGCCTTCGAGTTTCGCAGTGGTGTACGAGATCAGCGGCGTATACACCACGGCATAGAACACGAAGAACCCCCACGGAAACCCGGGCACAAGCACCGCCGACAGGGTGATCCAGAACGCACTGGTCACCACGTAAATGCCAATGCCGATGAAAATCGAAAAGTCGCCGCGCTTGGTGTTGTTGGTGACCAGGCGCAGCCACCCATCCCTGAACGTCTGGCGCAGGCCCGGTTGTGCGGCGCTGCCTGAGCGGTCCGTCCGCCGCGCGGTCATGGCCCTGAAGAACACCGCGAAGACCTCACCGAAACTGACCAGAGCAATCGCACCGAGCAGTCCGACCTCGAAGGACAGGTAGAAGTCGAGTTTGTTCGAGAAGATCGTATCGATGACGTTCATCTGCGGTTGCCAGGATGAGAGGATGCCGTAGTGGTACAGAATGGGATTGGCGATGGTCACGATCACCACGCCGAGGGCACCGCCGATCACGGCCCAGAACGGCAGCACCATGCCCACAAAGACCAGCCCCAGGTCGAATGTCAGGTTGAACGGCACCGCCCTGAGGAACTTCCCGACCACCGGCGTGAGGTCCACCCAGGGGATGGGAATCAACTGCAGCGGCTTGGCCAGGATCGCGCCGGTGACGGCCGGAACGCCGATGTAGATGGCGCCGAACAACATGCCGATGATACCGCCGATCGAGAAACAACGCCACCGCCACGCCTGCTTCTCGTCGCGCGTGTTGGCCAGCGCCGTGATGCCGGAGGCGGCGACCGGCGCCATGGGGAACGGGAGTTTCTCCACGTCGCTGGTCAGACGGTACAGGACATAGCCCAAGCCGTAGCGGTTGAACCGGTCGATGACCGTGGCCACGACCAGGAACAGGATGGGCGGCACCCAGGCACGGGTGAAAAACGTGCGACCGGCGCGCTCGATCTCGGACGCCTGCGGCGCGATCCAGGACGGCACCTCCTGCGCCACGCCCATGGCCTGCGCATACTCGGAGCGCACCAGGTACTGGTTCCACAACAGGCCTTCGTTGGCGCCGCCCAGGGCCAGCCCGGCCATGAAGTACAGGATGTAGATCTCCTGAATGCGCAGGTCTTTGAGCGAGCGCCGCCCGATCTCCGCGAACAGGATGATCGTCATCCACCGGGACGCTTCACCCATGCTGCCGCCCATGCCGGTGACCAGCGACAGGTACATGGTGCCCGGGGTCATGAGGAACCCGAGGAACACCGCGCCGACGACCGTCTTCCAGCCGAACCCCTCGGCAAACTCATCCGGGGGCTCCATCAGCTTGCGGTACTGCTCGAGCTCTTTGTCTTGTGCCAGGTTCTTGAACATAACTGACTTGCCACTGACTCCCGAGATGTCGCACGTCAGCGAACGGTGCGGCCTTCGTCCGAGCCGCGCGTGTCAGCAAGCGGCCTCCGGAGAACCGCTCCCTCACCGTCGCGGCTCGGACCAGACGCCCTGCGCATGCGTTCGCAGCCTTTCATCCTGCCTCGAACATTCCTTTCGCCTGTTCGGTGAACCGCGCGTGCTTGTCGCTGGACAGGTTGCGCCAGTGCATGAGGTACTGGCGGAGTTTCTCAAGGAACGGCTTGTTGGTACTGGTCCAGTTCGTGTCCTGGCCGGAGAGGCGCGTGATGGTGAAGTGGACGCGGTAGCTGCCGACGACCTCGTCGTAACAGGCGAGGAACTCGATGCGCTGCGTCACGCCGAGGTCGAACGGTGCCAGGGCCAGGATGTAGGAGACGCGGTAGCGGTCGCGGCCGGTCGCGTCGCGGTCGTGACACCTGTCCTCGGGCGTGGCGATCAGTTCGCCGACGGACGCCTCGGTGAAACGCGCGAAGTACTCCGCCAAGTAGGCCAGAACGCCGGTGACCAGCCCGGGCTGGTAGATGAACGGGAAGACGATCTGCATGCGGTTGCCGTCATTGGGCGGCAACGACCACTTGCGCTTGCCGGACGGCACAGCGGTGCGGGTGGCAACCATGGCCGGGTAAAGCGTCGAGAGCAGCACCACGGCGATGGTGAACAGGATCACGTACACCACACCCAGCGACGAGAAGTTCAGGTTGATGCCGCGCACCAGGTGGAACTTGGTCAGCGTGATTGTGAGGACTTGGCCGATGAGGTAGCCGCCGACCGAGCCAATGACGCTGTACACGAACGCCTCGGCGAGGAAAAACAGCCCGATGTGCGTCGGGTTCAGGCCGATCGCGTTGTACACCGCAATCTCGCTCTTACGCTCGTAGACGGCGCCCAACATGGTGTTCAAAATGATGGTGCCGGCAATCAGGATCGGAATGATCAGCCGGGTCAGGCCGCCGATCGAGGTCTTGTACCCGGACCCGATGTAGTAGGTCCCGGCCGGGTTCAGACGCTTGCCGCCTTCGGTCAGCGAAAACGGGGCACGACTGCCGACATAGAACTTGGCGGCCGTCGCGGTGAGCAACCGGTCGATGGCCGGCCAGACCGGCGCGTCGTCGCGCAAGCGCACCGAAATGCTGAACGGCTGCGCGTCCAGCTCGCGCGCGGTCTCGACGGGCAGGACCAGCAGCGCCGACATCTCGGCGTAGAACACGCCGCTCTCTTCGGCCGTCGGGTCCAGCTTCACGCTGGCGTCTTCCTCCGAGCCACCCCAGCCGGAGCGCTGGATATCCTTGATCGGTAGGATCGGGCGATTGCTGAGGTCGCGCATCATGCGGAACTCGTCGTCATCCAGAATCCCGACCAACGTGAACGAGTGCCCCATGAACCCGAGCCGGGTCTTGCCGACGTCATCGCGGTTCAAGCCCAGCGCCTGGGCGGTCCCGGCCGGGACCAGCGCCTCGTGCGCGTCGTCCGCCGAAAAAAAACGCCCCCCCGACAGGACCGGCATGCGCGACACAAAACCGTTGTCAGCCACGGACAACCCCAGAACCGCGTCGAGCTGCCCCGTCGTGCCCCGCGAGGTGACAACCGGGAACGGATACGACATGGTCCCATAGGACTTCGGCGGCGGCAGCAGCCAGCGCCGCACCACCACCTGCTCCGCGTCGCCGGCGAACAGGGTCCGCATGACGTGCAGCGTCGCCTCGTCCATACGCAGGCTACCCGGCCATTGGAAGAAAATGCCCGTATACTTTGCATCATCGCTGACAGAGATGACGGTGGGGCTCATTTTCTTCGAAATACTCGAGAACGCCAGCATGGTGAAGGTGACCAGCACGATGGTGGCGGTGGTCAGTGTCGTGCGGACGCGGCGGCGCTTCATGTTGTTGACGCCGATCAGCATCGCTTTCTGGCCGACCGTCGAGTAACCGACGTCGGCGGTGTCCATACCGCTGTACGTCATGAACAGGAGCTGCATTTCGCCCTCGAACCGGGCGTGCAGGATCTGGATGACAAACAGGCCGAGGGTACCCATGACGAAGGCGATGAAGATCGCCTCCGGCACCTTGGCGATGCGGAACGCCGGGTGAATCTGGCGAAACACCAGGAAGGTGACCACGAACAGGATCGCGAACGCGGCCAGTTGCACCTCGAGCCGCACAAACCGGAACAGCAGTTTCTGGATGAAGAAGCAGAACGGCAACAGCAGCGCCATGTAGAACACGATCGCCTTCAGCATGTCGTTGGTGATCGCCGAAATGCCGCCGTATGCCTTGACCTCGTTGCCGAGGAAGACGTAGAACGACTTGAGGAACGCCAGGTGATCTTGCTGCGCGCGCGCCGCCTCCATGGTGCCGCGCGCCGTGTCCGCCTGACCCATGAATTGGTTCACCAGCTCATTCGAGACGCCGCGCATGTTCTTGAGCCGGTAGCGGTTGAGTTCGCCCAGGTCATAGGCCGCGGTGACGAACAGGTTCGAGTCGGCTTCGTCGGCCGACTTGAACCCGCGCCCCTCGGGGAACTCCACCTCAGCCCGCAACGCCAGCCGCTTGTCGTCCGTCAGCACCTTGACGGCGGAGTTCTCCGCGATGTAGAACGCGCCGGGACCGCTGGAGTACGGCGGCATCTTCTTCTCGGACAACACGGTCGAGAGCCCGGCCATCCCGTACCGGCGCGGGGCTGAGTTCTGGGCCGCGTCCAGAAGCAAGTACCGCGTACTGGTGATGCCATAGAAGGCCACACGCGAGGAGTCCTCGCGACTCGGCACCGGGAACTCGCGGCAGGGGAAGAGGGCGAACGTCCAGGTTTCCGTACCGGCCGTGACATTCGACGGCACCTTGCGGTGCACATCGCCCGCGTCGATCGAGTGCAGGACCTGGCGAAAGTCCGCGTCCATCTGGTAGGCGGCCGAATACAGGGCCCCATCCGGCGGCAGGCAGTACAGCGTGGCGGTAGCGCGCACATCGGTCAACTGGAAGAAGCGGTGCACCACCTCGCCATCGACGACCGGCGGCGAAAACGAATTGAGCCGGGCCAGCACGGTAGCGGAGTCCGCCACAGGCAGTTCCGGGATGAGCGAGGCGGCCATTTCGTCGAACTTGAACGTCCGCACGCGAATGGACCACTGCCCCCGGTCCGTGGCCGGTGCCGGCAGTTCCGACGAGGTGGTGATCGCCTCTTCCGCCAGCAGGTTGCGCAAAAACGGGATCACAAAACCGAACGTCGGCGCCAGCACGGCATTGTCCAACCGCGCCAGGGTGTCCGCGGGCGAGAACACCGGGCCGCAGTCGGCAAACGCCGTCTTGAGACTTACCGCCGGGACCTTGGCAATGTGGAAGTAGCCGATGGCCGACAACGGGTTGGGGAAGTAGTAGGCCTGTGGGAGCCCGCCGAAATTCGTCATCGTATCCAGGAACGGATTCGGCACGGCACCGGCCGTGGCCTGCGCAATCCGCACACTGTGCACGCCCAGCCGCGTGCTCCAGGCGTTGCGCGTCTCGGACTGAATCGAGCAGAACCCGAACTGGTCACTGTTCCAGGTCAGGTCGAGACACACGACCAGCTTCACGTTCCGGCCGCCGAGCACCTCGCGCACGGCGCTGTTGGCGCTGTCCATCGCCAAGTCCTGCTCGTTGAGCTGGCGCCACTGCCGGAACTGACCGAGAATGTCGTTCATGTAGGCCCGAAGAATGTCCAACTCCGCAGGCGAGAGGTCACTGAGCTTGGTCCGCACCCCAACCTTGTTGAACAACGTCAGAACGTTGACATGCTGTGCCAGTTGCCCGCGCAACTCGGCCGCCTTCGCCTCCTGTGCGTCAGCGGCCAGGTCGCTGTGCCGCAACTCGACGAGTTCGGACTTGAGCTGGTTGACGTCGCGTTTGGCCAGAGTGACCACCGCGTTCTTGAGCTTGATCGGCTTGCCGGTCGAGTGGTTCTCCAATTGGCGCAACTCGATCAACCGCTGCTCGGCGTCCGGGGCGGGCGGGTTCAGCACAATCTTCTCGTAGGCCTGCAGAATGACATCATCGTAACGGATGTCCTCAGCCAGCATGTTGCGGATCGCCGCCACCTGTTCGCCCGGCGCGAGCAGGTGCCAGCTCAGCAGGCGCTCGCCGAGGAACCCCTGCGTGTGCGCGTTGACCGCCACCAGCAGGACGGAACGCGCCGGCGGCCGGGCCCGGAACTCGTCCAGAAGCGCAAGAAGCAGGTGCAGGTTGGCGGCGGCCGCCCCGCCCTGCGCCAGTTCCGGGACGATCCCGTCAGTGTCCAGCGGCGCGACGAACACCACAACATCCTTCTGCAGGTCCGGGGCTGCACCGGGGATGAACACCCACAGGTCGCGCAGTGCGGTGTTCTGCCACCGGGACGGTGTGGCCGCGATCCGGCCCTGACAGACCCCGTTGGCGGCCGCGAGCCGTGCCTTCAGGCGCAGTCCGGCGTCACGCTCCAGGTAGAACTTGGGGAACGACACCTCCGTGTCGTGCAACTTGCGGAGCACGTCGCCGTGGCAGAATTCCTCGGGGGCGAGGAAGATGAAGCCCCGGAACCCGAACCCCAGGAAGCGCAGCCAGGCGTCGCCACTGTCGAAGTCCAGGACGGCCATCGCGCCACGCAGGCTCGTGCCGTTCAACGCGGCCAGGTCGGACGGCATGCCTCTGCCCAAGTACACGACCGCGCCGGCCCAAGTCGGTTCCGGCAGGTTCCCCGGTCGGACCAGCGACGGGTGCACGGTCCGCAAGTCGAACCCCGGTTCGTCAGGCAGAATCAAAGTGGTCGTCCCCGGTTGGAACCCGGGCGCGGTGAACCGGATGTTGCCGGCTGCAAACTCCGAGGCGGCAAACCGCTTCTCGACACGCGCCTCGACCTCGAGATTACCCGGGCTGCCCGGGAACCGCACCTCCGCGCCTGCGAAAAACGTGCGGAGTTCGCCGGCCAAGTCTCGGGACGGCGGAGTGTCGGGGGGCGGGGGACGGGTGTCGGGGGAGGTTACCTGCGAAGTCCGCACCGGCGCGGCGGCTGGCGCGGTCTCCTGCGCTTGGACACCGGCAATGCCCAAAACGCACAGCCACCCGATGGCCAGAACCCAGACGTAGATTTGGCGTCGTGCTTCGCTCACTTGATCGCGATCGAGATGAGGTGCCGCTGCACCAGGGATTTGAGGAACTCGACCACCGACAACTCCGCTTCCCGCCGGTTCACCTTGAACCGGGTCGTGAACGCATTCACGATCTCCAGCACGTCACGGGCACCGTCGATCTGCCCGACCACAAACGTGCCCAACTCGTCCAGTTCCACGCGCCGCACCTGCACCGGCGGCTGAAATCGTGCCATGAACCCCTTGTGGTCGCGACGGGTCGTCGCCTCCAGCACCCAATTCCCCTCCATCGTCCGGTCGACCGTCACGCTCGGGTTCAACATAGGCACCCCGGCCAGCGAACTGCGCCGGTCAATCGGCTTGGCTGGAGACGTGCCGGCTGTCATGCGCACCCCGCGTGCGGTGGTGCTCCGGCCGGGGCCGGCGCCGTCTCGCCGACGCCGCCGATGCGGATGTTCAGGTTCTTGCGCTCCTCGAGCCGCAGCACCTTCCCGTCGCGAACCCAGAGGATCCGGTCCGACACGTCGAGCATCTTCATGTCGTGCGTCGCGGAGATCACCGTCACGCCGCGCTCAGCCTTCAGGCGGCACAGCAGTTCGATGATCTCCTCGCCGGTGTGCACGTCGAGGTTCGCCGTCGGTTCGTCCGCCAAGATGATGACCGGGTCATTGGCAATGGCGCGCGCAATGGCCACGCGCTGCTGCTGCCCCCCCGACATCTCGTAGGGCCGGTGGAAAATGCGGTCCCCCAGCCCGACCATCTTGAGAATCCCGACGCCTTTCTCCAGCGCGTCGTCCGCCGACAACCCCGCAAAGACCATGGGCAACGTGATGTTCTCCAGCGCCGTGAGCACCGGCAGAATGTTGTAGCTCTGGAAGATGTACCCGATCTTGTGGCAACGCATCCAGGCCAGCTCGTACGAGTCGAGCTGCGCCACGTCGATCTCGTCAATGAAGACCATCCCCTCGGTCGGCGAGTCCAGCCCGCCAATCATGTTGAACAGCGTCGACTTGCCCGATCCGGACGGCCCCATGATGGAGAGATACTCGCCGCGGTAGACGTCCAGGGAGATGCCATCGAGGGCGCGGGTGACGCTGTCGCCCTGGCCGTAGTGCCGCTTCACGCCAATGGCGCGAATGACGATGTCACGGTATGTGTCGCGGGCCGTCTCCATTCGGCGATCCCCAGCAGCTCACTCCTCGTTCACCTCTCCTGTTCCTCGGGCAAGGTCCATACAGTAACCGGACACGGCCTCAGAGTCAAAACTCCCAATCCTTCGAATGGTGGTGCGTCAGTAAAGGGTGGAGTATAGACCCCTGCCACCTTGTGTGGCAGGTGAACGTGTTCTCTTGGCTACTACGCCGCACCGTGTCCCCTCTCTTCCCCCGTGCCTGCTGGGGTACACTCTGCTGAAAAACTACGCCGTTCGCCTTGTCCTGGAAAGCGAACTCACCGTCCTGGACCTGATCAAGGTCCTGCGCACCGCCGAGGTCGAGCAGGAACAGTGACGCCCGGCAAATGGGCCGACCGTTCCGGGACATGGAAACAGAGACCGGATGACCGCGATCACACTTGGGTGTCCTGGCTCGCGGGGGTGCCGCCACGCCACGGAAGGCAAGCCGTCGCGACGACGGCGCTCCTGGGAGCGCGCCAAGGCCCCGCGCCACATCGAGACTGGTGTACTACGCCGGACCGCGCAGACCGGGCGGAAGTTGCAGGCCATCGTAGACGTTGGGCCAGGCCGATCCCCGATCCTTTGGCAGCAAGGTCCGGCTATGGGAAAGGCGTCAACACACAACGGAAGCCGCCGCTGGCGCTGGAGAAGCCAGGGGCCATGGCATAGCGGAACGACGACAGCAGAAACCCGGATCCGGTCAAGCCCCAGGACCCGCCACGCAACAACCGCGCCCCGGTGCTACCGTCATAAAAATCCTCGCACCATTCCCAGACGTTGCCGCTCATATCGTACAGCTCGTACGCGTTCGGTTTGAACCTACCCACCGGCGCGGTCCGGGGAACGCCATCCTTGTAGCCGGCGATGACGGATTTCCCCCAGACGCTGTCCTGCAGGTTCTCCTCGCCCAGGAAATTCCCGGCCCCTGGTGGCGGAGGCCACTGCTCACCCCAAGGGTAGACGTCTTTGATGCCGGCGTTCCGTTCCTTGGGAGTGCTGCCTGTCTCGCCCGAGAGCCCCACCGCCGTGCTCCACTCCAGGTCGGTCGGCAGCCGGTACTTCTGGTCAGCCCGAAGCCGGCCAGCCGCACGCTCCTTCTCCGTCAACCACTGGCAGAAGGCTTGGGCGTCGTACCAGCTCACGTTCACCGCCGGATGGGTCGGGCCCTGCTCAAAATCCGGCTTGGGCCATTTCACGCCGGTCTCGCTCGCGAACGGCTCGTAGTCCTGCACCCGCGTCTCGTACCTGCAGAACAGCACCTCCGAGCCGGGCGCGCGCATAAACTCCATGCCGAGGGAGCTGGTCCACGCCGCGGCCCGCGTCGGGACCTGGTCCACGGCAGCCCAGGCTTCGGCGTCCGACTCGTTCACGGTGCCGGACGTGTCCGTCGGCTCGGGCGCTTTGTCCTTTCGCGAACAGCCCAGGCTCCCCAGCAGAAGACAACCGACAGCCACCAAGGTGGCGACGAACAACGCAAATCGCATGGCGGCACTTCCTCCTTATTTGGAGTCTTAACACAAACATAGCCGAGTTGGCCACCGGACGCAACGCCACCAACAGCCAGAAAAGTAATGCGTCAGTCACGGGTGGAGATAAGGTCGAAGTTTGACCTGGGCTGACGCCTAACGTGGTCGGAGCGGCTCGCTCCGACACCCGCGGGAGCGAGCCGCTCCCGCCACGTTGGCCATCTACCGCCCAACCGTCCACCCGCGACTCCCATGTTACTCGCGTGTCACTCTGCGCCGTTTGCCTGTCTGATCCGCGCGGACTACGTTTCGCTGCGGTGGCAAGGACTCCCCTCCCGCGATCGGCACGGTGAGGCCATGCCCTACCCGAACACAGGCACCCCCCGAAATCAGGGAACAGCCGCTATGCAGACACCCTTCACGAAGATGCACGGGCTGGGCAACGACTACATCTATTTCGACTGCGTACGCCAGCCGGACTTGGTGCCCGACCCGGGCCGCGTCGCGCCGGGATTGTGCGACCGGCACACCGGCATCGGCGGCGACGGTATCGTCCTGATTCTCCCCGATTCGGAAGCGGACTTCCGTATGCGCATGTTCAACGCGGACGGGTCCGAAGCGGAGATGTGCGGCAACGCCATCCGCTGCGTGGCCAAGCATGTGTACGACCGCGGCCACACGCGGAAGCGCAAGCTGCGAATCCGCACCGGCCGCGGCATCCTGGAGTTGGTCCTGACGGTCGGCGGCGACCGCGTGATGACCGTGCGCGTCGACATGGGCGAGCCGATTCTCGATGGCCCGGCCATTCCCGTGGCCGTGGCGCGTCAGCCGGTGCTCAACGAGCCCATCGTCCTGGCCAGCGGCCGGCGGTGCGCGTTCACCGCGGTGTCTATGGGAAATCCGCACGCGGTCATCGTCGTGGACCGGATCACCGACGAGATGGTTCTTGGCGACGGGCGCGAGATCGAGACGCACGCGCTGTTCCCGAAACGCGTCAATGTCGAGTTTGTCGAGGTCCTGTCACGGTGCGAAGTCCGCATGCGCGTCTGGGAGCGCGGTGCGGGCGAGACCCAGGCCTGCGGTACGGGCGCCAGCGCCGTCGGCGTCGCGTGCGCACTCAACGGCCTGACCGATCGCGATCTGACCGTGCACCTGCTCGGCGGCGACCTGAACATCTCCTGGGCCGACAACAACCACGTCTACATGGACGGCCCGGCCACGTTCGTCTTCGACGGCACGGTCGAGCTGTGAGGCGGCAGGCAGGAGGTTTCAGGTTTCGAGTGTCAGGCTTCAGGGGCGGAAGTGGTGTATCCTCGCGGGGACCATCTCGGCAAGAGGCAGGTCGCCGCCGTTTGTGTACAGGCTCTCGCACCCCGGGCGGCTACCCGCCCGGGGTGCGCTGAAGGCTGTACACATACGAGATGCGGCACGGTCGCCCGCGGCGGGGAAAAGGGAAGACGTACAGGCTCGATCACGCCTTCGGCTCGATGCGGCGCAGGTACGTGACGGCGTTCTGGAGGCGTTGCTCCGGGGTACGGGTGCCGTCGAAGTCCTCGACGCTGATGAAGCCGCGGTACTGGCGCCGGTGCAGTTCGGTCAGAAGCTGCGGGTAGTTGTAGTTGTAGCGGCCCTCGTCGAGACGGCAGCCGGGGTAAGGGTCCGCGCAAGAATAACTTGGCAGTTTGGGCGGGTACCGTCCGAAGAGGCAGGCCTGGTCCGCTGCCTTTCCGGCGTCCCGCAGCCGGGCGCAGCAAAGATCAGCCTTGGATGTACGGGGCCCCATGGATATAGACCAGCAAGCTATACGGGAGCTGGTTGAGCAGATTGTGCAGCGCGTTCATCCGCTTCGAATTGCGCTGTTCGGTCCAGTGCCGCGGAAGGACTGGTTTCGAGCGGAGACATTGATCTGGTGGTCATCGTGCCGTCGGGGTCCGTGACCTCGCCCATGTACGGGAAATCGCCGCCGCGTGACGGGCGAGGCGAAGGCGAAGTGGTTCAGGCCGACGCTGGCGGAGTGATGTTCTCCGGCCCCGACCGTTCGCTGGCGACCTGGCGGGGAGTACTCCACTTCTGCCAGCGTGCCAAGGACCAGGCTGGATCGCAGAGCAACAGCGTCAAGAGCCAAAGCAACGAGAAGCACGTCCCGCTGAGTAAGCCGAACAGGAGAACGATCTCGATGTCAGGTGGCAGACCTGGGGAGAAGACGCTGCGGGCACAGGCGCAGACAAACCCCGCAAGCGCGAGGGCCCAGGTCGTATTGTGAACGCGGCGGAACGGTCTGCGCGACATCCAGCGCCAGCGAAGCCAATAGGCGGCGTGGCACACGACGCTGAAGAGGACGCACACGAGGATCACCGGCCAGCCACGGGGAACGATCTGCGCCGGGAAATCCCCATGCAGTTGCCGCGCGTCGATCACGTAGGCGTTGACGCCTAGTCCGGCCAGGACTCCGGCCACAGCCGCGCTCGCTCGACTCCCGCGCCAGCGGGAATCCCTGCGCCGAAAAGCGTCGAACAACAGCATGATGCTTCTGGATGAAGCAGTGCGTCCTGGGGTTGTTGCCCATTGCCTGATTCATACGCAGCCACAGATCTGGCAGGGGCTCTTGGGTCACGTTGCCAAAACTCAGTGGTGTGAAATCGCACGGACAGACTTCGCCCGCAGCGTCAATGAACAGGTGTTGGGTCCCGGCGCCGCAGCCGAACACTTCGGGGCTTTCCACTTGGTTGAACGCGCAAACCTTCGGCAGCCTGCCCGTCCGGTTGGTGTCGACATGAAAACGGCGCAACTCGGCGACATGTGCCGGCTCAAGCAGCGTCGCCTGGTCAGGTTCGCCAAGCCGGCCGCAGGGCATGGGTTCGACAATCCGGTACTCGTGGACTTCCTCGCGGCGGGCGATTTCGAGTACGCCCTCGAAACGCCGGGTCTCCACGAACGGTCGCGTGGCCACGCTGCTGAGCATCGTGTAGAAGCCATGCCTTCGGCTGAGTCGGACCGCTTCGATGGCGCGCACGAACGCACCTGGCGAGCCCCGGAGGGTGTCGTGTTGGGCCGGGTCCGGGTGATCGAGACTGACGCACAAGGCCCAAAGGCCAGCGTCGCGGAGTTCGCGCGCTCGGCTCGCGTTCATCAGCGCCCCGGACGTGAAAACAATGGTCGCCGCACCGCCGCGGCTTGCCGCACCGACAAGGTCGGCCAAGTCCTCCCTTGCCAGCGGTTCCCCACCGGTAAAGCCGACAATGCTCACCCCAAGTCTGTGCAGGGCGCTGATCGCGTCACACCACTGGTCGGTTCGCAGATGGCCGCCGCGCCGCTCCTTCAAGCTGCAGTGCCAGCAATCGTATGGACAGGCGTCCGTGACCGCCAGAGCCCCGGTCTTGAGCAACCACGGCAACACGGGCCCGCCGCCCTCCCGCGCCGGCCTGATCAGGTGGTTTCCGTCCTCATGCCAGAGCACGGCAAGACCGGTCTTGCGTAGGGACTCGTCGAGGCACTGCCAGTCTCTCGGGAAGCGCGGCAATGCCAGTCGCCTCAGGTACTTCGGAAACCGCGCCATGCACTTCCGGAACGCCAGATACACGGGGCGCAGCGTATCCGCGCAGTTCACCACGAACGCCAGGACGCCACCCACCGCTAGGACGCGTCCGGCCTCGCGAATGACGGCCCGGGAATCACTGTACCCCATGGCCCAGGCGGAGACGATCAACGCTGCGGAACCCGTCGGCTGCGACCTGAGGAACTCGAGCATGTCCGCCTCCGCAAATCGCACCTGCACCGTATCTAAACGTTGCCGTGCCCGCGCGAGCATCCCCGAGGAAATGTCGACCGCGAGAACCTGTCGGTTGGGCTCGCGCTGCAGCAACGCATGGGTGGCATAGCCCGTGCCACAGCCCAAGTCCAGAATCAGGCCCGGGGGAGCGGACGGTATCTGAGCCAGCACGCGATCAGTGACCGGGGTCAAGTGCACAAGCCAGGCGTCGTCGTAGTGCAGTGCGACCTGGTCGTAACCGGCCGCAAAGTCCCGGCGCCCGAGCCAGCGCCACCCCAGCAAGAGACGCAGGACGTGCAGGTTCAGTCGCGCACACTCGACATACCGATGCTGCCGCCAGCCGACCAAGACAGGAACCTCCGGAGTCAGTCCCCCGACGATTCACGGCCAGACTCAAACGGGGCCGCAACCGCACAACGTGACCAATCCCGCCAGGGTCGCCGCAGCCAGCGTAAGACGCCAGAAACAGCCGGTGTCGTTGGCCTTCGGACGGACGTTCCACGGTCGCCTGCTGCACCAGGAACAGGCATCAAGGTCTTGCCGCGGTTTGGCGAAACTGCGTTTCTTCTGCATGGCGTTGAAGTCCCGATCTGCCACAGTCAATCCGGAATCGTTGCCGTTCAAAGGGAGACGGGCCACCGCACGAAGCCCCTTGCCCTTTCGATGGAATGTATGCCGGTTGCGTGCAGAACGCAACCGGACGTCTCGCCGAGCCGTCGCGGGGGGACGGCGGACGATGGACGGCGGGAGGCCGCGGCGCGGGCAGTCCCTTGCCCGCAAGTTTCAGAGAACGCGTCTGGCTGGAGACCGCACGGCTCAATCACGCCCGCTACGTTTCGGTTCCGCGGCTCGCGACGGCGGTGACGAACGCGTCCAAGTCCGCGAGGGAGTTCTGCAGGTAGTCGTAGACCCGCTCGTTGTCCACCCCCCAGTAGAGGTGTACCAGGCGGTTTCGAAAGCGTGCCATGGCGGCAAACGACTCCCGCTTCTCGCATGGGAGCCAGCCCTGCTCGACCAGAACGAGGAAACTATCGGCGTTGTCTTTCGGGATGCGGAACCCCTCCGAGGCGGTGATGTGGTTGGCGACATCAACGCCGCACTCGATGGCGGCGATGAACTGGTACTTCGCATTCCCGATCTTGTCCTTGTTGGCCAGGAAATCCGACCTGGGCACGGCCGCGAGTTGCCTCAGTTCGGCAACGTAATTCCGCAGGCTGGTGAGCATCTGGTCGAGTTTGGGTCGGTCCACCATGACGATGGCTCCTTTGCCAGCTACGCTCCGCGGAGAGCAAACCGCGCCAGACGCAGGTCGTGGAAGCGCATGATCTCGAACTTGTAATCGTGGTAAGCACTGAGGAGGTCACGTTCCAGATTGACCCTGGCGACATGGTCCGAGCAGTAGATCCGGACGCCATCCTCAAGCGCGCGGCCCCGGAGTTCGAGGGGCGCGTCCCCGAGGTGGCGCAGATCCACGTCGAGCCCGACACGGGTGGAGAGTCGGCTGGCGAGGACCATCTCTTCCTTTATGGGCAGGGCTTGAGACGGGGAGCTTGCGCCGACATAGTAGCCCACGTCCAGATCGCTGTCGGGCCGTGCACCACCTGTGCAACGGCTGCCGTAGGCATAGGCCAGAAACACCGGCGTTCCCGCGAACACGTCGGCGGCGGCCTGCGCAATCCTGGCCTGTAACTCACGATCCATGGCGTGTTGCCTCGACACCCAGAATCAATGCCGTCTACCAAGGTGTGGGGGCTGTTGATTCGCCCCGCCCTTCAACGGGGGCCCCACGAACGCACACCCGCTTCTAGGATAGCGGGACGTTGGCGGGAAATCAAGGGCATGCAGTTGTGTCGGCGTAATGTGTCAGCGCCCCCCGGACGGCGGACCGCCCGGGAGCCGCTCCCATGAAACTGAAGGGGCCCGGAGCCCGCGAGGACGCGGGCTCTGGAAGCGTCGTTGCCAGTCTCAACCTGGTCTGATCGGGCGGGACGCCACCCGGGGGCCGCTGACGCATTACGCCCACCGTCCCATTGGCCAGGCGCGAGGCGGCGTGATAGTGTACGGGACGCGGAAAGAGGTTTCGGGTTTCAGGTGTCAGGTTGGCGGGAGAGATCAGACGGATCCGACAGATCAGACCGATCGGACTGATCGGGTATATCTTCCCCCACACACTCGACACCCGACACATGAAACCTGACACCTGATTTGTGATGTCCCCAAGGCCTTGTTCAGTCCAAGAAGGAGGAGAGAACCCATGACGCCCCAGAGCCCGAAGCAGTTTGGCGTGTGCAGTTGGTCGCTCCGCGCGGCGGATGCCGCTGACATGGCGGCGAAAGCCAAGGCGGTCGGCGTGAAGAACGTGCAGCTCGGCCTGGTGGCGCACCGCGAAGACGCCGGTTTGGTGCACGGCGTGGTGGAAGCGCTCGGCAAACAGGGCATCAAGGTCGGTTCAGGCATGTTCTGCACGGACGGCGAGGATTACACGACGCCCGAGACGATCCGCCTCACTGGCGGCGTGGTCCCCGATCAGTTCTGGGACGAGAACTGGCGGCGCGCGCAGGTGGCGGCCGGCACGGCCAAGGAGCTGGGTCTGAAGCTGGTTACCATGCACGCCGGATTCCTGCCGCACGACAGGAAAGACCCGACCTTCAACAAGCTCATCGACCGCGTGGTCAAGATCGCGCGCGTATTTGCCGACAACGGCGTGACGCTGACCTTCGAGACCGGCCAGGAAACGGCCGAAACGCTGGTGATCTTCCTCGACGAACTGGACCGGCGCGGCGCGACCAATACCGGGGTGAATTTCGACCCCGCCAACATGATCCTGTACGACATGGACGAGCCGGTCGCGGCGCTGCGGCAGGTCGCATCGCGCGTCAAGCACGTTCACATCAAGGACGCAATCCGCACCACGGTCAAGGGCCAGTGGGGCCAGGAAGTGGTGGTTGGGACCGGTCAGGTCGACTGGACCGCATTCCTGCAAGTCCTGGCCGACGCGGACTACAAAGGCTACCTGATGATCGAGCGCGAAGCGGGCGACGACCGCGTCGGCGATATGCGCGCCGGCAAGACCTACCTCGAGAAGCTCATGCGCGGGCCGAAGAAGTAGTCCGGGATCGGGGCAACCACTGGCGGTCGGCGGGGCACGGGTGGGTGTGCCCTGCTGCGCGGTGGTCAGGGGTACTCACGGGCATCCCGTCTTCGGCAGGTAGTCCTCCCTTGCCGGCGAGAAGACCTCGACGGCCACGGCGTCCTCGAGTATCTCGGCGCCGTGCACCACGTTCATGGGGATGCACCACGAGTCGCCCGCCTGCGTGTCGTGCCAGGCATCGCCGATGCGCAGGCGCATCCGCCCCTTCACCAGATACCCGGTCTGCTCGTACGGGTGCGAGTGTGCCGGCAGGACGCTGGCGCGGCTGAGCACGAACTCGACCATCAGCGTGCGCTCACCGAACACGAGCGTCTTCTGCCGGATCCCGGGGAGCGGGTCGCTGTAGCCGTCAGGGGTGTGGCGCGTGAACATGGTTGGCCTTGGGTTGGTTTCAGGTTTCAGGTTTCAGGCGTCAGGTTCCGCGGCGTCGATGATCTCGAAGGTTTCGAAGATCTCGATGACCTCGAAAACTCTCTGGCCCGTGTCAGATCTCAGGTATCACGGCCCGGCCGGGCTGCGTTCACGGCGGCGAAAGATCCCCGCGACGCGGCGCATCCAAGGTGCCGGGTCCTTGCCGGCGACGTCGATGCCCACGGCAACAGCCACGACCGCGCCGCGCACGACGAGTTGCAGCCAGTTCTCCAGATCGGTGTAGTCCATGCCCTGAATCACGGTCGCCATGACCAGGCCGCCGAGGAAGGTGCCGAAGATCGAGCCGCGTCCGCCCATCAGACTGGTGCCGCCGATAACGCAGGCAGCAATGGCGTACAGTTCGTAGAACGTGCCGGCGTCCTTGGTCGAGCCCTGATTCTGCGCCATCCAGATCACGCCGGCGACACCCGCCAGCAAGCCCATGATCCCGAACACGCCCACCGTGACCTTCTCGACACTGATGCCCGACAGCCGCGCCGCCTCCGCGTTCCCGCCCACGGCGAAGACGTGACGGCCGAACCGGGTCTGCCGTGCGACAAAATGCACCAGCAGCAGCACGAGCGCCATAGCCAACGTCTGCGCCGGGATACCCGCCGCCTGATTGACCCGGAACGTAAACGCGAAAAGGGCCGCCGCGGGCAGGCCGATCTTCAACGCGGTCAGTACCGGACCGTCCGGTTCGATGCCCAGCCGCTTCCGGCGGGCACGCCCCCACAGGACCGCCGCGGCCCAGACGACGCACACCATCACAGCCACAGCCCAGCCTTTGGCCGGGCTCAGATGCTGGAACCCGAGCGCGCAGACCCAGCTCGAGTCCGGCACACGCGGGTCGAACGCGCTGACTTTCTGCGTGAACCCGCGCAGGATGAACAATCCCGCCAGGGTGATGATGAACGCGGGAATGCGAAAATACGCGATCAGCATGCCTTGGCAGAGCCCGACGCCCAGGCCGAGCGCCAGGGCGAGCGGCACGGCCACCGACGCGGACCACCCGAAGCCGTGCTCCGGGTTGATCATGTGCGCGCAAGCCGCCGCGACCAGCGCCAGCAGCGACCCGACCGACAGATCAATGTGGCCGGCCACGATGATCAGGGTCATGCCGGCGGCCAGAATGGTCCAGGTCGCCATGTCGCGGGTCAGGTTCCCGATGCTGTCGCCGCTGAAGTAGAACGGCCCGGTCTTCATCCGGAACAGGATCCACAGCCCGACCAGAATGAACACCATCGAAAGCAGTCGGAAGTCGAGGCGTTTCAGTCTTGCCTTGTCCATCGTTTCCATTCTTCCAGGTACGGAGACTTTCTCCAACTCTCGCTCAGCGCAACGCCGCGCTCACGACCGTCCCCCCCCCCCAATGCTACCAAGGTTCTCGTCGACGTCACCCTATGGAGCGCGGTGGCAAGTCCGCCACGGGCGGCGCGACACCGCCTTGGCTGAGGCGCATTGCCCGCGCAACGTACTCCAGCCAAAGCGGCGTCGCCGGGCGCTGACTTGGTCAGCCCTGAGTAAGCGTAGCGCGTCGAAGGGCTCACTCGCCCTCTGCCGCCGCACTCCACATGCCGCTGTCGATGGCCGCGATTCGCCGCGATACCGACGCGTTGCCAAGTGCGCCGGACACGCAGCACCGGAGAACCTAGTGCTTGGCCGCCAGAAATTCCTCCGCACTTCCTTTGCCTGTGCAGGCAACGACCCC
>MHBL01000402.1 GCA_001803235.1 Lentisphaerae bacterium RIFOXYA12_64_32
CCATGGTCCATTGTCCATAGTCCAGAATTGCGGGGGAACTTGTGGCGGACGAGCACTAGTGTCAGAAAAACCGATATGATTTTCTGACAATAGAAACCCATGAAAACGTCGCATCCAATTACTGACAAGCTGGTTTCACGGATCCATGGCAAAGGGCGGGGTACTGTATTCAGCAGTGCCGACTTCGTGGACCTCGGCAGCCGCGCGGCTGTGGACCAGGCGCTCAGCCGGCTGGTCCGGCAAGGCGCGATCCGCCGCATCGCCCGGGGGCTCTACGACTATCCGCGGGTCAACCCGGCGCTGGGCGGGACGCTGAGTCCGTCTCCGGACGCCGTGGCCAAGGCCGTGGCGCGACGGACGGACAGCCGCCTCATTCCGACCGGGGCGCTGGCAGCAAACGCGTTAGGGCTCTCGACCCAGGTGCCGGCGAAGATGATCTACCTCACGGACGGGCCGCAGAGGCAGATCCAGATTGGCAGCCAGACACTGGTCTTCCGGCACGCGTCGCCGCGCACCATGGCCGTGAGCGGCCGGGTCAGCGCGGTTGTCTTCCAGGCTCTGCGCTACCTCGGACGCACCGGGGTGACGCCCGACGTAGTCCAGAGACTCAGGGCGACAATCCCGCCCCAGGACCGGCAGCGGCTCGGTCGAGACATCCGGCACGCCGTGGGCTGGATGCGGCCGATACTGACGCAGATATCTACGGTGGACGGAGACAAGTAACCGTGGAACACATCGCTCGCAGTTCGCCCGGGGACCGTGCCGATCTCTTCCAGGAGGCAGCCAGCCGGCGACCCGGTCTGTCGGCGGCCATCATGGAGAAGGATTTCTGGGTATGCTGGTGCCTGAAGCGCATCTTCTCGGCCGGCCTGCCCCTGCATCTGCTGTTCAAGGGCGGCACGTCGCTCTCCAAGTCTTTCCACGCCATCGAGCGGTTCTCGGAGGATGTTGACCTGTCGTTCGATCGAAAGGAACTCGGTCTGGAACTGGGGGCGCGGTCCGACTCGTGGCCCAGCGGCATGTATGCTGTCACGCCCTACGCTGCTGAAGTGCTTCCCACCGCCTTTGCGGTTGCCTCATGCCAGGTGAACACCCTCGAAGCGGTGCGCACGTTCTGGGAGAAAGTGACGCTGCTGCACGCAGAGTGCCACCGGCCAGATCCCGGGACAAAGGCGGAGCGGACCTCACGGCACTACTACGATCTTTACCAACTGTTCCGACACCCGATCGGGGAGAGCGCGCTGCGGCAGTTGGACCTCTTGGCGCGGGTTGTGGCACACAAGCAGGTCTTCTTTCGATCGGGGTGGGCCAACTACCAGACCGCCAGACCGGGAAGCCTGCGTCTTGTGCCGCCGGAAACGCGTGTGGCGGCGCTCCGTGCCGACTATGCGGAAATGCAGGGGATGATTTTCGGACCGGTGCCAACGTGGGATGAAGTCCTCGACAGCTTGAGGGCCCTTGAGCTGCGGGTCAACAGCGGCAGTTCCACGCCGGCGACCGGCAATGCCGCCCGCCGGCAGTAACCCGGATTACTCACGTCTGACGATCTCGTGAATAATCCGCGTGCGTCGCAACAGCTTGCGTCGCGTGTTTCGATGCGCTACGCTTGCTCAAGGCCAGGGAGTACGGGCATACGGGACAGCCTTTTCTTGGCACCACAAAACGGCTGTCCCGCTGGGCTGAGAAGTGGCCCGAGATCGCTTTCACCGACGACCGGGATGGCTGCCTGTTCACCGCAACGGTTCAACGTCAGCCGACGACGGCTGCGGAACCGACGGACACGGGCGCGGTGGCAAGGCAGATAAAGGGTCATGGCGTTGTTTTATCGGGTCGGCGGGACCCGATAAATGACCTTTTGCAGGCCATAGCGGCCAGTCCGGGAGCCGACTACCGGACCTTGGCGCAGGGGCTGGGTGTCAGCGAAGCAACGGTCAAACGCAACATCCAGAAGCTGAAGCAACAGAACCGAATTCGTCGCATCGGCTCCAAGAAGACCGGCCACTGGGAGATCGTCGGAGGGGTCCCATGAAGCGCCCGGCCGACTTCCAGAGCATCCGCTCCGCGGGCGGGCTTCTGCCCCCGGACCCGCTGCGGCGCGTGCTCGACCCCAGCCACCCCAAGAACACCGTCCTGCGTGACGCCCTGCGCTCTGCACCGAGGCGCATCCCAACGCGGTTTGCGGCACCCTGGACGCCATCGAGGCGAAGTTCGGCATCCCGGTGCTGTACACGTCGCGAAATCGCGACCTGGCCGCCGAGAAAGCGGCAAGCTGGCTGTCCAAGCACTTCACCTACTGGTGGCTGGAGCGGAATCGGCACGGCCGTGTCCTGATCGACAGCGATGGGCTGTGAATGCGCTACGGTGTGACTACGTTTGACCTTACTGGTTGGGGGGCTATCGTGGATATCAAGGGAGGTGCCTAATGGATACGTTGTCACTGCAAACGTGGCTCCGTTCCGCATGCGCCTGCGGGAACCAATCGACGTGCCGGAAGGAAGACGCCAACCTCAAGGCGCACATCGAGGAATGGGTCACACGCGAGAAACTCGGGTTCGAGCCGGGAACACTGGGTTCGTATCCGGGCTTCGTCGGTCGAAACTACTTGCAGGCCCCGACCAAGGTGCTCTATGTCGGCGTGAACCCGGGGAAGTACTCGGACACCAAGTGGGAGCACCAGAGAGAGCGCCTTCGGAAGTACCATGACCGTGTCGATGCCAAGGCCCTATTCGACTGGGAGACCGACGAAGTCTGGGGTGGCAGCGGGAACCGGACCGCGAAGTGGCAGGCGCTGTTCAGCGGTGCGGGTCTGGCGGGATGGAAGGATGTTGCCTTCACGGACGTCTGTCTCTGCCCAACCCGCGACAACACGCCGCCGGTCCCGGCCGTTGTCAACCGTTGCGTCGAGGAGCATCTCGTGCCTCTGGCTCGGATACTGCGACCGGACGCGGTGATCTTTCTGGCGATGAAGGGGCAGGAGGGGTTCTTCGAGTCTGCGCGGATGGCGGTTGCGCGGGAGGGGATCCGCACGGCGGTCATCCCGCACCCAACGCGGCGCGGCAAGGGAGAGACGGCGGCGAGCATCCGTCAGGCCATTCTGAGAGTCCTCGGCCGTGATGGCGAACCGCGCACAGCGGCTCAGGCCGCTGGAACTGCGCCGCAGGCAGCGTCCCAGCAAACGACGCCGTCACGACTGCCTAACCCGGCGCCACCCAAAGGGGGCGGTCAAGGGGCAACGGCAGTGTCGTCCACGCCCAGAAGATTGCTGGAAGCGGATTTTGGACTCCAGGACCGACAGGCGCTGACGCTGTGTGGCCAAGTTCCCAAGTTGGCCCGGGCCAACTTCATCCACTCCTGTTTCGCCACGGCCGGCGCTGACATCGACAAGCATTCCGAACTGATCATGGCCGCCGTGTGGCGTTTCACCGACTGCTACCTCACCGGGGACAACCCTTCAGGGATCACCAAGGAGCTCTTCCACGTTGCCGACGGACAAGTCGAACGGACGAACGTTAAGGGATACGCGCAGCGGCAGTACTTCGGCGTCTGGTATGACCCGAAGACCTACAGGATTCACAGCAAGAACCGGAACCTGTTCGAGGCGATTGAGGGAAACCTCGATTGCCGGTACTTCGTTCACGTTCTTGCCCAACTGAATGCGCAGGTGTTCGGCAGGAGCCAGGGACTGCACATGGTGACTGGCATCGACCTGGCGGCGCGATTCGCAACGGTCCGAAAACTGGCGAAGCTGGACTGAAGAGAGGAAGGATGGCATGAGCTGGCACGCGAACCGGTGCCGCCTGGCAGTGCGGCCCCGCCCCCGAGCCCCCCTTCCACCCGGTGGGCGAAGACGCTGTGTCAGGAATCTGGGCTTGCTGTTTCGGCGCAGTCGTGTATCATTTGACGTGCCTGCACTCCCCCAATGCTCACTGGGGACGGAGGCACTGCAGGTTGAGGGGCCAAGTAGTCCTGAGCCATTGTGTTCAGCTTGCCCGCGCCTCGCGGGGGCTGCGTCGTCTACAGGGAATCGTCCCCTGCCTGCGGAAGAAGGGGCTGTGGCGAAACAATGCGGCAGGTTCGCCAATCTACTGGCAGACCGTGAGAAGCGGCACGAGTCCGTGCCGGAAGTGCGGTTCTGGGCGAGACCCGACAATCCGTGCGGCCGTGGTTCTTCTGCATCATCGGCTCGGACAACCCCACAGCAAGCGGACGAGGCAACGTCCCCATGAGACTCGTTCGCAACACAGGCACCGATCGGGTCATCGACCTTGTTCGCGCCGAACTCACATCGGGCCACCAGCTCGATCTCGTGACACCGGTCCTTTCGCTGTTCGCGTTTGCCGAACTCATCCGGGAGACAGGCGAGCCGGCACAATGCCGTCTTCTCCTGCCACCGGCCACGGCTGACCTTGGGCTTCTTGGGGGAACCGCCGACCGCGCCGCGCGTAACCGTCTGCAATCGCGTTGGCTCGCAAAATGCCTGACCCAGTGGATTCGGCACAAGGTAGATGTACGGCGCGCCATGGGTCCGGTTCCGCAGGGGGCCTTCGTCCTGCGCGATGCGAGTGCTCGCCCATTGCGCGCGCTTCTTGGCTCAGTTGCGTTCAGCACTGATGGACTCGGGCTTACCCCTGGCAATCCGATGAGTCTGATCCAGGCATCCGAGACCCCCGAGGAAGCATCATTGGTGAGTCAGTGGTTCGACGCACAGTGGGCGGCCCTCCCCAGCGACGCGGCCGCCAAGGCCACGCTGACCGACATGCTGCAATCGCTGGCGGCCCATCGCGAACCCTCTCTTGTCTATGCGTGCATTCTGCACAACCTTTTCCGCGACCGCGGCGATGCGCTCGACGAGGAGCGCGTCGTCAAGTCCGCCACTGGTATTCGCAACACGGTGGTATGGAGGAAACTCTACAAATTCCAGCGCGACGGTGTCGTTGGCGCGATTGACAAACTCAACCGTTTTGGCGGCTGCATCATCGCGGACAGCGTCGGACTGGGGAAGACGTTCGAGGCCCTTGCCATCATCAAGTACCACGAGTTACGCAACGATCGGGTCTTGGTGCTTTGCCCGAAACGTCTGCGTGACAACTGGACGCTCTACAAAGCGAACGACCGTCGCAACTGCCTTGCCCCCGATCGGTTCAACTACGACGTGCTCAACCACACCGACCTGTCTCGCGACGGCGGCTTGTCAGGCGACATCGACCTGGCAAACGTCAACTGGGGCAACTACGACCTCGTCGTGATCGACGAGTCCCACAATTTCCGCAACAAGAAGACGCCTCGTGTGGGCAGCGAAACCCGTTACGACCGCCTGATGCGCAGGATCATCAAGGAAGGCGTCAAGACCCGCGTGCTCATGCTCTCGGCCACGCCGGTCAATAATCGCATGGCTGACCTGCGGAACCAGATCGCATTTGCCACTGAGGGTAACGACACGGCCTTGGCCGAGCATGGCATCGGCAGCATCGATTACACGACGCAACTGGCCCAGAAGCAGTTCAACCGCTGGCTCGACCTCGACGAGTCCGAACGGACGCCGGCACGACTGGTCGAGATGCTGGGCTTCGACTACTTCACTCTGCTCGACCTGCTCACCATCGCCCGCTCACGCAAGCACATTGAGAAGTACTACGGCCTCTCGGAGACCGGCCGTTTCCCCGACCGCCTCAAGCCCATCAACATCAAGGCTGACGTGGACAACGCGGGTCGGTTCCCGTCGATCCGCAAGATCAACCAGGAGATCCGTCGCCTTAACCTCGCCGCCTACGCGCCCCTCCGGTACGTGCTCCCGCACAAACAGGCGGCCTATGACAGGAAATACAGCACCGAAGTCAAGGGGGGCACCGGCTTCTTCCGACAGGTCGACCGCGAGGAGAGTCTGATCCATCTGCTCCGCGTCAACGTCCTCAAGCGTATGGAGAGTGCCGTTACGTCATTCGCGCTCACTGTGGAGCGCCAACTCCACGATGTCGACGCAACGCTGGCGCGCATCGAACGGCACGCCAAAGAAGTAGAGGAGATCGAGATCGAGGACGTGGACATTGACGACCCGGCCTTCGAGAGCCTGCTTGTCGGACGCAAGGTCAAGGTGTTGCTCAAAGACGTGGACCGTATCCGCTGGAAGCAGGACCTGATCGAGGACCGCAACCGCCTTGCGACGCTCGCCGCTGCCGCGCGCCAGGTGGACGCGGGGCGCGATGCGAAACTCGCCGCCCTGCGCGAGGTGATCCGGCACAAGTGCGAGAATCCGATCAATCCCGGCAACCGCAAGGTGATCGTTTTTACCGCCTTTGCGGATACAGCGCACTATCTCTACGACCAGCTCGCGCCCTGGGCCAAGTCCGAGTACGGCATGCACGCCGCTCTCGTTACCGGTACGGGGCGTAACCAGACCAATCTGCCCGGCCTCCGGAAGGACCTCGCCTCCGTCCTGACAGCATTCGCGCCACGGTCCAAGGAACGCCCCCAGGAACTCGCCGACGAAGGCGAACTCGACCTGCTCATCGCCACCGACTGCATTTCCGAGGGCCAGAATCTTCAGGACTGCGACTGGCTCATCAACTACGACATCCACTGGAACCCGGTGCGCATCATTCAGCGCTTCGGCCGTATCGACCGCATCGGTTCCCCGAACGAGCGAGTCCAGCTCGTCAACTTCTGGCCGAACATGGAGTTGGAGGAGTACATCAAGCTTGAACAGCGGGTGAGCGGCCGCATGGTGCTGCTGGATATCTCGGCCACCGGCGAGGAGAACCTGATCGAGCAGCAGTCGGGCAACCAGATGAACGACCTGGAGTACCGCCGCAAACAGTTGCTCAAACTGCAGGACGCGGTCATCGACCTGGAAGACCTGTCGACGGGAGTGTCCATTGCCGACCTGACCTTCACCGATTTCCGCATCGACCTGGCCGAGTTCATCCGAGCCCACCCCGGGGTACTCGAAGCATTGCCCCTCGGCACGTACGCGGTCACCACAACGACCGAAGCGGAAGTCCCTCCCGGCATCATCTTCTGCCTTCGGGCCGAGGGTGACGCGGCCCAACGTGCCTTCGAGCCGGGCTATCCAATGGCCCCGTACTATCTCATGCATATGGGTGAGGACGGGAATGTCCTGTTATCGTTCCCTCAGGCCAAGCACGTTCTCGATCGCCTCAAACGGGTCTGCGTCGGGCGCGACCTGCCAGACGCCGTCGCCTGTGCCCAGTTCGACAGAGCGACGCGGGACGGGGCGGATATGCAGCGCGCGCAAGGCTTGCTCGCCGCCGCCGTGGGCTCCGTTGTGGGCAGGACTGAGGAGCGCTCCGTGGCCAGTCTGTTCCGCCCCGGGGGCACGCATGTGCTCAAAGGCGAGTTTGCCGGCATCAACGACTTCGAAGTCCTGGCCTTTCTGGTCGTCTTGGCAGCGGAGACCGCGGTTCACCCCAGTCCGTCCACAGTCGACTTCGCGGTCTTCACTCTCCGCTTTCAGAAGCCCGGAGATGAACCATTCACGCCGGAGGATAAGAGGACGTGCATTCAGGAGGGGCGCGACGCCCTGACCGAGTTGTTCTTGCGTCTGAATTCCTCAGACGATGTGCAGGTGCAGATATCCCATGTGGGCGATGGCGACGGCACCTTCTGGGTCGAGTTTGGCGTCGCAATCATGGCCGGGGTGAGCTTTCTGGGCGGGCCCGCAAGCGCCTTGCACATCCTGGGGGCAGCTCTCGAGCGGTGGGGGAGTTCCATTCAAGGGCCAGCGCTGGATCTGCCACAGACCGGGAAGTGGTTTCAGGACGTGGCCTACCGCCTGACCCCTCAACCGCGCATGGGTTCCTGCCAGCCCGGTTGCTTTGGTGTGAAGCGGTGGCTGAACCCCAAGACGACACGATGCAGCGACTGCGGCTTCCTGGCCGCCTGTGCGGTTCGTATTCAGGAAGGCAAGAGACGGCGTACATGACCGCTTCCACCGTCATCGAGGCCCTGGCGTTGCCGCGCGAGGCGTACGTGGACCAGCGCGTGCCCAAAACGCTCCTGGTGGAGAACGGTGCGCCGACCGCCGGCGACAAACGCCAGATCAACGAGGGCATCGAGGAAGTACGATGGCTGGCCGCGCTCAAGCCGACAACCATTGGCGTGCCGACTTACTGCGACGTGACCCGCGAGTACCTCGAAATCGCTGTGCTCCGGCTTGTACTCCGCCCCAAGGCGAGGGGCAACCGTCTCGTCGAACTCGTGCACCGTGCCATTCCCTACCCGGTCCTCCTGATCAGCGGTGATGATGGCACCGTTAGCCTCTCCGCCGTGCACAAACGCTGGGCGCAGAACGAGGCTGGCAAGACGGTGCTGGACGGGGAGGTGATCGCCGTTGAGTGGAACGAGTCGGCGGACGCGCGACACTGGCCTGCGTTCCTGGACGCGCTCGCACTCCTGCGCCAGCCGCGCACTACGCTGCATGCGCTGTACCAGGGCTGGATCGACACCATGACCGCATTGCATACCGCGCGGCTCACGGGTACATTTGTTGCCGGTCGCACAGGGGAGCATGCTGCACAATGCCGCGCAGACCTACGCGAAATCGCACGGCTCGATGCGGAAATCGTGCGTCTCCGCGCCGCCGCCGGCCGGGAAAAGCAGATTCCACGGCAGGTGGAATTGAACCTGGAACTCAAGCGGGTCGAAGCCGCCAGAAACGCCGCCCGCGCCAGGCTTTGAGGAATAATGGAATGATGCGGAAGTTGACCTCAACCGATCCTGAGACGAAGTCGGCCGACATGGTGGCGGCGAACGTCGCGCAGCTCAAAGCGCTGTTCCCCGAGATTGTCACTGAGGGTCCGAACGGTGCGGCGGTCAACGTGGACGTGCTCAAAGGCCTGATCGGGGACCGCACGGCCACCGATGCCGACGAGAAGTACGGGCTCAACTGGCACGGCAAACGTCGCGCCCGCCAGCTCGCCCTCAGCCCCTCCGCCGGCACGCTGCGTCCGTGTCCCGAGGACAGCGTGGACTGGGACACCACCCAGAACCTGATGATCGAAGGCGACAACCTCGAAGTCCTGAAGCTCCTGCAGAAGAGCTACGCCGGCAAGGTCAAGCTCATCTACATCGACCCGCCGTACAACACCGGTAAGGATTTCGTCTACCCCGACGATTTCCAGGACAATATCCGCAACTACCTCGAACTCACCGGCCAGGTCGAGGGCGGCCGCAAAATCACCTCCAACACCGAGGCCTCCGGCCGCTTCCATACCGACTGGCTCAATATGATGTACCCGCGGCTGCGGACTTGTCGGCAGTTGCTGACTCAAGATGGGGCGCTGTTCGTCTCCTGTGACGATTCGGAAGCGGCGAATCTACGCCTTGCTCTCGACGATATCTTCGGGGTGGAGAACTTCATTGCGCAGTTCGTCTGGCGTTCACGGCAGTTCACCGACGCAAGGGCTGTCACCAACGTGTCGACCGACCATGAGTATCTTGTGTGCTATGCACGGGATTCCGGGTTCTCTGTGCGTGGCGTTGAGCGTGACGAGTCCAAGTTCTCGAATCCAGACAACGACCCACGGGGTGACTGGATGAGCCGGAGTCTGCTCGGTCTTGCTACACGGGACCAGCGACCGAACCTGCACTACGACATCGTTGAGCCTGGAACCGGGCGGCGCTTCCCACCCAACCCCGCCACCGGTTGGCGGTACGCTCCCGACAAGATGCAGGCGCTCATAGCGGACGGCTGTGTACTCTTCCCGACAAGAGACGAGGGCCGACCACGAGAGAAGAAGTTCCGCAAGGATATGAACTCGGAGTTCATCGCATTCCGAAGCATTATTGAGGGCATGCATACGGCCGACGGCACTGAGGAGATCCGGGCACTCTTTGGGGCAGAGGTGTTCAGCTTTCCGAAACCAGTGGAGCTGGTGCGCAAAGTGACAGAACAGGTGGCGGGCGCCGGCGACATCGTCCTCGATTTCTTTGCCGGCTCGGGCACTACCGGTCACGCGGTCATGGCCCAGAACGCGGCCGATGGCGGGAACCGCCGCTACATCCTGGTCCAACTTCCCGAGCCGCTCGATCCTGAGAACAGGGACCAAAAGACCGCCGCCGACTTCTGCACCAAACTGGGCAAGCCGTTGACCATCGCCGAACTGACCAAAGAACGCCTGCGTCGCGCCGGACAGAAGATTCGCGAGAATGTGGCGGCCGCCGCCGCGAAGTCCGCAGCAGGCACCGCCGCCGATCCGACCAGCCTGTTTGCCCAGGCCGCAACGCCAGGGACCGCCGGAGGAACTGCTGAATCGGCACCCGACGCCCGACCCTCGACACCCGTCACTCGCCCCTCCCTCGACCTCGGCTTCCGCGTCTTCAAGCTCGATTCCAGCAACATCCGCGCCTGGGACCCGGCCGCCGGCGCGCTCGCTGACACCCTCGAAGCCCACGTCGAGCACCTGAAAGCCGACCGCACCGAACAGGACATTCTCTACGAACTGCTGCTCAAACTCGGACTCGACCTCTGTGTGCCCATTGGAACGCGAACCATCGCGCGGGCCGACAAAGGCGCGAAGAAGAAGGGCAAGGACGGCCTGACCGTGCACAGTATCGGCGGCGGCGTGTTGATGGCCTGCCTTGCCACCGAGATCACCCGTGAGGACGTCGAGCCCCTGGCCCAATGCATAATCGCCTGGCACAAGGAACTCGCCCCGGCCGGCGACAGCACCTGCGTCTTCCGCGACAGCGCCTTCCCCGACGACGTCGCCAAGACCAATCTCGCGGCGATACTTGAGCAACACGGAGTAGACAACGTGCGGAGTCTGTAACAGCGGGAATGCCGGGATTTCCCAGCGACCAATGTGGCTACCGGAGTGCATACCATGTCAAGACGGAGAGCCGAGGGTTCGCTAATACGTTGCATGGCAATGGCGGGGGTGAGAAACTCACGCTACTCCTCGTGGGCGGGGTCCTATCCCGGCCCTGGAGACATGAGGCAGGTTTAGGAACTCGGTGATGCGTGTAATCAGTTACAGGAAAGTGCTTCAGATCGGTGCCGACGGACTGCACCTCGATCTTGCGGAAGGGACACGTGGCCTCGTCCCGATCGCCGACATCTTCGTCGAGAGCGTAGAACCGGTCCGACTGAGCCGCACCATCTATCAGGGCAGCCTGTGCATCGCTGTCGACGATACGAGGTCAAGCGACTTGGCAACTACAAAGAGGCCGTCGATCTGCTCGACAGGGAGCGGTTCGATGTGGTGGTCACGGATATGGTCATGGGCGTAACAGGGCGTGAAGGGCTCCAAATCGTCGATAAGCTCGCCAGGAAGTCCCCCGTGACGATCGTCGTGACCGCTTGGCCGCAGTTGTCGGTGTGTGTCGAGGTGATGCGTCTCGGCGCGTGGGACTACCTGGCGAAGCAGCCGGCGGACGGGAGCGACATCTTTGAGAACCTGCTGAAGTCTCTGTCCGCAGCATGCGAATGCCGGACGAAATGCTGTGAAGGAGGCCGGGTACATCCTGATATGGCTTGGGCTGAGGACCATTACGAGGAACTGGCCCGAGGGTATGCGGGGAAATACGTCGCTGTCCTCGACCGAGAAGTTGTTGGTTCCGACCGCAACTATCCTGCATTGGCCGCGCGGCTCAGAAGCCAGTTTCCAGTGGCACTGGCGGCGATTGTCAGGCTGCCACCTGGCAAGAAACGGCGGAGGGAGCCAGCACCATGAGCACGGCAATCGAGTTGAGGGAAGTCGCGCTCGATGTGGTGTTTCCGCGGGCTGCAATCCCGATGGTGCTCATGCAACCACTGGTCGAGATGGCGCTAGACCGCCAACCCTACTGCTGGTTGCCGGCGAAGGTTGTCCCTCAGTGCGACGCAGTGCACCGAACGCTCGCGATTGCTTCTGTGCAACGTGCATGTTTCACGGTTTTTCCTGAGTACTCGCTGCCTGGCCTCGAGGGCGTGAGGGTTGTTCACCAGGCTGTCTGCAGTGACTCATGGCATGCGAACAGCGTGGTGATAGCGGGAGTGGATGGACTGGGCCGCGACACATACAAGACCGTTTGGGATCTGTTGCGTCCTTCCGACCCCATCTCTGGGAGTGAACCGCAACACGTCTCTACCTACCAGTGGGTGAACTGCTGCGTTGTCTGGGTCAAGGAGGCGTCAGGGTCGGTTCGGGCGTTCGTGCAACCGAAGCTCACGCGGGCATGGTTGGAGCAACAGGTTCGGTTTGGGGCAATGCGGACCGGCCAGGGAGTGTATGTCTTTCGGGGAGGATACGAGCCCGACTCCTACCCTTGCCGTTTCCTCTGCCTGATCTGCTTTGACTGGATTGGTGAGGATGGCGGCCAGTCTGCTCTGGGTCGGGTTCTGGCTGGTCTCAACGCAAGATGGCAGGAGGCCGGCACGCCGAACCCTCTTCACTGGATATTCGTTCCACAGTGCAACGACAAACCGTGCCACTCTCTGTTTCTCACGGCTACAAGTGAGTTCTTCCTGTCTGGCAATCACCCGTTCGTGGAACGCCGCGATGGAGTTGTCGTTCACGCGAACTGCGCCAGTCCCTCGCGGCGGGCGCGAGTTGGTAGTTTCGGCTTCTCTTCCGTCGTCTTCCATCCCGACACCTTTGATTGCACCGGGGACAGACCAGCGACTGTCTGTTACGCTCCCAAACGTCTGCGCCAGTCCGAGATCCTCATGCGTTGCCAGGATGTCGTATTCCGCGAGATGGGGCCGTGTATTCACTCGATGCGGGTCAGGGTACCGAAGTACGCGCGTCACGACGCGGCTGGCAGAGCGCCGCCAGTGGACATGCCCTCCGTGCACCCGTTGAGCCCGGTCGAGGATGCAAGAGCGCCCGCTGGGCCAGTCCCGGCAAGTGTGAAGTGGTTACTCGATTGCCTTGATGAACTGCGGTCGCTGGACGATGGGAGCGCCGCGTCGCCGTTGATGCCTGCGGCCGTGACGAGGCAGCAAGAGGTCATCGATGCGTGGCGTTGCCTCCCATCGGACAGCATTGAGAGCCGCACGCTGTTGGCGTCATGCGTGCCTGACAAGGAAGAGGAGCACAAGAGAAGGTCCGACCCTGATGACTGGGCAACTCCGGAGGAGGAAGCGCTCGCGACTGCGATCCACGCCAGCGCGATAGCAGCGGTTGGGGGTGCCTTCTCGCCTGGTGAGGGAGACCTGCATGGAAGCGGCCGTGCGCGTGATCGTCTCTTTGACCTCGCAGTTGTGTGCGGACGCTCGCATGCGGGTTGCCTTGATCACTTCAGGCGCAACCGGGCCCGGCTCCCGCGCTATCCTGTGCTTCTGGTCACACGCGACGCGAACAATAACCCAGTGTGCCCCCGAACCGTACGCTCCATCACCGACGCGCCTGAACCGACGCAGGGGCAGCCCGCCTCGTTCACAAACCCGCAGTCGAATGTGCGACACGTGGGGTACCGGCAGCTCTTCGACTGGTTCATAGACGGGAACAGCCCGACAGATATCGAGGATAAGCTGTATGAAGTCCTCTGAGGAAACCGACCCCTTCTATCAGGCTTTGAGCACCTGTCTCGCGAACAGCCTGAGCGGTCCTACCTGGCACATCGCCCGGACCACAGAGCCGCCCCCTGGTATGCTCCTGGTCACGGGCACCCAGGATCTGGCCGGCTTTGTGGTCGGTGACCGAGGGGCGCCACGCAAGACCTATGAGGACACGTACGAATCCTTCATGGGCCTCTACCGCAACCACGTACGGGAATGGGACCCCCTTTCGCTGGCTTTCGTCTTCTGCCCCATTGCGCTTGCCGAAGAGGACGAGGAGTTCTGGATATCGGTCGAGGGCGACACCCGGTTCTGCCGCAAGTTCGTTATCCAGGCGGAGCTTGATCCTCAGCGACTTCAGCGCAGTCTCCTACGGTTGCCATTCGTGCCGTTCGATCGGGCTGACACCGTGAGTCTGGGGCGACCTGTTGCGGCGCAGGACCTGCTTCGGGCCTCAGGGGTCAGTGCCGAACTGGCGGATCGCCTTGTATCTACCCGATCATCTGAGGACGCCATCGCAGACTCATGCCTTTCGAGAGATGCGGTAACCGTGCAAACTGCTGAGGCGGTAGCCCTGAGGCGGTCCGAGTGGCCCTCATCCGCTTCTTCTGGCAAACGCATCATCTCTCTGGATGTCAGCGAGTTCCGGGCGTACAGGGGAAGCCATTCTTTCGACTTGAGCGCAGATCTTACGGTGCTCTACGGCCCGAACGGGTTGGGGAAGACCTCGCTGTTTGATGCGATTGACTTTGCCTGCACTGGGAGGCTGGGGCGCTTCGCATCGAGGGCCGGCAGAGGCCCGACTCCCCTGAAACTTGTCAGACACCTGGACGCGCAGGGGGAGACTCAAGTCCGAATGACGGTCGGGGAATGCCTGGGCAAGTCCGCCGCGGTAATCCGTCGGGGGGACAGGTGGGACAGGGCAACTGTTGACCAAGCGCCTACGGACCGCAAGGGCCTCCTGCAGTGGCTCGGGTGTGGGGAGGGTTCGGAGACCGTTGACCGAGTGGAAAACTTGGAGCGACTTTTCCGTTCGTGCCACCTCTTTGGTCAGGACTACCAAGCCCTTCTTGCCCAGTTCCGCGACTCTTCACAACTTGAGACCGATATCGTGGCCAGAATGCTTGCGCTCGAGGATTATGTTCGCGGCAGCCGCAAGGCTTGCCAAGTTGCCGATGTGGTCGCACGACGCGGGGGAGAGCTGCGAACGAAGCGGGATGAGGCGGCCCAGAAACTCCGCACCATGGAAGAGATGCGCAGTGAGATTCGCGCAGGGCTGCAGGATGCAGGATCGCCGGAAGCCATAGGGAGAGCTGCTGCTGCGGTCGCGAAAGGACTGAGCGTGGTCCTGGGTGTAACGGTCTGCGCTCCTGACGGGTTCACGGCAGATCATGTGCGCGAATGGCGAACCGAGGCCGTGGGGGCCAGTTCACGCCTGCGGACGCTGGTTGCCGAGGTCGGGCAGATCGAGTCGCGTCTTCCTGAAACGCTTGCTGCGAAGCAGAAGATGCCAAGAGTGCAGGCGCGTTTGGCCGAGTCTCGGGCCGGTGTCACCGCCCTCAGCCGTGACCGGGCTGCGTTGTTGAAGGCGGCAGGCGATCTACGGCAGCACTACGACGCAACGCTCGATGCCATCGAGCGTACGCGGAAGGAACAGGAGGGCTTGACATGGCTGGCGAAAGCTGGTGAACGGCTTACAGCTCTAGACGGAAGCACACAGCAGTTCACCTCGGTGCTTGCAGTTGAACGGGCGAAGATGGATGAGGCACGGCGGAATCTGGCCGAATCTGGCCGCAATCGTCGCGAGATCGAGGAGGCGACGGCAGCGCATGTTGCCCTGCTGAACCAAGCCCGTACCCGTCTCGCGACGCTTCGGGTTGTGGCCGAGAATGCGGTTCTTTGGAATGACTGGCGAACAGCACTGGCCCGGAACGACGCGATGCTTCGCGAGCTGTCGCACTGCAGGGATGAGAACTCCAGGCAGAGACAACTCACTTCGGAGCAGCTAGAGGGGGCTCAAGAGCTATCAAGGAAGGCGGATGAGCACTTGCGGACAGTCGCATCCGCTCAGGCTAGGCTCGCGGCGATCTTAGGCCAGGTGGCCGAATTCGTCAGAGATGCAACATGCCCCACCTGCGGGTCAGATCTCGGTACGCGAGAACGCTTGCTCGCCGCCATTGCCGCGCGAACCGGAGGAGTTCCAGATGAGCAGATGTCGGCGGCAGCCAACTCGGAGCGGCTGAGGCAGGACGTGGCAACGTCCGCAGAACGTGCACAATCCTTGGCAAGAGAGGAAGAGCGACTGGGGGCGGAAATCCGCGTGGCACAGGAACAACGAGACAAACTCAGCGCTCTGTCGGCGGATTTCGAGGCCAGGCTGCGGGCAGCCGAACTGCCAACTAGTTTTGACCAACTTGGGGAAGTGGTGAAGCGCAGAGTAATCGCGGAAGAGGAACAGACCCGGTCGCTTGAGGAGAGGGTCACTGCCCTCCAGGCCCAGCGTGATGGCGTGATGCAGGCAGGGGCCGCGCTGGAGCGGGCCGTGGCTGCTCTGAATGTGTCGATCAGTAGCGCGCAGAATGGTCTCGGCCAAGTTCAGAGGGAGACTGAGGGCCTCCGCAATGAGGCACAGAGGCGGGGGATCTTGCTGCAACCTGACAATCTGGACTTGCCGGGAGGAATCGCTGCCTTGGGGAAGACGCTTGACGATGCGACACGAGGAGCTGAAGGAACTCAAGCCAAACTCAAGGAGCAAGAAAGATTGGTCGTCGAGATGAGTGAGTCGCTCGCCAAGTCGGCGTCTGCCCTACAGGACTTGGAACGAGATGAGACGGATATTAGGGAGCGAGTTTCGCGGCATGAGGAGGCGCTCGCCAGGAATGGTCTTCCCATGGACTCAACACCGGAGCAACTCCGAGAGGCACGGGCCCAAGCCGCGGCGAGGCTGGCCACTTGCGACGCCACGACAGCCGAGATCAACGCAATCGAGCAGATGCTGATGGCCTCTGCTCGGACTGCGGAACTAGTGGCCATCGAGGCGGAATTGAGTAAACGTACCGACGAGATCAGAGCGTTGGATCAGGAGATTTCTCGTTGCGGGCGCTGGAGGGAGTGCTTTGTGAGTATCGGTGGGGTGCTGGACCGGACGCGCTCGGCCGCTGTTGACGGTTACACAACTGGCCTTGGCCCCACCGTTTCTGTCCTGCAGCAACGGCTCCGCCCGGTATTCGGTTTCGGCGAACTGCATATCCAGTCTTCCGAAGGCAACCTTCGTGCAGTGGTTGACAGAGCAGGGAAGGAGTTGGTTCCAACGGACTTCTTCAGTGAGTCTCAGAAGCAGGTACTGATGCTGAGCCTGTTCCTTGCCATCGCTTCAACACAGACCTGGTCGTCCTTTGCCCCCGTACTCTTGGACGACCCGGTCACTCACTTTGACGACCTCAACGCCTACGCTTTCGTCGAACTCATTCGCGGACTGCTGACTGGCCACAGTGGCGTCCCGCGCCAATTCGTGATCTCAACATGCGACGAGCGCCTGTACCAGATGATACGGCAGCAGTTCGCTCCGCTGAAGTCCCGCGTCAACTACTATGAGTTCAGATCCATAGGCAGCGGAGGGCCGGTATACGACTTCCTGGCTGGGACCTGAAAACCAACTTCCTGCCCGGTCTCGTGGAAGCGCTCTTATCAAGCGCGCGGCAGGCTGCACAGACTCCGGGCCGGTATTCTGGGGTTGCCTTCTTGGGGCCGGAGAGCGGTGCCAAACAAAGGCCGTGTGCCGACAGTGCGGTTTCTACGAGGGAATGTCCGGCGTGGTTGCCCGGCTGCGAAGGCAATGAGTGACTAGGGAGCCACAGAACGTTGAAACTCCACTTCGGGCCGAATCGCGACTATCACTGTCAGGCCGTCGACGCGGTCTGCGGGTTGTTCCGCGGGCAGGAGACGTGCCGGACGGAGTTCACGGTCACCAAGGGAGCGTTGGGCGGCGCGGTCTTGCCGGGATGCGCGAGAGACCTGGACATCGGCACCCGGCTGGGCGACAGGAGACAGTGAGCGTCATGGGGAAACTCGTTCGACAACGCACGGAGCCTGCGCCGTCATCCGGGCTGGACGCGCTGCTGGGGCAATTGCGGGCACTGATCCAGGACGCGCGGCGGCAGGCGCTGCGCGCGGTGGACGCCGTGCAGGTGTGCACCTGCTGGGAGATCGGGCGGGAGATTCGTGACGCGGTGCGTCACGATTTGGGCGGGACGTGCAGCCACTTCTCGCAATGGACTTGTCTTGTCACGGAAAGATGCTAGTTTTCGTGACACTCGACGTGCGTCTACTATGTCACAATCAGCATCACAACAGATACTTGCGCGGATATATGGTAAAGGTAGGGGTCATGCCTTTACGCCGAAGGACTTCCACGACCTCACCGGCCACGAAACCGTGCGCCAGGTATTGAGTCGCCTGGCGGCGGCGGGCACGATCCGTCGCCTCCGCCGTGGTGTCTACGACTATCCCGAGCACAGCGCGCTGCTCAAGGCTCCGGCCAGCCCCGATCCGGATGCCATGGCGCGCGCCATCGCCCGTGCGCACGGCTGGACGATCGTGCCGGAAGGGCAGACTGCTCTGAACCTGCTGGGCTTGTCCACGCAGGTTCCGGCCCACTGGCAGTACTTCAGCGACGGGCCGTCGCGGGAGACCCCGTGGTCTGGCGGCGTTCTGGTGTTCCGGCACCGGGCGAACAAGGAGACGGCGCGACTCTCACCCCGGACGGCGCTGCTGGTACAGGCACTCAAAGCGCTGGGAGAAGAGCACGTCGATGTTGCGGTCGTGTCCAGGCTGCGGTCGGAGTTCAGTCCCGCCGAGTTGGCGCGAGCACTGCGCGAGGCGCGCTATGTCACGGCCTGGGTCTACGAGATCATCCGGGGTCTGGCTTTCGCGAAGGGAGCGGCCCATGCGTGACGTGGCCCGCCTTCCCGAGCGAGACCGGCGGGACCTGTTCCGTGCCGCGGCGCAAGCCATGCGCGTGCACGAAGCGATTGTCGAGAAGGACTTTTGGGTCTGCTGGGTGCTCGGCCTCCTCTTCCAGGACAGCCCGTGGCAGGACGTTCTTGCGTTCAAGGGCGGCACCAGCCTGTCCAAGGCCTTTGCCGCCATGGGCACCCGGCTGGGCGACAGGAGACAGTGAGCGTCATGGGGAAACTCGTTCGACAACGCGCGGAGCCTGTGCCGTCATCCGGGCTGGCCGCGCTGCTGGGACAACTGCGGGCGCTGATCCAGGACGCCCGGCGGCAGGCGCTGCGTGCGGTGGACACCGTGCAGGTGCGCACCTGCTGGCAGGTCGGGCGGCATATCGCCGAGTTCGAACAGGCCGGGGCCGAACGCGCGGCGTACGGGGCGCGACTGCTGCCGCAATTGGCGGAACGCCTGACAGCGGAGTTCGGCAAGGGATTCGATGCCTCGAACCTCTACAAGATGAGCCAGTTCTATCGGCTCTTCCCGAATTTAGACGCACTGCGTCCTGAATTGAGCTGGACGCACTATCGCCTGCTGCTTCGCGTGAACGATGCCGAGGCGCGCGAATGGTACATGAACGAGGCCGCCGGCCAGAACTGGGGGACCCGCGCGCTGGAGCGCCAGCTCGGGACCCTCTACTACGAGCGGCTGCTCGCCAGCAAGGACCGCGTGCCGGTTCGGAGAGAGGCCGCCCGAAAGACGGCGACGGCCGATGCCTCACCCAGGGAGTTTGTCCGCGACCCGGTTCTGCTGGAGTTCCTCGGCATGCCGGATACCGGCAAACTGCTGGAATCCAGGTTGGAGGACGCTCTGTTGGCCAACCTGCAGGCGTTCCTGCTCGAACTCGGCAAAGGTTTCGCTTTCGTGGAGCGGCAGCAACGGATCAGTACGGAGTCGAAGGATTTCTACATCGATCTGGTGTTCTACAACTACCTGCTCAAGTGCTTTGTGCTGTTCGACCTCAAGACCGACGAACTCACGCACCAGGACATCGGCCAGATGGACATGTATGTCCGCATGTACGACGAACTGCGGCGCGGCCCGGAAGACAACCCAACCGTGGGTGTCATCCTCTGCGCGCGGAAGGACGCAACCGTTGTGCGCTACTCGGTGTTGAGCGAACACAAACGCCTGTTTGCCAGTCGCTACAAACTGGTCTTGCCGTCGGAGAAGGAACTGCGCGCCGAACTCATGCGCGAACAGCGTCTGCTGGAGACGGCTGCCGGGACCGCAGGACGGACTGACCGGGACAAGGCCAAGGAACCGGACCGCGAATGAAACTCCATTTCGAACCGAATCTCGACTATCAGCTTCAGGCCATCGCGGCGGTCTGCGGGCTGTTTCGCGGGCAGGAGACGTGCCGGACCGAGTTCACGGTCACCAAGGATGCCCTGGGCGGCGAGTTCCTGCCCGGCCTGGCGAGCGACCTGGGCATCGGGAACCGACTGACGCTGCTCGACGATCAACTGCTCACGAACCTGGGTGAGATTCAACTCCTTAACGGGCTGCCACCGTCCGACGGGCTGGTGTCGGGCGATTTCACGGTCGAGATGGAGACCGGCACGGGCAAGACCTACGTGTACCTGCGCACGGTCTTCGAGCTGAACCGACAGTACGGGTTCACCAAGTTTGCGGTCGTGGTGCCGTCCGTTGCCATCCGCGAGGGAGTCTACAAATCGCTGCAGATGACCGAGGAGCATTTCCGCGGGCTGTACGCGGGGGTGCCGTTCGATTACTTCATCTACGACTCGGCCAAGCTCGGACAGGTGCGCAACTTCGCGACCAGCCCGCAGATACAGGTGATGGTGATCACGGTCGGTGCCATCAACAAGTTCGGCGACGAGGACGCGGCGGCGGTCGAGGAGTCGGACGAGGCACGCCGGCGGGAGAAGTCGAAGAACGTGATGTACCGCGCCAGCGAGAAGACCGGCGGCGAGAAGCCCATCGACCTGATCCGCGCAACGCGGCCGATCCTGATCATTGACGAGCCGCAGAGCGTGGATGGCGGGATCGACGGTCGCGGACGGAAGGCCCTGGGCCGGATGAACCCGCTGTGCACGCTGCGCTACTCGGCGACACATGTCGACAAACACCACATGGTCTACCGTCTGCATGCGGTCGATGCCTACGAGAAGCGGCTGGTCAAGCAGATCGAGGTGGCGGCGGCCACGGTCGAGGGCGCCTTCAACCGACCCTACGTACGCCTGTTGTCCGTGAAGAGCGACAGACGGAACGGGGTCTCCGCCCGGGTCGAGCTGGACGTGCAGGCTGCCGGCGGAGTCCGCCGCCAGGAAGTGACGGTGCAGGATGGCGACAACCTCGAACTGACCGCCGGGCGCGCGGTGTACCACGACTGCCGCGTCGGTGTGATCCGCGTCGAGAAGGGCAACCAGTACATGGAGCTGCGCGTGCCGGGCGGGGAGCATTTCCTCCGGCCAGGCGAGGCATGGGCCGACGTGGATGCACTGGCGGTGCAGCGCGAAATGATCCGCCGCACCATCCGCGAGCACCTGGACAAGGAATTGCGCCTGCGGCCCCAGGGCATCAAGGTGCTGTCGCTCTTCTTCATCGATGAGGTCGCCAGGTACCGCCAATACGACAGCGACGGGAACGCCGTGAAAGGCGACTACGCGCGCATCTTCGAGGAGGAGTACCGCCGCGCCGCCAACCTGCCGCAGTATCGCGACACGCTGTTCAAGGAGGTTGACCTGTCGCACGCGGCCGAAGAGGTGCACGGTGGCTATTTCTCGATCGACCGAAAGAAGGTCGGGAACCGGACGGTCGAGCAGTTCAAGGACACCCGCGGCGACACGCAGGCCGACGACGACACCTACAACCTGATCATGCGCGACAAGGAGAAACTGCTCACCCTCGACACGCCGCTGAAGTTCATCTTCTCGCACTCGGCCCTGCGTGAGGGCTGGGACAACCCGAACGTCTTCCAGATTTGCGCACTGCGCGATATCCGCACCGAGCGCGAACGCCGGCAGACCATCGGCCGGGGTCTGCGCCTGTGCGTGAACCAGGAGGGGCTGCGGGTGCGCGGGTTCGAGGTCAACACCCTGACCGTGATCGCGACCGAGCGTTTCGAGGAGTTCGCGGAGGGGCTCCAGAAAGAGATCGAGGAAGATACGGGCATTCGATTCGGGGTCGTCGAGCAGCACCAGTTCGCGGCGGTCACGGTCACGGGCGCCGACGGCAAGACCGCCCCGCTCGGCTTCGAGCAGTCCAAAGCGCTGTGGGAATACCTGAAGGCGCAGCATCTGGTGGACGCCAAGGGCAGGATACAGGATGTGCTGCGGACAGCGCTCAAGGCGAAGACGCTGACGCTGCCAGAACAGTTCATGCCGCAGTCTGCCCAGATCTACGAGATCCTGCGCAGAGCTGCCGGCCGCCTCGAGATACGCAACGCGGACGAACGCTGCCAGGTGCGGCCGCGCCGGGCGGTGCTGGACAGCCCTGACTTCAAAGCTCTGTGGGGACGGATCAAGCACAAGACCACCTACCGCGTGCAGTTCGACAACGAGAAGTTGGTCGAAAGTTGTGCCCGCGCCTTGCGCGACGCGCCGTTGATTGCCAAGACACGGCTGCAATGGCGCAAGGCCGATATCGCCATTGGTAAAGCGGGTGTCGAGGCGACCGAGCGGGCCGGGGCCGCCACTATTGTCTTGGATGAGGGGGGCATCGAGCTCCCCGACTTGCTCACCGAACTCCAGGACCGCACACACCTGACCCGTCGCAGTATCCACCGCATCCTGACAGGGAGCCTGCGACTCGAGGATTTCCGGCGCAATCCGCAGCAGTTCATCGAACTGGCCGGGGAAGCGATCAACCGCTGCAAGCGCCTGGCCCTGGTGGACGGCATCAAGTACCAGCGGTTGGGTGACGAGTGTTACTACGCCCAGGAACTGTTCGAGAATGAGGAGTTGACGGGCTATCTGAAGAACCTGCTGGTTGCAGAGAAGTCGGTCTACGAGCAGGTGGTCTACGATTCCGACATCGAGGCCACCTTCGCTGACCAGCTCGAAAAGAACACAGCGATCAAGGTGTACGCCAAGCTACCCGGGTGGTTCACGGTCCCGACGCCACTGGGTAGGTACAATCCTGATTGGGCAGTCTTGGTGGAGAAGGACGGGGGCGAGAAATTGTACCTTGTCGTCGAGACGAAGAGCGGGCTGTTCGCTGATGATCTGCGCGACAAGGAGCACGCCAAGATCGAGTGTGGCAGGGCACACTTCCGCGCTCTGCAGATCGGCGAAGCCCCAGCGCAGTACCTGGTGGCAAACTCGGTGGCCGACGTCGTGACGGCAGGCTGATCTCGATCGACGGCGACGGGGCGTCAACGTAGAGCGGCGGCTGACTCTACATCTACTCAACTGAGAGGGGAGAGGCTATGGCACTCTGGCTGTTTCGCGCAGGCAGTCGCGGGGAGTTCGAGAAGAAGTTCCTCGACGAGAAACGCGTCTACGTCACCTGGGAGTTACCCAGGGGTCTGCGTAAGTCAAGTCATTGGAGATAAGTCTAATTGTGAATCATAGCGTGCGTGGTGATTTCGTTAACGGAATTCATGCGAGCACGCCGGAATCTTGCTAACGTCAGGCTGGCAGCGGGGACGGATGCGCCGGGCCGGGCCGTTGCGGGCGGGGCTATACGCGACTGGCCCGGGTCAGGTTCCACACGGCGATGCCGAGGATGGGGTGGGCGGGGCGTGTGGACTTGGGGATGCACACGTCGGGGAATGCCTGGTTGTCGGACGTGAAGCGCCAGGTGTCCGGGGCGGCGCGGTAGCGTTTGACGGCGCAGTCGCCCGGGGCGGCGTCGGTGGGGAAATCTGCAACGATGACGATCTGGCCGTCCGCGCGCGGGGTGCGGTGGTACTCGAACACGACCAGGTCGCCAGGGTGCAGAGTTGGGGACATGGACTCGCCGGCGATGCGCACTGCGAAGCGCCCGGGTTTGGCGACACGCGGCGGCACGCGCACCCAGGCGCAGTCCTCAAGGTCGTCGAGGGATGCGGTCTGGAAGCCGGCCTGGAGCGGGCCGGCGGCGAGGTTCGCAATCACCGGCAGCGCGGTGCGGAACGGTTCGTCGTCGGCCAGGTCGGGGAACACGATGAGGGGCGGCATTGCGCCGGTCGCGGGCGCGGACTCCGCAGACGGTGCGACTCCCATGAAAGGCCGGCTCGCGGTACGCTCGCGCTCCAGATGCTCCGGCGGTGTTTCGTGTCGGCATGGCCGGGCGGTCCGCCACTCGGGAGGCGCTGACGCGGTTCGGGCGCGAGCGGCGCGGCGGCAGGATGCCGGGGCGTCCGGGGCCCAACGGTCCACGCCGCGTTGAACCGCGAGCGTCTCTACGGCCTCGACCAGGGCGGCGAAGGCCGGCTGTTCCCAGTTGGTTTCCGCGTAGTTCCGGCCCAGCAGTGTGCGGTTGACCTCGACATCGAAACGCTGCGGTCTCTCGTGGCGCTGGACCTGCCAGCAGTGGATGAGCCGTTCCCGGCTGCCCAGCAGCGTGTCGCGGGTCACGAGTCGGTCGCGCTTCTGGTTGTTGACCGTGCGTGCGGCAGGGACGAGGTTCCACAGATCGTTGTTGTGCCAGAGCGCGAACGGGATGACATGGTCGACGTCGAACTCCCGGTCGGCCAACGGCACCTTCGTCCAAACGCAGGTAAGTCCCGTCAGGGTGCTGAACAGCTCGCGGGCGGCCTGGACATCGCGTTCGGTTTCGGGTTTGACGAGGAGCCGTTCGAGCACGAGATGCACGGGGATGCCGCGTTCGGAGATCTCATATGTCAATTCCGCCCAGCGCAGGATGATGGCTTCGCCGATCCAGTGCCCGACCAGGCAGAGTTCGCGCCAGACGTCGGCGCGGAAATGGACCCGGCCCAACGCGCCCAGCACCCCGGACGGCGTGGTGCAGCGGCGCTTGGCGGTGCGTGGTCCGTTGTCCATCGTGAAATCGCCCTGGCTCGCGAACGTGACCGGGCCGACCACGATGGTGTTCGCGATCTTGTTCAGGACCGCATCGGTCAGCGTCCTGGCGGTGGGGTCGAGGGCTTCCGCCTGGTAGGCGGCGTGGAACCCGCTGAGGCCGTTCTGATTCCGGAAATGCGCGGCCAGATCGGAGAGTTGGTGGCGGAAGGCGATGGGCTTCGTCTTTTCAAGCCCGCGTTTCTGCGGGATGAAGAGGCCGTCGGCGGTATCGATGAGCGGCCAGTAGTAGTAGAGCCACTTCTCGGCGAGCAGGCCGAGCGGGACGCTGACGGTGTCGTCCGGGTGCCATTCGACGTGGCGGTAATGGCTTTGCGCCACATCGCACAAAGCGCGCAGCAGCGCGAGCTTGTACGTGGCATCCTTCTTGTCGCGGTTGATGATGGTCTCGATCTGGTCGACCGGGCGGGTGCCCGCGCCGGCGTCGAGGCGCAGGACCAGCGTGTGCCAGCGCAGGCCCGGCCGGCCCCGGCTGTCGTCGTCGTCCTGGCGGTCGACGAGGCGGAAGCCGAGGCGTTCGAAGAGCAGGCTGAGTTCGGCGGGCGGGCGTTCGCGGAAGAGTCGTCCGGCGCCGTCGCGGCCGTCCGCGTCGAGTCCAGGCCGGTTCGTACTGGCGGCGAGGATCAGCACGCCGCCGTCCGCCAGCAGGCCGCGCGCCTGGAACGCGAACTCGAACAGTTCCGAATCCGGGACATGCATGAGCACGGCGATGGCGAGCACAGCGTCAAACTTGCCTTCAAACGGCGGTGCACCCGCGGGCAGGGGGAAGTCGGACTGCGCGAACCGCAAGCCTGCGGAATCCGCAAGGCCGGGGTGTGCGGACTGCGCGGCTTTGATCATGGCTGCCGAAGCGTCAACACCCGTGACCGTGTAACCCTTGCGGGCGAGGAACGCGGCGTCGCGCCCCATGCCGCAGCCGATCTCGATTACACGGGCGGGCGGTGCGGGCAGGTGCCGGAGCAGGAACCGGTGCAGTCCGGTCACGTCAGCAGCCGCGTAGGTTGCGGCGAACTCCGCAGCCTTGGCATCGTACGCGTTGACGGTCTGACGGTCCATTGCGAGCGCCCACCCGGATGTCGAGCCCTGTGCGCCGCTGGCACGGCGGAGTACATGTTTGAGACTATAGACACAACGGGTGATTTGGCAATGCCGCGCCCAGGTGACCCGGCAGGTCCCGTTATGACGCACACGGGGGGGTGCGCTGAACGGAGACGGGGCGTATTGCAGTGGTGCATCAGGGATGAGTCTGCAGTGGTGCGGGCTCTGCCAACCGGGGACGGGAACCCACGGAGGCTGCCTTCGGGACCGACGGTCCCGGGAGGGATGTGCGGACGGCCAAGGGCCGCCGAACTCAAATCCCGGGCGATAGACGGCCGTCCTGATGCAGGGCGGCCGTTTCAGTTTCGCCAAGACTCCTGGTGCGTTGCCGGAAGGGCCAACGCACGATGAACCCGCGACTGAGCACCCGCACTGACACGTCGAACCCCGACCACCAGCTCTGGCTCAACAGACAGGGCGCACGCTCGTGCTGGCCGTCGAACTCATCTGCCCCGGTGCCTTGAAGACGCACACGACGGGCGGTACCGCTACAGCTCGCTGTACTTCGCCGCCGATCCCTTACATTTCATCACAGGGTACTTCGCGTCGTTGGTGACGATTTTCCGCTCCGCCGCAGCCACGGGATCTACCCCGCACTTGTCGGCGAGCATCAGCAGGCATATCAGCACGTCCCCGATCTCCGCCTCAAGTTGCTGCCGTTTGCCGGGTGGGAGATCCCCGCTTTGCTCCTCGGTCAGCCACTGGAACAGTTCAACGACCTCAGCGACCTCAACGCTCAATGCCATGGCGAGGTTCTTTGGACTGTGAAACTGATCCCAATCCCTGGCGGCGTTGAACTCGCGGATTCTCTTGACAAGCTCTTGCAGTGTCATGGTGAGAACTCTGTGCCGTGGTACTGTCTTGGCAAGCAGGCGTTGGCCGGTAGATGATCAATGAGACCGTCAAGGCCACCCCTGCACCCAATTGCAGAAATCACGAACCGTCATCAGTACGTCAAGTCCCCTGATGCGACCCGCGTGACAGACCGACTGCCTACGCGCCCTTTTCGCCGAACATCTTCTGCGCCAGTTCATATTCGCGGGACAGGTCAATCCCCGCATCCTGTTCGGACGCGATATGCTTGAACCCCACGTACATGTACGACACCAGTTGCATACCGGAGAACTGTCCCGGAAGGCTCTTCAAAGTGTACTTCTGAGCCGGGTCGTTGATGTCCAGGCCGCTCCGGCCCAGGAGCGCGATCTCGAACGCGATGGGCTGGAACCGCTGTACTCCAAGTTCTCTGATCTTCTCCAACGCCGCAACGCAGTAGAGCACAACGTCCATTCGTGCCGATCCGCCTGCTCTGGAGCGCATGTTCTCATGGGCGATCTTCGGGCGTGCCTTCCTGCACAGCTCGGCGATGTTCGTGTAAGGGGCAAGCCCCATGGCGGCGATGAGGACGCGGTCCGCTTCCTCGGTCTTCCCAGTCTTGGCGAGGCAGAGCCCGTAGCCGTATTGGGTGGCTTGGTCCTGCGGCAGCAGCAGGGCCGCCCTCTGGAGGTACTGAAGCCCCTTCTCGGGTGTTGCGTCTGCAAGCAGGCCACCCAGGTTGCGCAGCGTGTAACCGTTCTCCGGGTCAAGCCGGACACTCTCCTCCAGGGCCTTCTGCGCCTCTGCCCTGTCGCCCTGACGTTGGTGCGCAATCCCCAGGGCGTTCCAGGCGTTTGCCGATTCAGGCTCCAACGCAACCGCCTTCTTGAGGTGGTCAATGGCTTCGGGCAGCTTGCCTTGGTCACTGAGCATCATGCCGTAGTTGTAGTGGACCGTGTGGTTGTCGGGACAGTTGACAGCAAGAGCTTTCAGGAACGGTCCGGCGGTATCATACGCACCGGCGGTCAGCATATCGACCAACTGATTGACGAGGGCTTCGGTGTCTGCCATACGGCACGGTGTCCAGGTCACCGACACCTCTTCATCTGTGGCCACGACTCTGGACTCGCCGCCAAGCCCCTTGAAACGCTCGGTGAAGTACGCCATCACCGAATCCCGCAGCAGGGGGCGATTCCCCGTGAGCACCTGCTTGTCAATCGGCAGGAGATCGAGGCAGAAATCGCTCAGGCGCAGTTTGAACGTGAACGGGTCCATCGTGCTAACCTCTCCTGTACCGCCACTCGACCAACGGCCCCAACTGGAGGTGCCCGGCCCAGGCATTCACTGCGTCGACGTAGGCGGTCGTCGAGTCGCTCGGGATGGCACGGAGCAGAGCCAGGAGTTCGCGGCCGCCCTTGGTGTAGCCCAGTGACTCATACGGCAGCGGAGCAAGGTGCTCCCCGCCAAGGTCACTCCACCACAGGGCATAGGCTGCGCTCATCGTCACGCTCTTCTCGAAGACGTCTCGGGGCGTCTGCGTCTTAACCGCCGGAGCGAGGCTGGCAGAGTTCTGGCGAAGCTCCAGTCCCATGTACAGGCCCTGCTCGGAGCGAAGGTTGGGGCAGTTCGCGTAGCACCACTCTCCGCCAAGTATGCTGCAAGGCACCGAGTTCAACTGCTGGAGCAGCCCTTGGACGAGCATGGATGAGTCCTGCCGCTCGGTTTGTTCCGGCAACTTGAGCTTTCGGACGTCATTGCTCCCCTTGGCCTCGAAGTACTGCACCTTCTCCGGGATCAACATGAAATCAGGTATGCGGTTCCTGTCCCTCCACTTGAGAAGCAGCATCGCGCACTGAAGCGCGACCAGAAAATCGCCGAACCGCTCACACTTGGGATTGAGAAGGACAATGTGGCCCGGCATCTGTGCCGTTGCCGAGCGCATCGCGACGTTGGTCGAAAGGGATGGGTCGGGAGTCACGGAGACCTCGTACCCCGTTTGCTCCTTGACCAGGGCAACAACCTTGTCTACGTCCGGGTTCTTCATCCGCGTCTCCACACAGCACAACAGGATACCTCACCCCCCAACCACCCCGTGGTGGCAAAGGGCCCGCCGCCCCGTCACTACTCCTTCATGTCCGCCACCGAACCCGGGTTCCCGCCTCCTGCATTTCCGGCGGCGGGAATCCGACGCAGGCTGGGCGCTGTCCCAGTAGTGTGGGTCGCGCTGTGGACTGTCACCTGGTCGATTAGGTCATCCTCGCCGTGGTAGGATAGCCCTCCTGCCAGTGATGGCAACCCGGCATGGAGAAGCGTCCCCTGTGCCGGGTCGCCTGCACCGTTGGTGCATTCAGCCATTTCCTTGCGGTCAACCCTGCATTGCCCGCGCCGACCATGAGTATCCGCCCCTCTGAAGCGCCTGCCAGACCCGCTTCGGCTCGGTCTGCCAGGCGGGAAGCAACTCCCACAAGGGGGCGGCGTTGACCAGAACCCCGTCGTCAACGTGCGGCCCATAGCCCTTGGCGAGGGTCTGCTCCATCCTCTCGGCGAAAGTCCGACAGTCATTCAGGAGCATACGCCGTCTGCGGTTGTCCGAAGCCTGTCGATCCGCCGCTGGTTCCGCCAGGCGCCGTTCGATGGCACTGATCCTTGGTTTCAGGTAACCGTCCAGGATGGAGGCCAGCGCTGCCATGGTCATGCGCTCATGGAAAACCCACACGCCGCATTTCTTTCTCGGGGACTGAAGCAGCCAGTACACAGGGCGTTTCCTGTACTGCGAGAGATGCGATCTGTAGAAGCCCGTTGGCAGATACGTTCGCAGGATATTCTCGGATTCGCCCTTCCGCCCGGTTGCGGCTAGGACTACCTGACGGGCTTCGCCCGAACCCAGTGCCAATGACAGCACCTTGATGACGACCTTTGCGAGGTCTTTGTCGCATTCAGCATCCTGAACCAGGTAGTTGCTCTGGTTGCTCATCTCCACCAACCGTCTGGCCACCTCGCCATGGAATCTGCCGCACCCCAAGGCGCCGTCGACGCCGGGCAGGAACCGACCCAACGCCATGCCCGCCGCATAGCTGACCCACTGTCGAGCGAGTTCCCTGCGACACTCGGTCTCGTCAGCGCGCGGTCTGCCTGAACCGCCGTGGGCACCCAATTCCGCCTCAATCCGTTGCCGCTCCGTCGCAGAGATGCCGTAGAGTTGCCAGACTTCTTCGTTGATCTCGTCTTCGAGGTTGGCGATTCGGTCACGACGTTGCAGGATGTGGGACAAGCCGTTCGGCCACAGCGGCGGGGCGACGAACTCGAACGATGTTTCGGTCTCACGGGATTCGTCTCGGGCCAAGTCGGTGACCTGGTTGCACAACTGCTCAAGGCGCTGGCTTGATCGCTTTGGCACGGGCACACGCCGGAGATCACCCACCTGGAAGTTCACCGTGGGGTTGATGAGTTTCAGGAAGTGGGCGGCCGCGGGAGAGTTCAGCACGGCCAGGACAAACGGGATATTCTCTGGAAAGAGCGACGACCCGGCCACGTCAAAGATGAACCCGCCCGGCGACAGGCGAGCGCTGAACCGCGCGCCCGTCAGGTAGGAGTAGGTGATGCCGCTGCGGAAGTAGAAGCTGCGGCTCGGCAGCGTGTTCCCCACCTTTGAGAGGATGTCGAAGTGCGGTTTGTCGAAGGCGATCACGTGTTCCTGCATGCCGTACCAGCGCTGGAACCCGCCGCTCTTCATGTACGGGAACCACACCTTTCCGCTGCGGTGTGCGGCGGCGATGCTGGGCATGCCGAACCCGATCCGGTCCTTTCCGACCTCCCACCAGAAGCGCACGAACCGTGAGTTGTCTGAGGTCGCGATGCCCTGTCGTGGGCAACCGACCCGTCCGAGGGCGGGCAGCGATTCGAACAGCGTGGCCACTTCATCGGAGACCCAGTAGACCCACGGGTTGCCCGGAATCGACTTGAAGCTGTGCGGCGTGAACCTGTGCACTCGGCTGTCCTGCTTGCCAGCCATCAGGCAAGAGAGAGCCTGTTCAAGCGCCGCCTGCTTGGCTGGACCATCCTTCTCCCGGACCAACCGAAAGCCGATGCCGGTGCAGTTGTCTGAGTCGCCGCCGGCTTCCTTCCGGGTCAGCACAAAGGCGGTTGTCTGGAGTGTGTCCGGGTTGCCAACGGGGAACAGCCCCGGACCAAGGTGCACCATGCTCTCGATGCTGGCTCGTTCGAGCACCCACGCCCGCAGTTTGCCGTAGGACGTGATGAACATGAACGAGTGCATGGTCAGCATGCCGACGCGGCCGTCCGGCTCAGCAAACTCGACGCACCTCTGCATGAACGCGGCATAGAGGTCACGCCTGCCCTCGTTGTACTCCTTGGTGAGGAAGTCCTTGAACGACTTGTCCAGCTTGCGGTTGGTGAGGTAGGGCGGGTTGGTGGCCACAACATCGAACCGTTCGCACGTCAGGCGCAGGAACCGGAGGGCCATCAAGAGCTGCCGGGTGAACTCTGGCGTGTCCGTCCCACCGTCGGGGCCGACTTCCACGGAGGATGCGAGCGCTTGCTCTGTTTCCTTGACCAGGGCCGTCCACAGGGCATCGGGCAGGTGCGTTTCCTTGCCACCGCCGGTCACAGCGGGTTGGGTCACTCCCCGAATTGACGCCAAGCGAGAGCACTTGGTCAGCAGCAACGCTCGGGTATCCTCACTCAAGCGAAACAGCGCTCCCGTCTGGCCCATGCGCCTGACAGACTTCCGGAGCAAGGTGAGAACGTCAACAAGAGCGGGGTTGGTGTCGCGTAGAGCGCCGAGGAACCTGGTCATGCGGTCGGACAGGAATGGTTCCGGGGTCGAGCAGAGCAGGTTGCCCATCCCGACCTCAGCATCGGGGTTCAGCGCTCTGGCCCGCAACCAGAGTGAGAACTCCGCGATGCTCAGGGCCACGGGGTCGATGTCAACGCCGTAGAGGTTGTGAGTGAGGATCGCCGCCGGGATTTCGCTTTCTGTGCTGACGGACGCTGCGTCTGGCCATCCGGGTCGGCCGGCGTGCGCCAGTTCGTCCTTGTACATCAACACGAAGAGGTCAAAGGCGCACAGCCCGAAATGCATGGTCCCGCAGGCTGGATCGAGGAAGCGGATGTCCCGCACCAGCCTGGCGCGGTGCGGGAGGGGGCCGTCCGTGTCAACGGGGGCGAGGTATCCGAGTTCTCTGGCGATCCCCGAGTCTGGGTGCAACTCAAGCCAGAGGCGCCCGAGCGTGTTCTCGACCAGGTACCGCACAACCCAACGAGGGGTGTACAGCCTGGTGGAAGCGGCGATGCTGCCGGACGGAATCTTGGAGACAAAACCCCTGGCGCTGTGAAGAGCCGCGGCGAGTTCCGGCTCGTGGAAGGACTGGTATATCCAGCCCAGCGTCTCTTCGTTCCCCGGGCTCCAGGCATCCTTGAGGGCTTCGGCGTCCAGCACCTCCGCTATCTGCGCCAGTGTCGCCGGACTTGGCTCGTTCCCAGGCAGACGCATGGAGCCGCACGACTCCAGGCCCCGGGAGGTGGTCTCCTGGGGTCCCCCCCTGGCTTCCAGCATCTTGAGCGCCGCCAACCTGAGCAACCAGCAGAGAGCGGACTGGGTGACTGACGGGGGATGGCGGGATGGGGGGCGAGGCGAGGGAGTGTCCCTCGGAGAACCTGAGTCCGTTGCCGTCTCGGCGGCAATACCAAGCTCGAGGAGTTCTCGTCCCCGTGCCGCAAGCTCTTGGATGGCGGATAGAGTCGCTGCGTCCATCTACCGGTTCTCACCATCTGCTGTGGTTCACCCCGTGCCGCTACCATCTCAGAAGACTAGCCGGCGCCAGGCCAAAAGGCAAGGTCCGCCCGCGTCCCAGCAGGGCTGTTTCAAGATTCGTGACTGTCGCGTGCGGTGAGTACCCGGGGGGGGGACGGCCTGAGGACAGGCCGCCCCTACTTGGTGTGCGCGGAGGCGTGGCCTTCCGAGACGCGGCGCCAGATCTTGAAACAGCCCTGGCGTCCCAGCCGCACCGGGGGCAGTCTGAGCTCGGCCCGGCCTTGCGGCGTCGGTCATCACGGCACGAGACGCGGTAAGGAGTCAGGGCAGATCCGGCGCAGGCTCTGGCGAGGACACCCTGTCCGTCGCCCGTACCCCTGGGGCGGTCTGCTTGAGGCCCCCCGTTGCCGGTGCCAAACCGGTCGTCCAGCGGCGGCCGCAGCTCCGGCACTTGCGCAGCCGTACTCGTCCAGCCTTGTTGCAGCGATAGCCTTTCGCTATGCTCTTTCCTGAAGTCCCACAGTATCTCCCGGGTCTTCCCGTACCGTCCCTGCGAGATCACCGTGGCATTGATCAACCCGTAGATGTCGAAATAGCTGATCATCTCGGAGAAGCGACGTTGCGTCAAGGGCTTGCCCCCGGCAACGCCACATCGAGGCGTTGCACCGGCCGATGCTTCCCGTCGATGGCGTACGGTGCGGCAGAGACGGTCACGCCGGCCGATACGACGGTGGCGCAGAGTTCCACACCTTCAACGTTTGCCACCCACCCGTCAGGCGTTTCGCGCCATTCGCCGTGGCTCTGCCAGAACTGGTGACTCACCACGGGCCTTGTCCACTCCAGGACATCCTCGATCACCAGCGTGGCCGGACGCAGATGCACGAGCCGGCGCAGGACCTTTTGGCCAACTTTCGGCCACGCGGGGGCCGCGTCCGACTCAAGGAGAACGAAGCGCCCTTGTTCCTCCGCGCAGCAGCGTGGCACCCGGGCCGTGATGCTTCTCTGCCTGGTTCAGGTCGTCGGCCACGACAGTATTGTGGGCCTCGGCGCCGACCATGGCGTGGTGCAGAGGATGGGTGTAGTGGGAGGTCGCGCGGTCGAGAAGCAGCGTTCGTCCGTAGGCTTCGAGCATGAAACTGTTACGGTCGCCGTGCGACTTGCCGCCCCACTCCCCGCTCAGAAAGTAGACGCGCATGCCGTCTCGGACCTCGACCTGTCGAATGTCCACGTGCCCGCTGTCGGCGAAGACCGTCAGTGTCCTGGTCCCGGGCGCCGCCACATTGCCATCGGGCAGGCCCCGGGCGCATTGCAGGAACAGCGGCTCGACGCAGGTGTCCGCGTACGGGCGGGCCAGCGCCACGTATTCGGGAACGCCCAGGGGGCCGCCGAAGAACAGCATCAGATCCGCACCCAAGCCGCGGTCGTACCCGGAATCGGAATAGGTCAGCATCAGGAACGCGTCGGTGTCCGTGCGGCGGTTGATCCAGGCCCAGTGTGCTGACGCGGCGACTTCGGGCGGAACCACATCACGCACGGATTGACCGCTGGCCTTGGCGAGCATGAATGCCAGCGGGGGAACCTGCGCCAGCGTGTACTGCCAGTACCGGTCACGCTCAGAGTGAGAGCCGCGACAGCCAGACTCGCGATGTTTCTTGTGCGCACTGCCGCCATCCTTCAACCGGGGTTGTCGGTGTCCTGTCTCGAGGCCAGGGCCAGGTTGGCCCTGGCGACTTGGGGGTATGCCGTTCGCGCGGCTCCTCGATCAGGGTCGACGTAAGGTAAGCTACCTGCCGCAAGAGGCAAAGACGAAGCGGCCGGTCCAGGTTGTGGCAGCCCAGAGTCGCGGCGGGTCAGCCTGATCGCTATCTCCCTGGAATGCGCCGACAGTGTCGCCACGGGACCGGCGGCGGGCCGCAGGCGCCTGGCGTCACGGCGCCGCCGTTGGCGTATGCGACACCGAGGTGGTACTGGGCTCTGGCATCACCCTGCTCCGCCGCCTTGCGGTACCATTTGGCGGCTTCGGCTTGGTCCCGGGGACGCCGGTGGAGCAGGCCGAATGGATCCAAGGGAAACTGATTCAGGGCGTCTTGTTTTCTGTCGCAGCAAGGGAAAAGGCGATCAGTTCGCTGTTGCGGCGGACGTAGATACAACGGTTGGCAAAGGCTGGGTGGGACCAAATGACCTTGCGGTTGCCTACCGCCATGTCGGGGTCGCAAAGCTGGGCCGTGTCCAGCAGTTCATAACCGGTTGGCGACAGGCGGGCGATCTGCAGGGCGCCCTTCTCCGTGAAGACAAACCAGTTCTTGTTGTGCGGCACAAGAAAGGCCGTGAACCACTTGTCCTTGGGTTTGGGTTCACCGGTAAGTGCGAGCGATGTCCAGATGCGGCGGCCGGTTGCGGCGTCAAGCCCGCAGAGTTCGCCATGCATTGAAACACCATACACCTGACTGCCGTCAAACAGAACGGTGCCTATGGCACTGTTGAATCCTTCCGTCCGGAATGTCTCCTCTGGAGTGATGCCGGCATTGATGCTCCACAAGAGAGTGGCGTCGTTCTTGTCGGGCCGCACCTTGAACATGGCCGTGCCTTCCCATTGTCCCGAGATGCAGATTCGATCCTCGAACACGGCCGGGGTGCAGACTGCCATGCCCATCTTGGTCGGGAATGCCGCCGACCAGATGACTTCGCCGGTTTCCAGTGTCAGGCCGGCAAGGCCGTCGGCATGCCGGACAACAAGCTGGCGTTTGCCATTGATGGTGCGAACGATCGGGGCGGAATAACCGGGCTCACGGGATGACAACGCCCGCCATAGTTCCTTGCCGGTGTTCCGGTCGAATGCGACCACCGCATGACCCTCGCCGCCTACAATGCCATACAACCGCGGGCCATCCACGAGCAGTTGCGTGGAAAACCCCCAGGTTGGGATCTTGACCTGATATTCACGGGGAAGGTTCTTCTGCCACAGCAGTTTCCCGTCGGCTGCATCCAGGCAAATCAAGTCCCCCATGGTTCCGAGAGTGTAGACTCTACCGTCAGCGACGGCAGGAGTAACGCGGGGGCCGGAATCGTAGCCCACGCCGCTGTACTTGCACGGATATGAGTACTGCCAGCGGACCTTGCCGCTGTCTGCGTCCAGGCACAGGACTCGTTCACTGGCGCCATCGGGCTTGGCGTTCTGCATATCCATCACAAACACGGAACCGTTTGCCACTGATGGACCGGAATATCCAGGGCCGATAGGCGTCCGCCATTTCACCACGGGGCCGGAGGCGGGAAACGTGGCCAGGATCCCCTCTTCGCGCCAGGCGCCATCGTTTTGCGGTCCACCCATCCACTGCGGCCAGTCATTGCCGCTGGCCGTTGCCAGAAACAGCGGAACAAGCCCGCCCATCACGGCTATGCACACACACATTCTTCTGCCCAAAAAAGGCTCTCGTGGTGATGCGGATAGCGTTTTGCAGGGTTTCTCAACCCGTCTGTAATCTGCGGGTGTTGTCATGTCGTTATGCATTCTGTTTGCTGTCATCCGTCTTGGGTTTTCTAAGGTTCTCCTCTCCGATGAGTTCAATAAGGGCACCCATCCTGCGGGAACAGTCCACATAAGCTCCAGCGATGGTGAACAACACAGGGATCAAGGCAAAGCCCACCATGTTATTCGCTTTTTCCGTGTGGAAAATGTATACGATGAAGACAAGCCAGACGACCGCAAGCGCATAGTATTTCCATGCGGGTTTGCCCCGGATGATGCCCAGGAGACGTTCCTGCCTCTTGAGGTCACTGAGCGCGAAGGTTGCTTTCACCTCTGCCAATGGGTTTGTGTCATTCATTGCTATCGCTCTCCTTCTGCATAGCTCTGTGTTACGCTTGCCGTACCCTTGGGGAAGAAGCGCGGGGCCAGGGTGCCCGCGCCGGGGGGATCACTCCACTCGACCTGATTCGTTTCATTTGAAAAATCTAATGGAACATGGATACGACCAGACTTCTCCATTGTTCGCCTTGACGGCCCCGACAATCGGGAAGACAATTCCAACGATTGCCAGCACGCTCAAAAGCGGGATTCCGATCAAGGCAAAACACAGTATCCCGAAGATGATGCCTAGTATGAGCTCCGTGATAATCCAGTTGACCACGATCTGGCCGTGTCGATCGATTATCTCCGAGTCATTCTTCTTCATCTGCCACAGTACGATGGGAACAATCAGGCCTGCTAGAGGAACAATGTAGCCGCAGAATTGTGACAGGTGGATGAACATTCCCCACTTGTTGACATCGGCTGCGATCCCGTCCACTGTTTGCTTGAACTTCTGTCCTGCTGGCTGATTCTTAGCCAATAGAGATTCCTTGGCTTTCTGGTACTCTTCCTCGGACATTGCTCCACTCTGCTTGAGTTCATTCAGCTTCCCGATCTCTTCTGCCATGCTCATGTTGCTGTCTCCTTGAACGCTGCCTTTTTCGGGCGGCGGTACGCCGTACCGAGCAAGGGCGTGTTCGCCTTCCATCCTCGATCAACAGCGGTTCATTGTCCGCAAGCCCACTGCGCCCGTGGTTCAGCAACAGTGCAGGCCAACAATCCGTCTCGCGCTCTGACAATATGCGCCCAGCCTCGATGCCCGGCAAGACCCATGACCCTCTGTCACTGGTCAGTCGCCACGAGAAAGCGATGGGGTTGCCACACACACCGGGTGCACACTGGGAATCTAGCGGGACAGGTCCGTTGCGGCTATTACAATTTCCGCCAGGGTTTGTAGGGCCGGCATGAAACACCTGCGTCAACGTCAAGGCGCTGAACACAAACCCCTTTTGCGTGGTTAGGCGTACCTTCGTGTCGGCGTCGATGGCTGACGGGGCGCCGCCCAAGGGGTGGCTGCCGCGGTGCCACTCTGTGTCTCCGGATGCCTTGCGTCATCACGCAGGCGGTGGTACCGTGGAGTTGTGTGGAGTTGTGTGACGGGAAAAGCGTGCGGCGGGGGTGGCCTTAAGGCAGAGTGGTACACCTGGAGTTGGCCGGGTTGCATTGGGAGGTCTGAGCAGTGAAAGCGGACTGCATGGTCTGTGGTCGACGCGCGCAACGTCCGTGCCCAACCCTTGGCGGAACCATCTGCTCGGTGTGTTGCGGCTCGAAACGCGGCAGCGAGATTGAGTGTGCCGCAGAATGCCAGTACTACCCACTGGGCACGGCTGCCATCGACAGCTTCAGGAAGATCGACAACCAGGTTGTCGAGAAGATGACCCTGCTGGTGGCACGACACCTGGGGGATGTGGCGTTCCGAGAAGCAGTCGAAGCACATGCTCGGCTGGCAAAGGCCAAGGATGACGAACCAGGAGCGAGTCTCAACAACGCGGTCGCGAATGTTGCGCTCCTGAAGATGTTCCACGAGCCAGCGACCGCAGGGAAGGTCGTGTACGACGTCTTGAGGGCGCAGGGGTTTCCTGGACTGAGCAATGACGAACGTGTACTGCTGAAGACACTGGAGGGCTCGCTGCCGACTGTGATTGAAGTTCAGCGGACTGTGGATGATCGCTTCCTGGAGGTCGTGGATATGTTCGAGCCTGACGGACACACCGAGAAGCTGCTCGACCCTGCGCTGGCAGGACATGGCCTCCCGCGGTTTGCCCGCCTGTTGGTCTGGCTGACCCGATACCCGCATTTCTGCCGCGGAAACGGCGGGTGCCTGATGATCCCGGATATCATGGCCACGGACTATGTTGAGCGGATTCGGAAGCTGGCGAAAGCCGCAAGACTCAATGACCCCAGGCAGTACCTGCTCGCCCATGCCGCAGAGTGTCAGGGCTGGGTTGATGCCATGTACCGCGAGCGGATGGGCGGAATCCTGCGGCGGTCAGACATACACCAATGTGTCCTGGTGTACGATGTCAAGGGTGACCACCGAGAAGTCCTGCGAATCCTTGACTCCAAGCCGGACTTTGAACCCAGTGCCACAGGGACAGCCACCAAGACAGGCGTCCGGACGTACAACTGGTTGCGTCGTGGCGAGTCGCGGAAGCTGGAGGACCAAATGCCCGAAGCGTTCCGCAGTGATGATGAGCGCGGCAGTGTTGGGACTGTCGGGACAATACGCCTGTCGTCGAATGAACTGACAGTTGAGGCGTTCTCGCGACAGAAGATGGACTTCGCGAAAGCAACCGTGAAGGACTACTTCGGCAGCATGCTCCAGTTGCGGCGCGAACTGGTTCGTGACGTGGGCAAGGAAATGGCCGCAGAGCTGCCGAAACACGATGCGACTCCGTCGCCGCGCAGGGCGAGCGGAATCGATCCCGAGACAGAACGCCAGATCATGGAACAGTTCTTTCGTCAGAAGTACGAGCGCTTCCCCGACGAGTCGGTCCCAATGCTTGGCGGCCTGACACCCCGGCAGGCTTCCAAGCGGCCTGAGTTGCGCGGGAAGCTGGTGGAGCTGATGAAGCTCCACATGCGTGGCTTGGACCAGGAGTACCGTGGCCGTGGCATCAAGATATCGCTCGACGCCCTCCTGGACGAACTGGGGCTTGCAGAACTCAAGTAACCCGCCACGAGCATTGTTGTCGTCGCCGATTTACCCTTGCCGTTCTGGCGGTTGAACGGCAGAAGAAGCGGGCTTGGCATCGGCGCCATGGAGGTCAAACTGGGGTGTGCGGGGCGAGGTGCCGTGCGGCAGGGGGATCCTCAGCCGGAAATGCGCATGCATCGGACTTGGCATGGGCAACTCGGGCTGATTATTCACCTGCAAAGAGGCCTGGAACTCGCCGCGGTTGGGACATGGATGTCCCGTGGCGACAGCAGTCCGGGCTAGCGCGAGACGCTCGAATGGGCCTTGTTCGATTTGGCCGCGGTATCCAGGCGCCGCCGCGCTTCGGCGAAGGACACGTACTCGATCAGTTCGCCACGTTCACGGATCACAAGACCATACAGCGCAGGGACTTCCGTGAGGCGCCATCCCGCGATCCGTTCACAGCCGACGCGTCGTTCCGTGATCATCTTCTGGTCCTCCTTTTCCAGAGTTTCTCGGCTCCTTGACTTCCGGCGCCCGCATCCTGTGCCGGTGGTCCTTTATGTGTTTGATCGCATGAACTGTGCCAGATTCAGGATGGCGAGTCGCCGCGGCGCCGATCCGTGGGTGGCCGGGGGGGCGGACCTGGCACGCTGCATGCGTTATCGCAGGGGCCCCCTAGGACTTGGGCCCTCCGTGCGAAGGAGACGTGCTGGACGGGATTGGCCAGGGCCATCCGAGTCGGCGTCATGGCGGCGATTCTGGGTTTGGGCTCGTGGGTTGAGGGTGGAGCCGGAGACGCTGCGGGAGCCGCTCGGCCGCTGGCGGGGGTCGGGGGTTTTCCGGTGTGCGTGCGTCATGAACAAGGAGAGTCCCGGGTTATGTCTGAACACGGTCAGGGCAAGCGTGAAGCGCACATCCTGATACTCGACGATATCTTGGCCAACCGCATTGTCCTCACGGAGATGCTCGAGGCGCAAGACCTCCACGTGCGGGTCTTTGCGGAAGGCTCTGCGGCGCTGGCTGCCGCCGACTCGGAGCCGCCCGACCTGGTGCTGCTGGACATCATGATGCCGGAGATGAACGGGTACGAGGTCTGCGAGCGGTTGAAGCAGAACCCGAAGCTCCAGGACATCCCCGTCATCTTCATCAGCGGTCTTCAGGAGGAAATGGACAAGGTCCGTGCCTTCCAGGCCGGAGGGGTCGACTATGTTCTGAAGCCGTTCCAGATCGAGGAAGTGCGGGCGCGCGTCCACACGCACCTGCGGCTGCGCTGGCTGCAACAGGACCTGGCGGACCGGAACCGCGACCTTCAGCAGAGTCTGGCCCGGTTGCAGGAGACCGAGCGGCTGCGCGACAACCTGGTGCACATGATCGTCCACGACATGCGTTCGCCCTTGATGAGTATGGGCAGCATGCTGGAACTGCTCCAACTGGACGTAGCGGAAAACCTCAGCAGCGATAACCAGGAGGCCCTGCAAACGGCCATCGACGCGTCGACGCGCCTGACCAACATGGTTTCGGCCGTGCTGGATGTGAGTCGTCTGGAGAGCGGGAAGATGCCGTTGCGGCTGCAGGCGTGCGACCTGCGCCCGGTCGTCGAGGAGGCGCTGCACAGTTTGGCAGGATTGGCTCGGCAGCGCCGCGTCGACTGGGATCCCCCGTCCCGTCCCGTCATCGCCTGCTGCGACTCTGAGATCACGGTACGCATCGTCGCCAACTTGCTCGGAAACGCCCTGAAGTTCACGCCGGCCGATGGGACCATTCGCATCGTCGCCAGCGCGAGCCGTGGAGAAGCCCGGCTGACGGTGAGCGACACCGGCCCCGGCATACCCGCTGAGTATCACCAGAAGATCTTCGAGAAGTTTGGCCAGCTCGAGACACGGCGGCCGGGCACGAAGTTCTCCACCGGCCTGGGGTTGGCGTTCTGCCGCCTGGCGGCTGAAGCCCAGGGCGGGCGCATTGGTGTCGACAGTGAAGTGGACAAGGGCAGCACGTTCTGGCTCGTCTTGCCGGCGAGCGACGCAGCCGTCCTCAGGGCAGGCGAATGCCGTGCTCGTCGGTGAGACGAGACAGGGTCTTGCGGTTCACGCCGGCCGCATCTGCCGCACGCCCGATGGCGTGGTGATGTGCCTCCAGAAGCTGCAGGAGATACTCGCGTTCGAACTGCTTGGCCCACTGTCGCTTCGCCTCCTTCAGAGGAAGGCTGAACAGGGCGGTGCTATCCTGTGTGGTGGTGGGCTGCGTCTCCATGGCGGCTTGCACGTCGGCCTCCTCGATGGCCTCGGCCGCAGACATGACGAACAGCCGATGCACGGTATTCTGAAGCTCGCGGACGTTCCCCGGCCAGTGATGGTGTCGCAGCCTTTCCAGGGCCGCCGGCACGATCTGTTTCATGGGGCGATGGTGCCGTTCTGACAGCGCGTGCAGGAAGTGATCGACGAGCAGCGGAATGTCGTCGCGCCGCTCGCGCAGGGGCGGAACCTGGATTGGGATGACATTCAGCCGGTAGTACAGATCCTGCCGCAGAACGCTGTCCTGGACCGCTTTCTGAGGGTCGCGATTGGTGGCGCTGAGGACGCGAACCTCCAGGTCGAGAAGCTTGCGGCCACCCACCCGGCGGAACTGTCGCTCCTGCAGGACACGCAGGAGTTTGGCCTGAATGTCCATTCCCAGTTCGGTGATTTCGTCGAAGAACGCCGTGCCGCCCGAGCCCATCTCCAGGAGGCCGACTCGCTCTTCGTTGGCGCCCGTGAATGCGCCCTTCTCGTGTCCGAACAGCTCGCTGGTGATCAACTGGTCCGGCATGGACACGCAGTCGACGGCCACGAACGGCTTGCCGGCGCGGTCGCTTTTCTCGTGGATCTCCCGCGCCACCAGTTCCTTGCCGGTGCCGCTTTCGCCGCAGATCATGACGTTGGCGTCGCTGGCGGCTACCAGGTTGATGCTGTCGATGGTGCGCAGAATGGCCGGGCTCTGCCCCACGATGGAGGTCTTCCGGCGGCGGTCGTCAAGCTTGCCGCGCAGTTCGCGATTTTCGACGGACAGTGCATACCGCTCCACGGCGCGCTCGACGCGAATGCTGACTTCCTGGACGGAAAGCGGTTTGCGGAGGTAGTCCAAGGCGCCCAATTGCATGGCCGCCACCGCGCTCTCGATCGTGGCGTCGCCGGTGATGATCATGACCATGAGGGTCGGGAACTTGCCTCGCAACTCGCCGAGAACGTCGAGGCCGCTCATGAACGGCATATGCAGGTCGGAAATGACGAGGAATGGATGATGCTTCTCGACGGCCGCGGCCGCTTGCCGGGGGTCGTTCACTGCGAAGCAGGTGTGGCTTTGGCGCCGTAAGATCAGTTCCAGAGTCTTGGCGTCTTCGGGGCTGTCGTCCACCAGCAGGATAGGTGGCCACGGCTTAGTGGGTGCGGTCGATGCCATGTCTTTCCTCTCTTGGGTGCGCAAAGCGCGGGCCAGTGGCCGGCCGACGCCACAACAAGCAATGTAATATAGTCCTCCGGGGTCATCCCGGCGATCCGGCTTTGCGAGGCCGGGGTAACGCGTCAGCGCCCCCCGGGCGGCGGACCGGCCGGTCATACCAAGGTGAAACTGGTAACGACGCTTCCAGAGCCCGCGAGGACGCGGGCGCTCCAAAGTCAGACCCCGTGCCAGACCGTGGAGCGCCCGCGTCCTCGCGGGCTCTGGGCGCCTTCAGTTTCATGGGAGGCGCGGGTGGAGAGTTGGGGGAGGGTAGGGGGACAGACCGTCTCCGCCTTCGTGCGACCGCTTCGGCCGGACATGTCGGTCCCGCGGGTGTCAACCCGAGAGGCGCAACGGCAAGGCGTCGCCAACCGTTGCGTCAGTACCCCTTCTGACTCTCGGCGCGTGGCGTGGACGGTGGGCTCAGATGTAGTCGGCCAAGTTCATCCCAGCGCCCCGGCCAATGACCTTCATGGAAGCGGTCAGGGTTGCCTGCATGAGGCTCAGTTCGGTGGCCACCTTCGCGAAGTCCGTGTCCTGAAGTTGCGAAATCCGCAATTGCTCCGCCGGTGCGGCTTCGAGCATGCGTGTGCGGATTGCCTGCAACCGGGTTTGCTGTACCCCGCTGTCGACGAGGCGCGCGATGGTCGTGTTCAGGCCCTGCTGCATCTCATCCAGTTGAGTGTCGTTCGGCGTGGCGGCGCCTTCCAAGGTGGTGCGCAGGGCAATGAGCGAGGCAAAGATATCCGTCGCTTCCGGCGTATCCGGATTATTGACGAACAGGCCGGTCCCGTTCCCCACCACGGTGGCGCCATAGGTCATGGTATTCTGGGCGCTGGTCTGGGCCGTCCGCAACTCCGGCGCGGTATTGGCGTAGGTGACGGCGGTGATCTTGCCGGCGGCGTCCCGGGTGACGGACACCGGCGCCGAAGCCGAGTTCGTGCCGCCGAAAAGGTATTTGCCGTCGTACGTGGTGTTGGCGGTTTGTACCAGGGACTCGAGAATGGCGTCAACCTGCCCCACGAGAAGCGTGCGGTCCGTGTCGCTGTATGTGCCGTCGCGCGCCTGGACCACGAGCTCATGGGCCTGCTGCAACTGTTCGACGCTCTGCGAGACGCGCGTCTCGGTCACCTGACACCAGGTCAGTGCGGTATCGACGTTTTTCTGCCACTGCTCGTCGCGGTCGGCGTAGGCCTGCAAGTGGGAGGCCAGCGCTGCCTCGGTGGGCGCGTCGGAACGCATCTGGTACTGGCGCCCCGACGAGATGGCCGCCTGGCTCCGGGCCAAGGCGGCACGGTTGTCCTGCATGATGCTGAGGAGAAGGTTCTGAGTTGAAACGTCCGATACACGCATGGATCATCTCCAAGTGTGCCAGGCCGGGCCTCGCGGTGTGCGCTGCCCGGCGGCGGTGTTCAGCCTTTGCCGCCCGCGCCTCTGTCCCGCGCGGCGTCCCAACCTTCCCCGGACGTGCGGAGGGCGGTCAGATACCGCTGCAGTGACCGGTTCAGGTCCGACAGGGCTACGGCCACATACGACTTGGGCAGCGGCATGGGCGTCAGGGCGGCGCTGACTTCGAACTTGTCCTGCTGCGACTTCATGTCTTCGACTCCTCAACTTCGAGACGGGAACCGGATCAGACCATATTGATGACGGTGCCGATCATGTCGTTGGCGGTCGCGGCGAATTTGGCGGTGGCCTGGTAGGCTCGCTGGATCTCCAGCATGGCCAACATCTCCTCGTCGGTGTTCACGCCGCTCTTGCTGGTGACTGCGTCGCGGAACATGCTGACGGCCGCCTTGGCGGCGTCGGCACTCCCGCGGGCCGAGGCGGTCTGGGCCGCCACCGTGTCGGTCAGGTGTTCGGCGTAGTCCGCCAGCGGCTGATCGTCCAGGGCGGGTGAGGGGGCCATCATCGTCTGCCACAGATTGCGGGCGTTGCCGCCGTCCCCGGCGGCGCCGGCTGCGCTGGCCGCGGCGAAATCCGCCGTACGGGTCAGCTGGAAGGCCATCCGGTGCGTACCCGCATCGACGCTGAACAGGTCGCCGCCGGCGTTTCCGCTCGTGTCAAACCCGGCCGCGTGCGCCGTGTTCAGGCTGTTGCTCCACGTGTCTGCGAAGTTGTCGAGGTCTCCGACCAGGGCCTCCAGGTAAGCATAGGCGTCGACCAGTGACTGGGTCTCGCCCTCCTCGGCCTGTACCACCGGCGCACTGGTGGCTTGCCAGATCAGGATCGGCAGGCCGCTGCCGTCCGTGCCCAGGGCGAGCCGTTCCGGGTCCGTCAGGCCGTCGACCAGCGCCGTGCCGTCGATGCTGATGGTCAGGGTTCCGTTGCTGTTCTCCGTGGCTTCGATATCGGCGAGCCGCGCCAGTTGCGACACCAGTTCGTCGCGGCGATCCCGCAGATCATTGGCCTGTTGCGGGTTGAAAAGGCGGTTCTCCAGCTGCGAAATTTGCCGGTTCAGGTCTGAAATCTGCTGCGAGACGTCGTTGATCTGCTCCACGTTGTCGGCCAGCACACCCCGGCCGCTGCTGTCGAGAATGTTGGTTTGCAGGCGCGTGAGGCCCTCGCGGGTGAGGTTGAACTGCTCCGCCACGGCGTCCCCCGCCTGCAGCAGGTTTTCGCGCAAGGCCGAATTTTCCGGCTCGGCCGCGACCTGCTGCAGCGCCAGGGCGAAGCGACTCACCGACTCGGACAGCGCCGAGGTCCCGTTGGGCGCCAGGACTCCTTCGGCGGTCTGCAACTGCTCGGCCGCAACCTGCCGGTACCCGTCCTCCGTGATCGCGTGGCGGAGGTTCGTCTCCAGGGCGCCGTCGAAATCACGCATCACCTGGGCGACTCGCGCCCCGGTTCCGTACTGGCCGGAAGAATCCTCGACGGACGGGTTCGCCAGGAGCACGGCAGTCTGCCGGTGGTACCCCGCACGCCCGGCGTTGGCGATGTTGTTCCCCACCACGTTCATCTCGCGCTGCCGCACCAGGAGCGCGTTTTTCCCTGTCAACATGGCGACTTGCAGACCGGCCATGGGGTGTCTCCTAGCCTATGCGATTCACGATGACGGATGTATTTCGGCAACGCGGGCGGCCCTGGTCCGTATACACGCTTCCCGTCGTGCCCATGCCGCCGTCCACGCTCGCCATGGCCCGACGCACCGCGGAGAGCAAGCCCTTGGCCAGTGCGAAGTTGGACCGGTGCACGTCGCGGACTCGCTGCAGGGACTCGCGGATTCGCTGCCGGAGCGCCGTGGTTTCGGTGGATTCCAGCGCCGCGGAGGATGGCCGGGTGTCGACCCACGTGCGGCGATACTGCTCCAAAAGCGACATCTGTTCCTCCTGTCTGGCCAGCAGTTCCCAGATGTCCGTCGTGCGGTGGTGAATCAGCGCCTCGCGCAGGCGCGTCGCCGAGTCCAAGAGTGCCTCCGTGCAGTTTCGCAGCTTTTCGGGCAGCGATGTGCAGGCGCTGTCATCAATCAGTGTGCCGAGAGTCGTGACCATTCCTGTCCCCTTCCTTAAGGCTCCGAAGTTGGTCCCGGATCTGGTCCGAGATGCCGAGTACACCTTGCTGGCCAACGGCGTAGGCAATCTGTTCGTAAGCGAATTCCTTGAACGTGTTGCCGCTCTGGTCCTCGTCCCCCTCGTCCCAGCGCACCGAGCTTTCGGAGAGCCCCTGCTTGAGCATCGTGGCGGTGAGCACCGCTTCGAAGTCTTTGCTGATCCGTTCCAGTTCGCGGTCGGCCGCCGCCGCCGGTGGCGGCGTACCGGTGGCTGCTTGAGCTTCAAGACCGGGCAGAGTCTGGCATGGGAGGATGGTCACCGTCGTTTCTCCTAGAGTGAAACGAGCTCCGCATGAAGTGCGCCAGCTTCCTTCAGTGCGTGCATGATCACCATGATGTCGCGAGGCGTGACACCCAGCGCGTTCAACACCTTGACCAGCTCGCTGACCGTGGTCACATCCGGCAGCATGATCACCGGCGGCCGATCCTCCTGCGCCGACGTCTGCTGGTCGCGTATCCGCTCGGTCGTCGCCTGTCTGCTGAGCGGCCCGGGCTGGCTGACGGTCTCCGTGTTCTTGATGGTCACGGTCAACGTGCCGTGGGTGATGGCCACGCTGGAGATGCGGACACTGCCGCCGAAGATGATGGTCCCGGTGCGTTCATTGAAGACGATTTTTGCCTTCTGGTCGGGGGCAAATTCGACCGCCTCGATCTCGCGGATGAACTCCAGCGTCCGCCCGTCCAGGTACTCCTTGGCCACCCGCACCCGGACGGTCGCCGAGTCGGACGCCAGGGCTGCACCTGGGAACCGGCTGTTCAGGGCGTCGGCCAGGTTGGCGGCACTGGTGAAGTCCGGGTTGCTCAGGCACAGCGTCAGCACGTCGGCGTCGGTGGCGTCCAGTCCGACGTCGCGCAGCAGCTTGACGCCGTTCGTGAGCCGGCCGGTGGTCGGATGATTCTTCGACACCGTTTCACCGCCTGCCGCCGAGCTGCCAAAGCTGTAGGAGCCGGTCATGACTGGGCCCTGGGCCAGGGCCCACACTGTCCCGTCGGTCCCCAGCAACGGCGTCAGGAGCAGTTCGCCGCCGGTCAGCGACGCGGCGTCGCCGATCGACGCCACGGTGGCCGGCAGCATGTCGTGCTTGTGGGCGGGCGAGGCGATGTTGACGGTGACCATGACCACGGCGGTGTTTTTCGCCTTGAGGTTGTTCTTGTCCACCGTGATGTTGAAGTTCTGCAGCAAGTTGGCGATGGTGCGCTGCGTGAGTTCCTCATCGGAATCGCCCGACCCCGCAAGCCCGATGATCAGGCCATAGCCGATCAGAGTCTGGTTCTCGTTGCCCTGAATGCGTGCCACGTCCTTGACGCGCACCTTGAATGACGTCGCCTCCTGGGCGGAAGCGGTCAGCGCGCCCGAGATCAGGACAAGGATCAGCCATTTGCTCACAATCTGATGCATCGTAGTTTGCCTCAGAATGGGTTGATAACATCGAAGAGACGCCAGAACCAGCCCGGCGACGAACCGCGAGTCACTTCGCCTTTGCTCTGATAATTGATGCTCGCCTGGGCGATCTGGCTGGACATGATCGAGTTGTCGGCCGTCACGTCCTGCGGGCGGACCATGCCGGTCAGGACCATGCGGATATTCTCACGGTTGAACACCACGACCCGTTCGCCTCGGATAACCAGCACGGAATTGGGCAGGACGTCGACGACCTGGGCGGTGTACGTCGCCTGGAGCGTCTCGGTGGACGCGGAATTTCCGGACCCGGTGAACTGCGACGACGCGGACAGCGAGTACGGGGGCAGGGCGATGCCCTTGGAGTTCGTCAGCGCCTGGTACGTACTGTTGTTTTGCGTCGCGGGATAGCCGATGACGTTCCCGGAGCTCGCCGTGGCGGCCGACTCCCGCTTCGTGGCCAGGGCGTTCGTCTTGCTGGAACTGGTCTGCTCGTCCACGACAACGGTCAGCAGGTCGCCCACGGTCCAGGCACGCTTGCTGGAGTACATGTTGAGCGCCAAGCGCAGTTGCGGGTCTTCCGCCAGCAGGGGCGGGATGGCGACCAGGAGCCACGTCAGTCCGAGGATCGGTAAAGCGTACCGCATGAGTCTGTTCTCCTCCGTCATCGTACCGGCGCTTGCCCGAGGTCCAGTTCCGCCTGGCGTTCCGCCACCAGACGGGCTTCGAACGATTTGCCCGAGACCGGGTTGCGCACTTGGACTTGCTCGCCCAGGCGCCCGACCTCCAGCGCGTTGGTGGCAATGCTGACGCTCAATGCGCCGCTGGCGCAGCGGATCCAGACCACGTCGCCGCGCCGCGCGCAGACCGGGTTGAGCAGGTACCCCGGTTGCACGATCTCGCCAGCGGTCATGCGCCGCGACAACTCACGGCCCACGCAGTCGCCCAACTGGGAGAGCACCGTACGGTTCTGGTCGCCCACCCACAGCGGCGCGAGCTGAACGTCCTCGTTGCGCAGCACGTGGCCGCGGTCGAGGGAGTTGGTCACGATGACCACTTGGACTTCGCGAAGAATGACCGGGCTCAGCATCACCTCGGAGACGCGTGTACCCTGGGCGTTGACGAACGCGACACGCAAGGGTACGCTGCCGCTCAGCAGACCACCGTCGAGCGGATGGACCTCGAGGTTCAGGCTGGCATCGCAACCAGCCAGCTTGCGCTCGTCTTCGCCCTGGAGCAGCACATCGATCTTCCAGGACGCCCATGGCGGGACTTGGCGGATGGCGTCGACCAGTTTGTTTTTCAGTTTCTGAGCGTCGCCCGCCGGCAGAGACCGGTCGACCACGATGGCATCGGGCCCGCGCAGTTGCAGGTCGAGCAGCGGCGGGTGCCGCTGCAGGAGGAACGCGAGTTCCACGAGGGTAAGGCGTGTCTGCCCGCCGAGCGGCGGCGCGTCGAGGATTTCCAGAGCCGTCTCCACAGGATCGAGAACCGTCGAGTTGACGACCAGTTCGCCCAGCGTGACCTTGGACGCCCGCGCCGTAACGCAGTCGCGGACTTGCAGCACACGTACGTCCTCGTTCGCGTTGGCGCCCGACGTCCAGGTGCCCGACACGCCGAGGAAGGCCGCGCAACTCAGAAGTCGGAGCAGGTGGCGCATTCGGGTGCTGCTGGCGACCCGGTTCCGCCGCCGGGCCGTGTCGCGCCGCTTTCGCAGAAGCATGTCAACAGCCGAGTGCATGAGAGACCTACCGGAGGTTGGCGACCATTCGCAGCATTTCGTCCGCCGTCTTGATACCCTTCGAGTTCATCTCGTAGGCACGCTGCGAGGCGATCATGTCGACCATTTCAGAGACGATCTCCACATTGGAGCTCTCCTGGAAATACTGGGCGACCGTGCCGAACCCGGAGGTGCCCGGATTGCCGCGCTGTGCCGTGCCGCTTGCCTCGGTCGCCGCGTACAGGTTGTGGCCGAGGCTGCTCAGACCCTCGGGGCTGGGAAACCGCACCAGTTGCACCTGCCCCTTGGAAGACGTCTTGCCGTCCACCGTTGTGGACACCGTGCCGTCGCGGCTGATGTCGATGGCCGTGGCCGTGGTTTCGATGGCGGGAAACCCGACCACCGGGTAGCCTTCCACGGTGACGACCTGCCCGGCGGCGTTCAGGTGAAACGAGCCGGCGCGTGTCACGGCGGTCGAGCCATCCGGCATTGTCACCTCAAAAAAGCCGTCGCCCTCCAGTGCCAGATCGAGGGCCGAGCTGGTGTTCTTCAGGCCGCCCTGGCTGAAATTCTTCGAGATGCCGCCCGTTCGCGACCCCGTCCCGAGCTGCGCCCCTACCGGCGCGACGGAATCGGCGGTCGCAGCGCCGGGACTGCCCATGTTCTGGTACAGCATGTCCTGGAACTGCGCGGCACTGCGCTTGTACGCCGTGGTGTTGACGTTCGCCATGTTGTTGGCGATCGTGTCGGTCATGAGTTGCTGGCATTCCATGCCGGTCGCGGAAATCCACAGGGTTCGATTCATGGTGTAGGTCCTCCCAACATCACTGCGCCAATTTCTGCTGTTCGTCGCGGGACATCTCCATCTGCATGCGCACCAGTTGCTGTCCGATCTCGAATTCGCGTAGACTCTGGACCATCTTCGCCATCTCCTGGATGGGCGAAGCGTTGGCCGCTTCGCGGTACCCGTTGAGCAGACGGGAGTCCTTCAACATGGACGGGTCGCGCGACTCGGTCAGGCCGAAATAGTTCGCTGACTTGCGCTGTAGGTCGGGGCGTTTGGCAATGTCGTAAATCCCGACTTGGCCGATGGTCTTCGTGACGCCGTCGGTGATGACAGAAACGTTCCCGTTCTCGGAGACGCGCAGGTTCTCCACCGAGTCTCTGGAGTCCAACGTCACGGGGCCGCTCTTCCCGTCGAGGGTGTAGCCCTCCTGCGTGATGAGCGAGCCCCGGGCCGAGAGATGAAACTGTCCGTTGCGTGTGAAGTATTTCTGGCCGCCCGGGGTGGTGACCCGGAAAAAGCCGTCTCCATGGATGGCGAGATCCAGTGCTCGCCCCGTCTGGATGAGGGTGCCTTGGCTGAAGTCGGTATCCAGTCTATCGACCGTCACGTCCTGGCCGCCCTGGGCCTCGCCCAGCTTGGTCTCCAGTTCGGCCTGAAAGGTCCCGCTCAGGTGTTGGGCCTTGTACCCAGACAACGCGCTGCCTACAAGGTTCCGCGCGATGGCCTCCTGGCGCTTCAACTCGCCGTTGAGGCCCCCCACCATTTTGTAGAGTCCGCTGGACATCGTGTCGCCTCGTCGCTGAGTGTACCTGAGACGGAAATCTGTTCCAGGTGGACGCACGAAGTGTGCCCGCGTCCGATCAAGGCACGGGCACTCAAGTCCGGCCCGGTTGCCGGGGTGATCGCAGGGAAAGAGCCAGAGGCAAAACGGCAGACCGTGTCAAGCACTGGGATGGGGATGCCGGCGTGCAAGGCACGTCAGGGGTGGGAAAAAAATGCCGTCCATCCGGCAGTTTTGCCGGCAATGGCAGGCCGGAAGACCTGTGATGCGCCGCCGCGGTGAAGCGAAAACGCCTGACGCGGGTGTCTCCGTCAGGTCAGCAGGTCGCGGGCGATGCGCCCGATCTGCGCGTCGGAAAGGGGGCGCCAGTCAGTGAGCCGTTGGCGAGCCGCGGTCACGGCGTGTTCGCGGACGGCGTCGGTCTCTTCATACATGGCCAGGACCCGTGCGGCCTCGCGGCCGAGTGTCGACACCTTCACGGGTGCGGTCCCCGCTCCGGTCCCGGGGGCTAGTCCCTGCGGGCGTGCCGCGAAAAACCGCGTCGGTGACGCGGCCTGGCCAACGCCGGAAGCATGTCTGACAGGTGATGTGCTCTCCATAACCTACAGGAATCGGCTGCCGCGGCGACTATTTTAGTTGCGGTACCGTTTTGGCACCCGCTTCCTCGCTGGCGCCGTGACTGTACGGAGGAGTTGCCATCGCGGCCACGGTGGACGGGACGATCAGCGCCTGCGCGGCGCGCTGCGCGGTGAAGCGGTGGAAAAGACGCGGGCTGAGGAGTGCCGTCTCCAGGTACGAACGGCTCGGCTCGGGGGAGTGTATGAGGCTGACCGCCGAGGCATCCTGGTCCACGAACCGCTTGAAGTCGTCGCGGGTCCGTGGATCGGCCAGGTCCACCCGTAGATGGACGCGGTTGAGGAGCTGACCGCTGTCCGCATCGACCCAGACGATCTTGAGCGCCAGCAGTTGCGGGGGATAGGGCCGGAATTCGAGGACCTGCGTCGCAACCACCGAACCGCACTGCGCCAACCTTCCCAGGGCCGCGGTCTCCTCAAGGGCGAAAAGGCCACTGCGGATCAGGTTCTCAGGGGTGACGGTTCCCGACAGGGAACTGACCTGTTCGGCTCGCACGGCCTGGGCGGCGGAGCGGTTCGAGAACTCCTGGTACAGGTACTCGCCGAACTGCCGGCAGCACTCTGCCGTATTGTCGGTCCGATCCGCGAGCGGCAACAGGACCAGCACCGGAGTATGTCCCAGCACGGGCGAAGCCTCTTGCCGGGACCCGGCGGTGCGGCAGCCGGCCGACACACCGATCAGCGCCGTCGCTGCCAGCAACAGGATCCAACTGGGCACCCACGTTCTCATGCCGATGTCGCTCCTTCGTCGTCTTTGGCCGGTACAAATGCTGCTGCCGTCTTTGCCGCTAAGCAGGTTCTTCCGTCTCGCACACCAGTTCCGCCTCGCGTCCGCAGGGGCACTTGACGATGATCCGCCGGACAATCTCGTCCGCGGTTTTTTCCACGATGATGGTTGGAGGGGGGCCGGCGTCCGCACCGGTGCTGTCACCGCCTATGATCCGGACGGTGCGGGGGCGTTTGTCGGTGGTGGACTTCCGGATGATGCGACCTGCCCGGGGCGTCGGCGCGGACGGACCTGCGGTGGCGCAGAGCCGCCGGCTGACGACCTTCTGCCCCGCCTGTTTTTCGACCGCGGCCTTGTCGTCTTTCATTCGAGACCCTTTCCCGTTCGGATGCGGACGTCGCGTCCGCACAGGCTGGCGTGGTTCGGGTGATAGGCTCGCGACACGCGCCGACCCACCGCGCGCTGTTCGATCTTGGCCTGCAAGTCGTCCCGCCAAACCGACACGTCGCGCTGCAGTTGCTCCAGGCGCTGGTTGCCGCCCTGGAGCCGTTCCCGCAGCGTCGCGGGAAGTGACGCAGCCTCGGGCTGCCCCAGGAGCTGGTGCACGTCACGAAACGCCAGACGGACGCGTCGCATCTGCCGGCAGAGAGCCGCGTAGTCGGCGTCGTGGACGGCCGCCTGGACGGCCGCCATCGCCTCGTCCCAGTGCCGAACAGCATCCTCGACGGTTTCGGGGTTACTCATGGGCGTCCTCAGCAAATGCCTTGTCGGCGCGCTTCCTGAGCGGCGGTGGCCCAGGTGTCCCGCAACCCGGAGACCAGTTCCTCGACTTCCTGGATCAGGGCCGGATCCTTGCGGGCGTTGGCCGTCGAAAGGTGTCGGACCCAGAAATCGTACAACTGGTCCAGGGTCGAGGCGATCTCGCCGCCATTTTTTTTGTCCAGGGAGAGCTGCAGCTGGGAAATGATCAGCTTGGCCTGCTGCACGTTGTTGTTGATCGTTTCGAACCTGGACGGAGTTTCGCCCTGGAAGGCTTCCAGAGCGATATGCAGGTGCCGCAGGATTCCGTCGTACATCATCACCACGCGCTGCGCCGGGCTGGCGGTTCCTGCCTGGACTCGTCGATAGCTGGTGGCAACCTGTGTCGTCATGGCATGTCTCCGGATCGTCGTCGGTTGTATGTTTGCCGTCGGGCCTGGCGCGGCGTTCCGTCTGTTCGTCGTCGTCGGCCCCGTTGTTGTCAGCCTGGCCCACGTGTCGCTGCCCGACTCAAGGGGCACGCGAGCCAGCGGCCAGGGCGGTCTCCAATTCCAGTTCGGGAAGGGGCATCTCCGCCAACGTTTCGTCGTCAACGGGTTCCGTCGCGGCAGCGTTGCCGTAGTTCTTCATCGTGTTTCGGACCCAAGCCGCCTCGTCGGCGATGTCGCGGTACAGAGAGCCGCAGTATAGAAGGGCCTGGGAAAAAGCATTTTCGTCGGTCGCATCACCTTTATAGAAGGAAAAAGTCCGCAGCGTGGCGCCTTTGAGTCCCTCGGCCACCAGTTTCCCGGCGGGGGTTTCCTCCCGCAACTTGTCCTCGAGTGCATGGAGCTGGTCCAGGAGGTCCTCTCTGTCGCGGGGCAGCAGATCGTCGCGCATCAGGTCCCGACAGACCTCGGCTGCCTTCTCGGCGTTTCGGTGCATTTCATCGAGCGGCACGAGCATATCCTTGGCGGCCTGCAGCACGGCCTTCGAATCGCCGCGCGGCTTGCCGCCTCCAGACTCCAGACGCTGCCACAAGTCGGGGATGACGGGTAACCCGTTCAGAGCTACATCCCGGGGGTGCATGACCTCCAGACTGGCGATGCGCGCCCCGTCCGGATTGACGTTCACGACCCGCAGGTCTTTCACCAGTCCGCCGGCAAACGCACCGATGCGTTCGACGTACTGCACGAACTGTGGCGTGGTGTAGACGCTCGGACGCCAGTTCCCCGGCACCGAGACCAAGTCCTTCAGGTTGGAGCGGCATCCGTGGTAAATGCTGTTGGCGGCATGCGATGTGCCGTCGTCGCTGTAGGCCAGGTCGAGGCCGAACACGTGGCACTGCGAGCACCCGAGGTGCCGCGGCACAGCCATGGCCGTCAGGGCCACGGTTCCACCCACCGGCAGGCGGTCCGCGCCGGCGCCCATGCTGGCCAGCCATTGCTCGATCCCGGGAAACACGGCGTCGAAGGAGAAGAAGCGACCCTCGAATACCGCCAGAATGCGGGGGTCGGTCTGGGCCACGGCAATCAGCCCGGTCCGCAGCGGCGGCAAGTCGCGGAATTGGGGCCACACATCCGGGCAGCCGTCGACGGATACGACCAGGTGCGGCATCACTCCGGCCGCCAAGAGCGGCTTCAGTGCGGTCCCCACGGCCACGAGCACCATCCGGTCCTGCAGTTGGCGCAGCAGCGGCAGCGACTGTTCCAGTGACGGGCCGGCCGCAATAACGGCAGCCGGTATCCCCTCGAAGGCCTTTTTCAGGTCGTTGATCGCGCGATTGCGGATCAGGACGGGCAGGTTGACAATGGCATTGCGACACCAACTCTGGCTCAGGCCGTAGAGCGTGTTCCTCTCGGTGTTCTCCATCCGGGTTTTCAGCATAATCTTGTTGGCTAACTCGCGGTACGCCTCGGGGAAGGTGCGGAGGGCCCCCGGGTGTCCGAACAGCGACAGGTTCAGGCGGCGCAGAAATCGCTCGGACGCCACCTGAAACTCATCGACAAAATGATCCAGCTCGCGATGGACGAGGAAGTAGAGGTTTACATTCGGCCGGCCGCCGCACAGTTCGTCCAGAGACACGTGCTGCAGGACGGCACGCACGGCGTCCGGGTCCCGGTCCACGACCAGCAACGTCCCGCCATCCCCGAGGCTGTCCAGCAGCAGGGGCAGTTGCTGCCCGGATCCGAGGCCGAAGGCCACGACAAAGGCGTCCTTGGCCGGTTTGCAGTTGGCGCGCCACGTTTCGACGAGTCGTCGGGCTTCGCCCTGGGCATCGCGCGCACTGAACAGCGACTGTTCGTGTCCGTCCGGTCGCAGAACCTGCACCGCGGGCGCGCCGGTGTCCGTCAGGCGGCAGCGGAGGTGCGGGGCCGGTCCGGGCGTCTTTGACAGTTCGCTCCACGTGGGCGGAAATGTGTGCTGTCGCAGGAAATCCAGGTTTCGTGCGTAGGTGGTCGAGTCGGCTGTTCTGGTTTGCAGGGCATCCGCCATCGGGAGTGTTCCTTCTACGCGGCCGGGCAGGTGGCCAGTTTCTCGGCGGTTTGTCCTTCGGCAGACAGCGAACTGCGGACGTCCGTAAACAGTCGCGCATAGGCGTGCAGGGCGGGGCAGAGGTCCAGGCGCAGCGCCTCGCCCAAGGCCAGCAGATCGCCCTTCTGCAGTGCCGCGGTAAGCGCCGAGAGCGCGGTGTTGAAGCGTTCCCGCAGCCGTTCGAAGTCCCCGGCCCATGGAGCGTCGGGAAGCATCATGACGCAGGTTTGGTTGAGCGTGTTGCAGAACCGGCTGAACTCGGCAACCCGCGGCAGGAGGTTGCGGAACTCCTCCAGCCCGGGGGCGTCTTCTCCATGTTCGAACCGGGCGCTGCACACCAGGAAGGCGCGATGGAATTCCTCGACGCCCAGGCCGGCATCTTCCAGAGTCGTCAGCATGAGTTGTCGAAGCGGATCCATGGTTGCTCCTTCCGGTGCCGGCGGTTCAAGCCGGTGAGAGGTTATTCGCCAGTTCCACGCCATCTGTCCGGTATTGACTGATCTTATTGCGCAGGGTCCGCACGCTGAACCCCAGCAGTTGTGCGGCCTCGGTGCGATTCCCGCGCGTGTGCGCCAAGGCACGGCGGATCGTGTGTTTCTCGATCTGGCGCAGGTCGAAGGCCGGCAATGACTCCGCTCCGGGTTCACTCGGCGCCGACCCGGTGATTTCGGGCGGCAGAACGTGCCGCTGAATGACCTCCGTCTCCTCGAGGATGGCCGCCCGTTCAATGACGTTTTCGAGTTCGCGGACGTTTCCAGGCCAGCGATAGCGCGCCAGGCAGGCCAGTGTCTCCGGTGCGAACGTCAGTCGCCGGCGCAGCTTCTGCTCCTGTTTCGCCAGCAAGGCCTGGGCGATCTCCGCAATGTCGCCACCCCGTTCCCGCAGCGGCGGCAGATGAATCGGAAAGACGTTCAGGCGGTAGAAGAGGTCTTCCCGGAAGTTGCCGCGCTCGACCTCTTGTTTGAGGTTGCGGTTGGTGGTGGCGATGACACGCACGTCGACCCGAATGGTCTTGCCGCTGCCGACACGCTCGAATTCCGACTCCTGCAGGACACGTAACAGCTTCGCCTGCATGGCGGGCTTGATCTCTCCGATTTCATCCAGCAACAGGGTCCCCCCGTGCGCCAGTTCGAAACGCCCGATCTGCCGTTCGGTGGCGCCCGTGAACGCCCCTTTCTCGTGCCCGAACAACTCGCTCTCCAGCAGTGAATCCGGAACCGCCGCGCAATTCATCCGGATGTAGGGTCGGTCACTTCGCGGGGCCGAGAGACGGTGAATCTCGGCGGCCACCAACTCCTTGCCGGTCCCGCTTTCGCCGGTGATCAGCACTGCGGCGTGCGTCGGGGCCACCCGCGTGGCCAGCCGCATCATGGCTTGCATCGCCTCTGAACTGCCGACGATCCTGGACGAGCCGTCAAGCCCCGGGGTCGGCAACCCCTCGCGGCACAGGTAGCCCTGGCACTCCTTGAGATGCGACCACTGTCGCGCCTTGTCGATCAGGACCGACACCTGCTCGGGAGTGACCGGCTTGAGGAGGAAATCGAACGCACCCAGGCGCATGGCCTGCACGGCGGTCTCGACCGTGCCGTAGGCGGTGACCATCACAAACAGCACACCGGGGCAGTTTTCGTTGCCGAAGCGCAGCAGGTCCATCCCGCTGGTTTGCCCCATCTTCAGATCGACGAACGCCATCTGCACGTCCTGTTGGCGCAGTTGCGTCATGGCGTCGTCCGCATTCACGGCGGAAACCACCTCGATACCTTCCCGGCTGATGGCCTCGGCCAGGAACTGGCGCACCAGGTATTCGTCATCGGCAACCAGGATGCGGTCAATCATGTCGCTGCTCCCGGGGAAGTTCGATCGTGAACCGCGCTCCCCGCCCTTCCTCGCTCTGCGCCGTCACCCGTCCACCGTGCGTCTGCACCAGCTTCTGGGAGATCGCCAGCCCCAGGCCGATTCCGCCATCCTTGGTGGTGAAGAACGGCTCGAAGATGCGGCTTTGCTGGTCCGCCGGGATGCCGGTCCCGTTGTCTGCGATTTCCACCCACACCGTGTCGGTCGCGCCGCGGACGCTCACCGCAACCACGCCGTTGTTGCGCACCGGACAGGCCTCGATGGCATTGACCACCAGGTTGGCCAGGACTTGCCGGATCTGAATCGGGTCGACGTCCGCTTCCACCGGTTGCGGCGGGCACTCCAGCCGCAGGGCAATCCCCATGTCGTCTGCCTTGGGTTCCAGCATCTCCACGACATCCCGCGCCAGGCTGCTCAGGTCGAGCCGCCGGTAGACGCAGCGTGTTTCGCGGGCATAGTCGAGCAGGTTGCAGACCACACCGTTGACCTGCTGGGCCGCACGGATGACCTTGTCGCTCAGCCGCTGACTCTGCGGGTTGCTGACCCGCAAATCCGCGTGCAGCAACCGGGCGAACCCTTCCAGTGCGGCCAGAGGGTTGCGGATTTCGTGCGCCACGCTGGCCGCCACTTTGCCCAAGGCGGCGAGGCGATCGGTGGTCGCCGCGCGCTGCTGGAGCCGGCGGTACTCGGTGACGTCGCGGATCACGATGACCCGGGCCCCGCGCAGAGTGCCACCCGGCGCGGTCGGCACCACGGTCACCGTGACCTGGCGTTCGCCTTCGGGCCGCTGCAGATTCAAGTCCACGTCGCGCCGGGGGGCCACGTTCCGACACAGTCTGTCGATATCGGGAACCTGTTGCTCCAGCGAACTGCCCGGTGTCGCGGCCCCGAGCAGTGCCGCGGCGGCGGGGTTGGCCAACTCCACCGTCCCGGTCTCATCGACGACCAGCACTGAATCGGTGATCGACTCCAAGACGCCGGACAACCGCTCCTTCATCGTCCCGATCTGGGCGATCCGGACGGCCAGCTCGCGGTTCTTCTGTTCGAGCTGGAGTTCCGCGGAGTCGAGCCGGCGGCGCAATTCGACATGGGCGGCCTCAAGCCGCGTGCAGTGCTCCTGAAAGCGCGTGAACGCCTGCAGAAGCACGGGCGCCGTTTGGTGCATGATCTCCGGCATATCGGGTCCCTTATCCCAGATGGCCCATCACAAGTAGCGGAACTTCAGCCGTTGGGCCGCGGATGCGAACTTCGCATTCGCAGGATCAGTGCCACGTGTCGGCATACCGCCGGCCGCGACAGTGTCGAATCGTGCCGGCCGTACATGGACGTTGTCGGCCTTCTTCTGTTCCATGCCGGCCCCCGGCGAGGCGCTGGCTGTGCCGTCCCGGCGCGCGAACCGGCTGCCGTCGGTGCTACCGGCCGGGTTTCCGCCGAGAGCGCGGCGCAGCAGCAATTCATTCTCGCCATCGATCACCAGCAACTGCTCGAGCAGCGCTCCGAGTTCGCGAAGCCGCTGTCGAGACTGCGGACTGTCCGGCGCCGCGGTCCCGTCCTGGCCGGCCTGTGCATGCTCCTGCTTGCCGTGCGCGTCCAGCACGCCCAGGAGGCGCTTCTTCAATTGCAGAAACGGCAGAATGCTGCGCGCATCGGTCGCTTCCCCCGACAGGACGGCACGCCGCTCGGCCTGGAACACGTTGAGTAGCGTCCGGCAACTCTGGATTTCGGCGTCAATTTCGGGCGACATGTTCACCTCCGGCACCATCGTTTTCCTGCCGTTTGCGGACTTGTTCGGAGAGCAGCGCCACGCGCCGTACCAACTCCTGCTGCCGTTGCCACAGGCCCGACGTCGGCGAATCCGCCTTTTCTCCACCGCCGACCTCTGCCGGAATGCCGGCCAGCCAAGTCACGGCCGCAGCGGTGTCACTCTTGTCCAGCTTGAGACGCAGCAGCCGGCTCAGCCACCCATCGACCCAGGACTCGCCCGGGAAGACGCGGCACGCCTGCGTCAGCACCGCGGTAGCCGGGTCCAGTGCGCCGCGGGTGCAGTGGAAGTCCAGCAGTGTTTCGCAGAGTTCGCGCCAGCAGGCCCTGGCCTTGGGGTCCTTCTCGGCCTGGGCTTGGAGGGCGTCGAGGCGTTTTAGGGCCTCCGTCTCAGCCTCCGGCAGCGCCATCCGCAGATGGAGTATGTCGCGAGCCACTTCGAGCCGGCTCCGCGCCTGCGGGTCCTGCAGTCGGTCGACGCCCAACTCCAGTCGTCGCGAGGCCTCGGCCGTTTGTCCGGCCGCTATTGCGGTATCGGCCCAGTCCAGGAATGCCGCGGCGGGAAACTCGATCCCCCGGGTCTGCTGCAGGCTGGCGCGGAAGAGCGGATTGGCTTTGTCGGCATTCCCGAGCCTGGCGTAAGCCTGGGCCGTCTGGACCGCGCACGCCAAGCCGGCACGGGTAGGCGTGGACGGATCCGCGGGGTTTGACTTCAGGACCCGCGGCATGTCCCCTTCGGCCGCGGCCTGGATGGCGCCGGCGTACAGGTCCATGTCGAAGTAGGCCTCAACCAGGCGCAGGCGGGCTTCCTGGTTACGGGGGCTACTGGCGTAGCGGGCGAGGTACCGCCTGGCCCGGTAGGCAACCACCGCCGGGGAGCGTTGCAGCCGTACGGCGCAGCGGAGATCGTCGAACAGGACTCTCTCGCGGAAATCAAGGTGGAGCGGGTTCGTGAGATAGCGCAGGAACTCTTCCTCCGCCCGCTGGTCCTCGCCCCGTTTGATCTCCATCAGACCGAGGAGGTAGTCCACGCCCTCGTGGACCTGGCTCCACAGCGGGGGGCTCTGCCTTTTCAACTGCACCAGCACATCCCGGAACGCGATCAGGTGGGTCGGTTTGTTTCCTTCACAGATCTCGTCAACCAGCGTGGAGTGCGAATCGAGAAACAGGTTGAGCATCCGTGTCGCGGTGGTTCGGTCGGAAAAGCGTACGATCAGCTTATGCAGCAGCGCCGCGCCGTCCTGCCAGTTTCGGGTCTGGCGGTACAGCTCGAACAACCGGAAGTGCGCTTCGACCGACTCGGGTTCCTGCGGGAACTCCTGGAGGCAGGCTTGCAGCAGACGCGTGGCCTCGGGGATGTGATTGAATTTCTGTTCGACCTGCGCCATCAGGAGGTACGACCGGATCCGTTCGCTCACGGGAACGAGAGGCTCATTGGTCTCCTCCGCGTAGTGCCGGGCGCTGTCCAGGTCGTTGGTCAGCACGCACGTGTCGACCAGTCCGTTCAGCACGAAGGTGCGGCTGGGGGTGCCGGGCGGCATTCCGGTCAGGGCTTTCTCGTAGTGGGCCCTGGCCTCGCGTAGGGCCGTCGCCGTGGCTCCCTTCTCGTCGGTCGGCCAGTTCTGGCCTCGTGCCAGCGCGAGCACGCCGCCGTTCCGCAGGCCCTTGAGGATCGCGTCGCCGGCCTCCAAGTGGGCCCGTGCCCGGACGGAATCGGTGGCTTTGCCGATGATCTCCTCGCAGAGCTTCAGAGCGCGGGGGCAATCCTGCACCTGGGACAGGCAGATGGCCTTCAGCAGTGCCAGTTCGGTATTGCCGTGGCTCTCGGGGAAATCCGCCAAGAGGGAGTCGATGCGCTGCAGCGTGGCGTACCACTTTCGCTGCTCGAACCCGACCAGGACAAGGAGGTTCCGGACTCGGGCTTGCACAGCACGATCGGTGTCGCTCTTCAGGATGGGCAGCAGCAGCAGCTCAGCCCGGCGCAGGTCGCCCTCGGCATCCCCGGACAGGTGCTCCTGGACGCGGCTGAAAAGGAACTCCACGATGGCCAGGTCGCGCTGCCGACGCTGACCGGAGCTGAGGTCGACATCCGGCAGTGCCTGCAGTTGCTTGAGGGCCTCTTCCCTGAGGCCGTGGCGGCCCTTCTCCGACCACATGGCGAGATTGAACTGAGACCGGCTCCGGCTTTCCGCGGCGTCCCGGTCGCAGCGGCTCTTGATGTGCCGTGCCTGCCCGATCACCAGGGTCACTATCGCGGCGGCGCTGAGAAGAGCCACCAGGTGAAACCACCCGTGTCGTAGGGTTGTGCCGATCCGGCTCATTCGGGGTCATCTCCCTTGGCTTGCGTCTGTCCCGGCTGCGATCTCAGCCGGGGTCATTCCTCCAGCAGCAGGCTCCGTTCGGCAGCGCCGACCAGACGCGGGAATGCCGCCCGGACCAGGTTTCCAGACAGGAGGTCCTCGACCAGGCCGAGGACCGTCTCGGGCGCTGCCGGCTTCCTGAGCACACCACGCACAATCGGTGCCTGCGTGACCGACCCGGGCAGTTCGCACGCTGCCGAGACCAGCAGCACGGGCGGGGAAGCTTCCTGTGCAGACATCCACGTGATCAGGTCCTCGGCGGACCCATCCTCCAGATTGAAATCGGAGATGACCAGGTCGATGTGGCGATCGCGCAGCGTCTTTTGCGCCGTCGACACCCGGGCGCAGCTCAGGACGGAGTGCCCTACGCTTTCCAGCAACTGCCGCAAACCTGCCGCGAGGGTGCGGTCGTCCTCCACCACCAGCACACAGCCTCGGCCTGACCCCGACAGTGACACGGTCTGAGTGTTTTCCATATCAGAGATTCCCTTCCCCGTTTTTGTGGCGGCTGGGAACCACCAGCAGTGTGCCCTTGGGCAGAGGGGCCGCCGGGTCGGCGATCTTACTGCGATTGGCCTGGTAGAGCGCGTCCCACTGGGTTGCGTCGCCGTACACTTCCTGCAGGGCGCTGATCTGCTTCAGGTCCGCTGCCATCTTCACCTCGTAGTACTCAAAGCTTGCCAGGTCCGGCTTGTCCGGCCCGGGGGTGATCGACTGAAGTGAGCCCGGGAGCAGGGTCAGCAGGGTCCGGAGTTCGTCGATGCGGACCATATCGCTTTTCGTCGCCTCCGCTTGCATGGCCAGGACCTGCTGCACGAGGCGCGCCAGGTTCTGTGCACTCGCCTCGATCTTCCGGCGGTACTGCCGTTCCACCGTGAAGGCATCCGCCCGGGCCAGGATCCCGTTGGCGCGGCCGCTGGCGGTGCCGAGGGCCATCTGCTCCTCCCATTTGCTGGTTTCGGCCATGAGCGTCTCCAAGTTGCGGACCTCGGTCGTCACCCTGGCGAGCAGGCTGGGTGATGCGAAACCCGACACCTCCGACTTTGAGGTGCCGGGGGAGGCGGCCGGCGCCGAGAAACCCTCGCGGTCGCCGTCCAGGGCCGTCAGAGAACGCCGGTATGCCTCCATCGCTTCGCGCCACTCCTGCAATAGTGCTGCCGGCGTCCTCGACTGGGGTTTGGGCAAGGCCGCCAGATTGGGTGCCGCGGCGGTCGTGGCGTCAGGGGCCACCGCCACAGTGGCTGCAGGGGGAGTTGCCGAGGTCGGGTTGGCCCCCTCGGGGTTGGTTGCTTCCAGCGCACGTGCACTGAACGATAGAAGGGTCAAGGAAGAGACGAGGGCGGTTCGCAAGGTCCAGCTCAATCGGTGTACTCGAGTTCTCATGTCGGCGACTCCTTACCGGTTCGTCTTGGATCCCGGCGTCCGGTGGTGGCACGCGTCCTGCGTCTGCTCCAGCCGTACAGGGTGCCGACAACGCAAGATCGGTGCCATCCGGGTGGTAACCAGAAAGCCGGCAGATGCGGAGAGGGCAAACGTGAAACAACAGCACTACGAACCGTTCGTCGAGGCGACCGTCGAAACACTGGAGATGATGTGCGGCATGAGCGTCACCCGGGCCGGGGATGCGTATGAGGCGAAGAACATTCTGCCGGCGTACGGGATTATCGCGGTCATGGGTTTCTCCGGTGGGCTGCGGGGCATGGTGCTGCTGACCATGCCGATGCCGGTGGCGCGCGCCATGGTTGGCGCCTTTGTCGGAGATCCCAACATCGCCGACGAATCCGACATCTCCGACGGGATGGGCGAAGTGCTCAACATCCTGGCCGGCGCCGCCACCGCGAAGCTGCCCTTTCCCGGGATGAAGATCAGCTTGCCTATGGTATTGATGGGGAAGGACCAGCACCTGGCCGGTCAGCACGGTATTCCATGGGTGGTGATCCCCATGCGAATGCAGACGGGCGGGGAGTTCGACATTCGGGTATCCATGGCGGAGGCGTAGAGAAACAGTCATGAAAATCATCCTCACTGACGATTCGAACACGATGCGGAAGATCCAACGCCGCGTACTCACGGAAATGGGGATTGTGGACGTGCTGGAGGCCGGCAACGGCGCCGAGGCGCTCAAGTTGCTCAAAGAACAGAATTACCAGATCGACCTGATGTTGTGCGACATCAACATGCCGGAGATGGACGGCATCGAGACGCTGGACCGGATTCGGCAGATCCCCGAGGCGGCCAACATTCCGGTCATCATGTGCACCTCCGTTGCCGACAAGGATCAGGTGATACGGGCCATCAAGGCGGGGGCCAAGGGCTACGTCGTCAAGCCGTTCCGACCCGAGGACCTCCAGAAGAAGATCGAGGCGGTCGTCGGACCGCGGCCCAAGCCGGACGCGGCGGTGTCGCCGCCACCCGTCCCCCCCGCCGCCCCGTGAGGTCGCACCGATGTGAGCAGGCTGGCGGCGGGACAACGGTGGCATGCATCCTGCGTGAATGTCCCCGGACATGAGTCATGTGTCTGGAGATTTGCCGCAAAGGACGGGTTTCAGGAATGCAGAACGGATTTGAACTCCAACTTCCCTCCTTGCATCTGACACCCGAACACCTGCACCGCAGCGCGGGGTCATGCAAGAGGTTTGAGTGCGATTCGGAAGGCTGACCGGGGCAACCCGCGCGGCCGCAACGGAGCCCGTTCCCAAGGCGCGATACACGAAGGCCAGATAAATGGGCAAGATCACGATCGCCGGACTGCTGATGTGCTGGGGAAGTGCCCTCGCCTCGGTCTTGCTCGAGGGCGGGCACCTGGGCTCGTTCGTCGCTCTGTGTCCGTTCATCCTGGTGTTTGGTGGTACGCTTGGCGCGGTCCTGATCACCCTGAGCACGGAAGAGGTCAAAGACCTGAAGACCTACATTATGCTGCCGTTCAAGGGTCGCCATGTGGATCTGGAGGCCTTGGTCGGCAAGATGGTTGAACTGGTCACCATCGGCCGGCGTGAGGGTCTCCTGGCACTGGAGTCGCACATCGAGGCACAGCCGGATCCGTTCATGCGCAAAGGGCTTCAATTGGTGATCGACGGCATTGACGCGGAAACGCTGTTTTCCATCATGGAGGAGGATATTGCGACGCGGCAGGCGTGGTACAAGGATGGGGAAGAGATCTTCACCAAGCTGGGCGGTTTTGCGCCCACTCTGGGCATCATCGGTACGGTCCTCGGCCTGGTGCACATGCTGTCGAAGCTGGAGGATCCCGGGACCATGGGCCCGGCGATCGCCGCCGCGTTCATCGCCACCCTCTATGGCGTTTCGAGCGCTAATCTCATCTTCCTGCCACTAGGGAACAAACTGAAGAAAATATGCCAGATCGAAGTGGCCGAGAAACGGCTGGTCCTGCAGGGGTTGTTCGGGCTGCAGGGCGGGGAGAGCCCGCGCGTGCTGGAGATCCGGTTGCGGTCTTTCCTCCACGAACCGGCCGGCGGAGCGGGCAAAGGCAAGGCGGCGGGTCACTGACACGGCGCTCCAACACGGTCTGAGATTTCGTGCCGCCCGCGAGCAAGTCGCGACGGCGGTACTACGGAGACTAGGTTAAATGGCAGCACCCCCCAAGCGCAAGCACCGCGGCGGTGAAGCGGAGAAGGAGAACAACGAGCGCTGGCTGCTCACCTACGCCGACCTGATCACTCTGCTGGTGGCGTTCTTCATCATGATGTATTCGATGTCGGTGATCAACATGGAAAAGTTCAAGGAAGCGGCGATTGCCATTCGCAGCGGCTTCGAGGGCAAGCAAGGGGACCATTTCATCCAGCGCGACTTTGCCACGGTCCGCAAGGGCAAGCCGCCGAGTCCGAAGATGTTGATGACCGACCGCCCGCCCCTGCCGGTGTCGCCGCCGGACGTCGGGGTTTTCGATCAACTCAACAGGCAGATCGCCACGCTCAAGATTGGGGGGTTCTTCCAGCCGGTCATCGATCTGGGCGAGTACAAGTCGGAACGGTTCGCGGTGATCGTTTCGGGAAGCATCTATTTCGAGCCGGGCAGTAACACCCTGACCGAGGACGCGTCCGAGAAGCTGGCCATGATGGCCAGGCTGCTCGCCACGGTCGAGAACAAGATCCAGGTCGACGTTTACGCCAGCCGGCTTCCGGGTCAGGAGAATGGCACGGCCCCGTGGCTTCTGTCCGCACAGCGCGGGCTGGCAGTGGTCGACTTCATCCGGGCGCAGCAGGCGTTTCCGGCGGAGCGGTTTGTCGTCTCTTCCTACGGCGCGTCGATGGCGCCCAAGAACCGGGATCTCTACGCGTTTTCCAGCAGTGGCGAATGGGTCCGGTTGAACGAGGATGGTTGGCTGGCCAGCGACACGCAGTCGCAGGTCCGTCGCAAAGACCGTGCCGTGATCAGCCTGCTCTGCCCCGATACAGCGCCCAGGAAGGACCGTGCCAAGGAAGGCGAGTCCAAAGGCGGCGAGGAGAAGAAAGAGGGCGGCCACAAGTCGGAGGCGAAGTCCGGCCACGGGTGAGGAGCGTCAGCTTGCGACGTGACGGTCGCCGTCACCGGCCGTGCCTCACTCGATCCCGTATTCGGCAAGCTTCTTGTACAGGGTCGTGCGGTGCAGGCCCAGGATGCGCGCCGCCTTGTTCCGGTTGCCCTGGGCTTCGTCCATGGCCTTGCGGATGGCCTGGCGTTCCGCGTCAGCCATGGACATCACCGTGCCGGCTGGCGTTGGCGGCGCTGTCACCGTGGCCGCCACCGCCATCGCCGCGCCCGGCAGCGTGGGGAAGAACAGCAGATCTGTCCCGATGGCCTCGGTCTGGGTCAGCAGGCATCCCCTCTCCACAACGTTCCGGAGCTCGCGCACATTGCCGGGCCAGCTATAGTTCTTCAACCGGCTCATGGCGTCGTCCGTGAGGCCATGGATTTTCTTGCCGAAACGGCGGGCGAAAATGTCGACGAAATGCCGGCACAACTCCGGGACATCCTCCGGGTGCTCGCGCAGGGGGGGCAAGTGGAAGGGGATGACGTTAATCCGATAGTAAAGGTCTTCCCGAAACTGGCCTGCGGCAACCTGGTTCTCGACGTTCTTGTTGGTGGCGGCGATCACGGCCACGTCCACATTCACCACTTTGGAGTCACCGATACGCCGAAACTGTTTCTCCTCCAGGACGTGCAGGAGTTTGGCCTGCAGCGCCAGGTCCATGTCGCCGATCTCGTCCAGGAACATGGTGCCTTTGTCGGCGAGTTCGAACAGGCCGGCCTTGTCCTCTTTCGCGTCGGTGAACGACCCCCGCTTGTGTCCGAACAGTTCGCTCTCAACCAGCATTGCCGGCAGCGCGGAGCAATTCACCTCTACGAACGGGTTGCTGGCCCGTTGACTCATGCCGTGAATCGCCTTGGCGAACAGGCTCTTGCCGGTCCCGGTCTCGCCGCGCAGGAACAGGCAGGAGAAATTGCTCGACGCCACGCGCTTGGCCAGGTCCATGGCCTGGTGCATCGCGGCCCCGCCGCCCACGATACGGTGGCTCGGTTCAGTCGCCGTCTCGCGCTGCGTGAGCTGGCTCAGCAGGTTGACCTGTCGGTTCAGCCGCAGGCGTTCGGCCAGATTCCGGACCGTGTTCTTGAGCAGGACCTTCTCGACCGGCTTGGTCAGGAACTCGAACGCCCCGGCTTTGATGCACTTGACCGCCTTCTGGATGTCCCCGTGTGCCGTCATGATCATGACGTGCATGCCGGGGTACTCCCGGCGCCAACGTTCCAGCAGTTCGGCGCCGTCCTCGTCCGGAAGGCACAGGTCGAGGATCGCCACCTCAAAGGCACGTGTCGCCAGCTGCTCGGTGGCGCTCTTGCCGTCCGCGGCCACCGTGACCTCGTGCCCGTCGGCTTCCAGCACGTCCTTCACCCCGAGCCCCACCAGGACGTTGTCCTCGACCACCAGAATGGAAACCGCGGTGTCAGCCATCGGGCGCCCCCTAACCTTATCCAGAATCCTCTCGCCACGTGTTCCTGCCGTCCCGCAGGTCAACTCGCCGCCACCATCATGACGACCACCGCGTCCGGCAGGTTCGGCCGAATTCGCAGCTCGACCTTCAGCGCCTCGCAGGCGCGTTGGGCAATCGCCAAGCCCAGACCGTCGTGTCGCCCGCGCGAGGAACAAAATGGGCGCACGGGCGCGGACGGTACTGCTGACGCCCAAGGCTCGCCGGAATTGATGACCGCCAGCGTCTGCCCGCCGTCTGTCTTCCAGAACAACTGCACCGCCCCGTGGCGTCCTGCCGCTTCGCCGCCGTTGGCGAGCAACTCCTGAAGCGCCAGCCAGTAGAGGTTTCCCGCGCTCATGACTCCGTCTCTGTCGGGGTCGCCATTTAGCATGAACGGGCACAAAGGGAACCGGTGCGCAAAAAACTCCGCAGCATTCGCCAGCAGATCGGCGACCCGCACCGGTTCGGGCGCCGGCAGAGGTCCGAAGAGCAGGTCCAGGCGTGCCGTGAAGCGGACCAGTCCAGCCAGTTCGATCGCCATCAGATCGCAACGTTCCACGAACCATGAGTCAACGCCGCCTCTCCGGGCCGTGTCCAACTGCCGTCGGACACCGTCCAGTTCGGCACAGAACCTCTCGCAGGCGTCCCGGAGCACGCCTGTGGACAACTCTTTCGCGGCCCGTGCCGGCGTGGCATTCGCGGTTTGCCGAGAGCCTTCCGCCAACTGTGCCATGGCCGCCAGTTCGCGCTCCATCCCGTCGCACGGCGCCCGCAGCGCGGGACGCGTCGTCGCGCCGCGCTCGCGAATGGCATCGACCATCAGGCTCAATCCGGCGACCGCGTTGAGAACACGATGCCTGAAGACTCGCCGCAAGGCCTCCTCGTCGACCACGTTCCACGGGTAGGCTGCCGGTGGGACCTCGCTTGCCGAGACCGTCATGGCGCCTTTCCTTCCGCAGACCTGACGAACCCAAGATTCTCGTTCATCTGTACGATGTGGGCGGCAATCGCTTCGTGCAGAGCCTGCCGTTCCTCGGCCAGGCGCGTCACCTGCCGCACCAATTCCTCTCGCTCTTGCTGCTGTGCGATGAGCAAATCCGCCCCCGACGCACGCGTCAGCAAACTCCCCAGTCGGTCGAGCAGAACTCGCCACAACAGGGCCACCCCCGCCGTGACCGCGTAGGCCCCGGCTACCTGGATCGTTTCAAGGACGGTCATGGCTTCACCGCACTCCTGCAGAAAGACCTTCTGCAGGACGGCGAAAACGATCCCCGAGATGGTGGCATACACGCTGACCAGTCTGGAGGAGAGTATGACCGTCAGCACCGTAAAAGTCAAACTGCCAGCCACGGCCACCCGCACGTCCCCTGAGATCAACGACAGACTGACGGGAATCAAGAACGGATTGACGGCGACCTGCACCAGCGTGACAAATCGGCGTGCCTCGCCCTTGCTGAACAGTTGGTTTACGCAACCGGCCACCCACCAGACGATCTGCACCGAAAGCACAAACCACAGGCGCGGGTCACCCTTGACCGCCCCGATGTGCTGGGCCAGAAGGGCGCCTCCCGCCACGATGAACAGGGCATGGATGACCAGGTGCGCACCGTCCCTGGGCCGAAGCCAGGTCGGGTAGAACCTCGCGCCCGGTGCCAGCGCCGCGGCAATGGCCCCGGTCTCGTCGTTGGCCGGAATGATGCCGGTGGTGGGCTTCCGCAGCTTGACTTGGCCGGTGCCAGTCTGTTGGATCTGTCCGGTCCCGGTTTGCTTAACCTCTCCGGTGTTACTCTGTTGCTCCATGGGCAAGGTCCTCCAACGGCTGTCGCCTCCGCGTGGCATGTCGCGGCATGCACTAGGGTTGTCAGTTGCACGTCTCGAGACGGCGCACCATCGCGCCGCCGTTACTTGACGAAGAACAGAAAGAAGACGAAGACCAGCAACAGGAACGGCAGCACCGCGATCAGGTAGCCCCAGCCGCCGGACCCGACGATGGCCAGCACAATCACCAGGAAGCAGAATACCGAACTGACGCGAAACCACGCCGAAATGCCAGTGCCCTCGGGGAGCTTCGGCAGGACAGGCGACACACCGAGCGGCGCCTGGGCAAGCTCCTGCCGCTCGCGGTTCAGCACCTCGGCAATACGGCCCCGGGCGCGGCACAGACGTTCCTCATGGCGTGGATCGATGCCGGTGGCCTCGGCGAAATCGGCCAGCGCCAGTTCGAGTTCCACCATGGCCTCGCGGCGACTGTCGTCCGGGGCAATGGCAAAGAACCGCGACAGGTCGTCCCGCAGACCCAAGAGGCGTATTCCCTGTTCGGCGCGTTTTTCACCGCGTCGGCTCAACACTTCGGCGAGGTGCCGCCGCACCGGGTCGGCGGATGGTTTGCTGAGTTTGGCAAGGACTTTTCGCAGGAGGTCTACGGCCCGGTCCCAATTCCCTTTTTCCATGGCGATGTACGCGTTGCCCAACATCTGCTGCATTTTGCGCGGCAGCCCCAAGAACCCCAGTTCGGCTTCGCGCAACAGACGCCGGCCGCGGGCGACGTGCTCCTGATACTCCGTAAAGCCGACCCGCACGGCTTCCTGCAGGTCTGCGATGCTTTCCTCCAGTACGTCGGTGGTCTGCTTGCCGGGCGGCATGCCGCCCTGTCGGATATCGGCTTCGATCTGGCCCAGCCGCCGCAGCCCGCGCTGGGCCAGGAACCTGCCCAAGGCCAGCTCGATCGCCGGCCCCGGCACCACCCGGGCGGCCCGACGCAGGAACTGGATGGCGCTGTCGAGGCTGGAGACGGACATCGCCTGGGCGCAGTCCGTGCAGACCCCGACGATCTCAGTGGCAATCTGCCGACGCGTGTCATCGGTGGGTGAATCGGCCAAGGCCTCTTCGCAAGCCTTCAAACCCTGTTGCCACTCCCCATCTCTAAGGGACGCGCAGGCGAGGACGCTGCGGGCCTTGGCCCGCAGACCGCGGATCTCGGGCGTCTGTTGCTCGGTGGGCGGCAGTGCCGCCAACGCCTCCATCGCTTCCTGGCCGCGGCCGTTGTCGACCAGGGCTGCAATGGTGCCGTACGGCGAAAGCCGGGTGCGAACCCTCGACAAAGGAAGGGATTCCGGATGGCGGCGGAATTCCGCCTCCACCGCCGAACGGACGCGCTCCAGGAGGCCCAGTTGCGACAGAAGCAGTTTGCCGCAGGAAACCCGGTGCCCGTTCAGGGCCAGTCCCGCCGCGGTCATGTCGAGCGCGAGCGTGAACTCCCGGTCCGCTGCCTCGCCGACAGATGCATAGAGGGCCTCCAACTCGGCAAGGGCCGCGGCAGGCACGGCAAACGGCGGTTCGGCAACCCCCGTCTCCCCGGAGGGCGGTGCCGCCGCGGAGGCGCCCTGCGCCGCAGAGCCGTCCGTGTTCGTGCCCAGCCAGAAACCCGGATCGGCAAACCGTTGCGCGGGGGCGCGGAACCAAGCGAAGAGGTGGTCCTGGGCCTGAGTGCACAACCGGCGGGCTTGGGCGCGGTTGACGCTGCACCGGTCCATCCAGAAGCCTTCGGTGGCGAGCACATGCCCCCAGCAACCGATGCTGTTCCACCACATTTCCCGCACTGGGGGTGCGGAGTGGATACAGTCTCGCTGCCACGGACAGCGCTCGAAGCGGCAGGTGTCCGTACCCGGCTTGCAGTCCCGGCCTTCGATGGTTGCGAGCTGCAGCAGCAGATCGCGCGGGCTCAACGGCATTTCGGGGACGCCGTCCTTGATGGCGATTTGGCGCCACATTGACATGAGGCGCCACTCTTGGTGCACAGCCCACCAGTACCAGAGCAACCCGACCGTGTGCGCCAGCCCAGGAGCCGGGAATCCGGCCCGCAGTTGCGCCGTCCAGCGGGCTGCGGTTTCCGCGCGGTTGGGCACCGCCAGCGCCGCTGGCGTCTCCAAGGGATTGGGGTCGAGTCGCCTGAGGATCGCGTCGTCGTAGTAGAAGAAATCCAGCAAGCCACGCGCCCCGGGATCCTCGAGGCTGGCCTTGGCGGCTCTCACGATGTCCCACGGCACGCCACGCCCGATGGCCGCGGAAACCGCGGCGGCGATGGCCTCCGGCTTCGTGTCCGCCGCAATGCCGAGGACGTCGTAGGCGGTCAGATCCCGATGGAACGGGTCTTTCATAGACTTAGGAATTACTCAGGTTGCGTGGGTTGTGGGCTTTCAGGCCAGGTGGCCATCGCCAGTCAACGCTTCGGGCTCCCCGGTGGTGCAAGACGGCCCTTTCATCGGCCGAGTCAAACGCTCCAGGTCGCGCGCCGGTGTGCATCGCTATGGTTTTCAGTCTGTCTACCTTACAGTCTGCCACTTAGAATAAGCCGAGTACGCAGTTTTCGCACCAGCGCACCCCGCGGTGTCTACCGTGTCGGCCGCGGTCCAGGTGTCGCGACGGGACCTCACGTGTCGATGGCGGATGTCAGATTTCCTGACAACAACTCCGTCGCGCGGCCACTCCGACCGGCGCCTGGTGTCGTCGGCCGGGCGGTCGGGGAAGATAACGACCTGTGCGGGCAAATCCTGAGAGAGAAAAGGGCCCGCCATGGCTGCCAGGATGCACCCGTTCGTAGTGGGCTCGCAGCGCGCGGAACAACGTGGAGCGCCAAAAGCCCATCTGGCGTGTCACGGCGAAGTTTCGCAACGAAGCCGGGCGTGTGGCGACGGCGGGGTGCGGGGATGGTGTCTTGCCCGGCGGGTGCGCCGCCGGGACTGCGACACCACTACAAGCGGTGCCGCGGTCGGATTCAATCGCACGGGTCGCCTTTTTTGCGCCTGACAGGCCGAGATGGTTCGTGCGTGGCCCGCTTTCTGCGTAACCGTCGCGAAAGACAATCCCAGCCGACAAAGGACCGGAGGTACAGCAGCCCATGAACGGACTGATTGAGAACTTCCTTTATGTCTGCGGCGAAATCTGGAAAAGCATCGGCCTGACGCAACGCGTCAGCATTATTATGATCGGACTGCTGGGGGCTGCGGCCCTCGCGGTCTTGATCTACCTGGGTACCCGCCCCAACTGGCAGGTCCTCTACAGTCGTTTGGACAGTGACACCGCCGCCGAAGTCTACGCCCTGGTCCGTGACGAGAATGTACCGGTGCGTCTGCGCGACTCGGGAACCACCATTCTGGTTCCGTTCGAGAAGGTCAACGACCTGCGACTGAAGGCCGCCAAAGCCGGGATTCGAGTCCAGGACAAGGGCTCGGGCTGGGAACTGTTCGACAATGTCAAGATCGGTCTCACCGAGATGCAGCAGCGAGTGGGCTACCAGCGTGCGCTGCAGGGCGAGATCCGGCGCATGATTCGCGAGATCCCCGGCGTCGAGGACGCAAAAGTGGTCGTGGTACTGCCGCAGCGCCGGGTTTTCAGGGCGGGCGAAAACGTGCGGCCGAAGGCCAGCGTGCTGCTGGCCACCAAGCCCGGTTCCGACATGAGCCCCTCGCAGGTGGCGGGGATTCGCAACTTGGTGGCGAGCGCAGTGGAAGGCATGGAGATGGGTGACGTCACGGTGACAGACCGTAACGGCCGCTTGCTGGCCCGCGCCGCGGGCGCCGACTCTGCCACTGCCGCCGACCCGGGCAGCCAGATGGAGATCCGGGAACAGATCGAGGTGTCGCTGCGCGAGAAGGCGGAGGCCATTCTCCGGCCTTTCACGGGCGACGATGCGGTTGTGGCCATGGTCACCGCGGACCTTGATTTCAGTGGTGAGGAGCGACAAGTCGAGACGTACGACAGCGAGAAGTCGGTCGTGCTGTCTGAAAAGGTCATCACGGAGGAGAACGCCAAGACCGGCAAGACGGCCGGCGGCGTGACCGGCATCAGCTCCAATGTCGTGTCCGTCCGTAATCCCGAAGGGTCGGCGGCCGGCGGCGAAGTGAACAGTCAGAACCGGAAGACGATGGAGAACCAGTACGCGGTCCCGAAGACCACCGAACGCATCAGTATCCATGGCCCCCGCATCCGCAGTCTCAGCGTGGCGGTCACGATCGCTCGCGCCGCGGCCGGCAAGGCGCGCAGCGCGGAGGAGATCGAGGGCTTCCGCCGCCTGGTCGCTTCGGCCGTCGGGGCCAGCATCGCCGTGGAGAGCGTCCGCAAGGACATGGTGACGGTGGTTGAACAGGAACTGCGCCTGCCGACGATGCCGCCGGCCGAAACGGGCGCGTTCACGGTTGCCGACCGTGTCATGGAACTGATTCAGAAGTACTCGGCGCTGCCGGCGTTGCGCTCCGTTCTGGGGATCCTGCTGCTGGCGGTGCTGTACTACCTGTTCGGCACGGCCTTCCGCCGCGACCAGGTCGAGCGTTACGACCTGCACCGCGGCGCGGCAGCCGCGGCCGACATTTACAACGTCACTGCCGACCGTGTCGACGATACGAGCCTGGGCGGCGTGAAGAGGCCGGCGGACATGATCGCCGCCAAGGTCGAGAGCGACCCGTCCCTGGTGGCGGGTGTCATGCAGACGTGGATATCCAATACCAAGTGATCGCAGGGCGGCCCGGCGCAGGGCTTGCGGGCCTTGAATCCGCGAACCATCGAGCGTCTTGCCGCAGTTCCGGAAAAGCCACTTCAACTCTGGTGCGGGTGCTGACGTGAAGAGTGACCCAGAGGCCGATGCCAGGCGCAAAGCCGCCATCATCCTGACCGGAATGGAACGCAAGTGCGCGGTACGCATTCTGCGGTCCTTGCCCGTTGACTTGGTGCTGGACCTGGCCGAGGAGATCCAGCGGTTGCCCGAGGTCTCCATGGAGGAACGGGACAACGTCTTTCGCGAGTTCAACGGCCTCCTGCAGCAAGGGGTCAGTCCGCGCGGCGGTACGGAAGTGGCCCGAGCCCTGCTTCAGGAAGCCGTGGGCGATGCCAAAGCGAAGGAGGCACTGAGCCGGGGCGCGCACCAGCCGTTTGCCGCCATCGCCGACGTCAACGAAGAAGACCTCGCCGCGATTCTCAGCAAGGAACAGCCCGCCGTGACCGCGCTGATCCTGGCGTTCCTGCCGCCCAAGAAAACCGCCGCCATCATGATTCACCTTGACACCGACACCCGCGCGGAGGTGATCAGCCGCCTGGTGGACGCGCGCAACGCGGACCCGGATACGGCCGCCCGCATTGAGAAGGTGTTCGTGCAGAAAGTCTCTTCTCTACTGAAAAAGAGCAAAGGTGGGGAACGGACCAACAACCTCGGCGGGCCCAAGTTCATCGCCAATGTCCTGCAGCACATTGACCGCGAGATGGAGGAACAGCTCCTCAAGGTGATCCAGGAAGTCTCCGCCGAAAAGGCCACCGCCGTCCGCGACCTGATGTTCACGTTCGAAGACATCGTGCGCCTGAGCGATGCCGACGTCCAGAAAGTGCTGCGCCAGGTGTCGACCGACAAGCTGACGATCGCGCTGAAAGGCGTGCCCCCGAACATTTTCGACAAGATTTCGAACAACATGTCCAAGCACGCCCGGGAATCGCTGCTCGAGGAAATGGAGTTGCTCGGAAAGGTCAAGCTCAGTCAGCAGCAGGAGGAACAGCGTAACCTGGTCAACGTCATTCGCGCCCTGGAGGCGGCCGGCGAGATCACTCTGCATGCCGGACAGGAGGACGAGGTCTATGTCTAGCCAGACCGGGATGGGACGGCTCCACCTGCTTGCCCGGAGCCCCCAGGCGCATGTCATCATGCGCCGCGGCACCGCCGGAACGGGTGCGCACGGCGCTGACGTCGACAAGGAACCGTTGCCCGAGGGCTACCAAAAGGGGTTCGATGAGGGGCGTCGCCAAAGCTTGGCCGAGCTCGAACCGCGGGTTCGCGAGCTCGAGGCCGAGAACGTCCGGGTCGCGCGTCAACTGCCCGGCGCGTTGTCAGCGTGCATCTCCGGCCTCAGAGGACAAGCGCGCGAAGAGGCGGTTCGCCTGGCCCAGCTGATTGCCGAAGCCGTCCTGCGTGCCGAGCCCTGCCGCCGTGCCCTGCTGCAAAGCGCCGTGGAAGAGGCCATGGAACTGCTCGGGCCCACAACGGGCCTGCGTTTGCGTGTCCACCCCGGAGATGCACCGTTGCTGCAGCCGCCGGGGGGAGTGGCGTTGCCGTCCGATATCGCCATCGTGTCCGATTCGACACTGAAACCGGGTGACGCCGTTCTGGAAACACCCGAACGTGGACTGCTTGTGGCCAGCCTGCCGGTGCGCCTGGAGGCGCTGTCGGCGCAGATTTCCGGGAAACTGACGGAATTGAGAAACACTTGACCTCGCGGGGTCGCACCCCACCCGGGGGCAACGCGAGGCAGCACGTCGCGATGGCCCGATCATGACAGAACTCAAACTCCAGTGCGCCCCCCTGACCGGTCTGGCGGATCACTTCTGCGACACCGTGCGGGGCCGCACGATCACCTCGGTCGGCGAGGTCCGGCAGTTCGCCGGCTTGGCGGTGGAGTCCTGTGGACCGATCGTGAGCGTCGGTGATCTGGTGACGCTGCGGCCGCGCTCAACCGCGGCGGCGCCCGTTCTCGGCGAAGTTGTGGGGTTCAGAGACCACCGCGTCCTGATCATGCCCTTGGAGGCTGTGGAAGGAATCCGACGTGGCGACCGTGTCGAACCGGCCAATGAGGGCTTCCGCGTGCCGGTGGGGCGCAGTCTGCTCGGTCGGGTCCTGGACCCGCTGCTGCGGCCGCTCGACGGCCTGCCCCCGCCCGTGCCTGAGGCGATGTGGCCTCTGCGCCGTCCACCGCCGCACTCCGTGTCGCGACCGCGCATCGTCGAACCGTTGCTGACGGGAGTTCGGGCCGTGGACGCGGCGATCCCGTGCGGGCGCGGCCAGCGCATGGGGATCTTTGCCGGCAGCGGTGTGGGCAAGAGCTCGCTTCTGGGCATGATCTGCAGGTACTCCAGCGCCGATGTCAACGTGGTGGCCCTGATCGGAGAGCGCGGCAAGGAAGTCCGCGAGTTCATCGAGGAATCCCTGGGCGACAGGGGGCTGGCGAAGACCACCGTGGTGGTAGCCACCTCGGACCGGCCCGCGCTGCAGCGGGTCAAAGGCGCAGAGGCCGCCATGTCTCTGGCGGAATATTTCCGCGACCAGGGCCTGAACGTGCTGTTCGTCATGGACTCCGTCACGCGCTATGCCATGGCGCAACGCGAGATCGGACTGGCTGCCGGTGAACCGCCGACGACCAAAGGGTATACGCCGTCGGTCTTCGCCTTGCTGCCGCGCCTGCTGGAGCGAGCCGGCACCAGCGAGAAGGGCAGCATCACGGCGTTCTTCACCGTGCTGGTGGAGGGCGACGACATGGACGAGCCGATCTCTGACGCGGTGCGCAGCATCGTCGACGGGCACATCGTGCTGACGCGGGTGCTGGCCGACCGCGGGCACTACCCGCCGGTCGATGTGCTGGCCAGTGTCAGCCGCGTGATGAACAACGTGACGTCCGCCGAACACCGTGCCCTGGCACGGGAACTGCGAAAAATGCTCGCGGTGTACCGCAGGTTCGAGGACATTGTGACCATCGGAGCCTACTCGCCAGGCAGCAACCCGGAACTGGACCGGGCCCTGGCCCTGAAACCGCAACTGGACCGGTTCCTGTGTCAGAGTCTGGAAGAATCAATCCCCTGGGCTGAGACGGTCGCGGCATTCAAGAGGATCCTGACGACATGAAGCGTTTTCAGTACACCCTTGAAGGCGTGCTCTCGTTCCGACGCCAGGAAGAAGAGCGTTGCCAGGCGGAACTGGCGGCGGCGCTTCGTCGGCTGGAAACGGAACGGCAACGGCAGCGGCAGATCGAGGACGCCATCCATCGGGCGCTGCAGACCCGGATTCAGACGCCCCCGACGACCGCGGGCGACCTGTTGCAGTGGGACCGTTACATGGGGCGGCAGCGGGCGGCTCTCGACGCGCAGGCCGCCGTCGTCGCTACCGCGGCGGCAACCGTCGAGACCCGGCGCCAGGAACTCCTGGCGGCCAGGGTTGAGGTCCGCAAACTCGAGAAGCACCGAGAGCGCCGGCATGACGAGTGGGCCTTGGCTGCGCGGCGTCAAGACCAACAGCGCCTGGACGAGATCGGGACCCTGATGACCCATTGGAAGGCACGGGCCGTCTAGCCCGGAAAAACCGAGATGTGCTTCTATGGATAAAAGCGACACCATCATCCGCTTCCTCGGCATCGTGGTGCTGGCTTCCAGTTCCATCGCCGCGTTCTGCGTCAGCCTCATGGGCTACACCTTTGCGACGGGCGAACTGCCTTTCGGAATGAACCCCCTGTTCGCGGCCAAGGACGAAGGTCACGTCCCTCAGCCGCCGGGGGTCAAGAGCACCGAAGCCAAGACCCCCCGGCGCGAAGGCGAGGCGTTCGCGGCCAAACTGTACGACGAGATCGCCGCCGAGAAGGAAAGATTGGCCGCCGAGCGGGAAAAGATTGCCGAGCAACGCCGGGTCCTGGATGAGATGGCCGCCACCACGGCGAAGCTTCAGCAGGAGGTCGAAAAGAAGATCGAGATGGTGCAGAAGTTGTTCATTACTATCGACGCGCAGCAGAAGGAGAACGCTAGCCGAGTGGCCACGGTGATCGCCAGCGCCGACAGCAAGGACGGCGCCAAGATGCTGCTGCAGATGGAGGAGAAGGCTGCCGCCCAGGTCATCTTTTACTTGCCGCCAAAACTTACCGGCCCGCTTTTCGCCGTCATGCTGAAGGACAGCGACCCGGAGAATGCCAAGAAGGCCGGACGCATCCTGGAAGTGGTCCGGCGTCTCTCGGAAAAGGGATCCTCATGAGCACTCCCACGTTCACGCCTTCATTTGCCCCGGACCCGGCGAAGATCGGGGGCGCCGGCGGCCTTCCCGTGCTCCGCCCTCGCAAGCCGTTGGCGAGGGGCGCTTTTGATCCGGCCCCAGCCCAGGAGTGGACCGCCGCTGCGTCGGCGGCACGGCCTGAACCGGTCAAGGAAAAGGCCACGGCGCATGACCGCAATGCAAATGTCACGATGCCGCCCGCAGCCCTGCTTCTGATGTCCATGGCCCGGGGGTACGCATGGGACGCCGGCCCGCGCGCCGCAACGCCGGTGGCGGCCCCAACAGCCACCCCGAACGCCGGACCGCAAGTTCGCGCCTCGACCCAGACGGCTGCACGTCCCACTGCGGCCGTTGCCGTCGAGGATCCGAAGCGCGCCCAGGCTGGCGTTGTCCCGATGTCCAAGCGCGCCGCGCGCCGCGCGGCAGCGACACAAAGCGGGTCGCGTTCGGCCAGTGCGAAACGCGCCAGCACCCGGTCCCCGGAAATGGCCGGCGCGCGGCCTGAAACGCCAGGAGCGGCGTCGACTGTCGACCGTCGGGACTCCTCGGTTCCGGACGGTTTGGCCGTGCTCCAGCCGGCAGACACGGGGCGGACGGTTCAGCCCCAGCGTCCGAGCGGTCGCAGACCGGAAAATGTCCCTGTGGCTGTCGCCGCCACTCCGGTGGACGCCCGGCCGCAGGCCGCCAGTCAGGCCGGGACGTTGACGGTGGAATCCCGAGACGCGGTTCCTGCCCCGGTCGCCGCAATGGCAAACAACAGCACCCCCTTGGCAACTCGGCCGTCGACACCGCAACGGCCGGCACGAGCGCCCAGTACCCCGGCCTCGGTTTCACGCCCGCCTGTGGTCGAGAACGTCGGAACACTGACGGTTCCGCCTGCGGCGCCGGCCGCAGCGAGTGACGTCGTTGTGCCAGCCGCGCCGTCAAGGCAATCTGCCGCTGCGGAGACCGCAGCGCAAACCGGGCAAGACCGCGCTGCGATTGCCGCGCCCGTGACCCAGCAGGCACAGAGGACTGCCGCGCCGGCATCCGCCGCCCGCAACGTGTTCGTCAGCCGCCAGAAGCAACCCCGAAACGCCTCCCCCGCGACGGGCGAGGTCCGGCCTCGCCGTGAGTCGCGGACGCGAACCGCCACGACTCCGACAGCGTCCGACGCGCGGCCATCGACCGTGAACGTCACAATGGCTGAGTCGGGGCGTGTGCCTCGCTCGACCCTCGGCACGGTTTCGCGTCCAGAGGCGTCCGCCAGGGCGGGCTACGGCCGCGAGTCGTCCCCTCGCCAAGCGCCGGACGCTGCAGCGGCGCTTGCCGCGCCTGTGCCTCAGGCGCAACCCGTCGCTGTCGGGACCCAGTTCACACCGATTCCGCGCGGTCCGCAAGCCGCGGCACCCGGGCCGCAGGCTAATGCGGTGTCCGCACGCGATGTCCGTCGGTTCGCCGACTCGCCGGTGACCGGCGGCCAGGCCGCCGTGACCCCGCGGGCGACAGAGTCTGAATCAGCAACGCGCGTCGTGCGGCCCCTGCGCCCTTCCAGCCGCGGCCCCGCTGTACCCGTCGCCGTCGCTGGTGCAACGTCGACGGCGGCACGAGAGGCCCAGCCCTCCGTGCCGGCAGTCCCCCAGGCCGACATTCGGAACACACCGTTGGCCGTCACCCCGCGCCGCATTCAGTCCGAGTCTGTTGCCACCGGGACGATTCCTGCCGCCACGCACCGTTCGGCCGTGGCCGAGTCATTGGCGGGACACCGCACGGCGGGGGTGACCGGGTCGCGTCCCGGCGTCGCGCGACGGTTCTCCGCGGTTCCCGGCAGTGCGGACTCCGCACGCGGGTCGGCCTTGGCAACGGGTGTGGCAACCGCGCCGGCTCGCGAACCGGGCATGCCGGAGACGGTCGTGTCCGAGCCGCTGAGGCCGGTGGTGAGGAGCGATGATGCGGCAGTGGCAACCCACCGACCCGTTCCGTTGCGTGAGTCGCGGGGCCCCGGCCTCGAGTCCTCGGCACGTCTCGACGTGCGCCTTGCTGAATTCGTTCCTGGCCGGCCCGCTGCTGCCGAGCCCCCGCGAGAGGCGAGTGCCGCAGTCGTGCCGCAGGTTGCAGTCGCGCCGCAGCGGGCACCGTTGCCCAGCGTGGTTGCCGGTCCGTTGCCCAGTGCGCGCCGTGCTGCACCGGTTGTGCCGTCGGCCGTGCCGGTCCGGGAGAGCCTGGCTCAAGCCGCTGCCACGGTCCCGACTGCGGTAGCCGTGCCGCCGCCGAATCGCGGCGGCCTGCGGCCTGCCGCCGTCGCCGCTCCCGCAGTCCGCGAGACCGCCGCGCCGCAGGGCGCGCCGTTGCCCGGGGTGGTAGCCGGTCCGTTGCCCAGCGCGCGCCGTGCTGCGTCGGTTGTGCCGTTGGCGGCACCGGTCCGGGAGAGCCTGACCCAAGCCGCTGCCCCGTCCCCGACTGCGGCAACCGTCCCGCCCCCGAACCACGACCGCCTGCCGCCTGCCGCCGCCGCTGTTCCCGCGTCCCGCGAGGCCGCCGCACCGCAGGGCGCGCCGTTGCCCGGGGTGGTAGCCGGTCCGTTGCCCAGTGCGCGCCGTGCTGCGTCGGTTGTGCCGTTGGCGGCACCGGTCCGGGAGAGCCTGACCCAAGCCGCTGCCCCGTCCCCGACCGCGGCAACCGTCCCGCCCCCGAACCACGGCAGCCTGCACGCCGCCGCCGCTGTTCCCGCGTCCCGCGAGGCCGCCGCACCGCAGGGCGCGCCGTTGCCCGGGGTGGTAGCCGGTCCGTTGCCCAGCGCGCGCCGTGCTGCGTCGGTTGTGCCGTTGGCGGCACCGGTCCGGGAGAACCTGACCCAAGCCGCTGCCCCGTCCCCG